>NZ_JBEYVB010000039.1:0-32851 GCF_040643815.1 Micromonospora sp. NPDC047074
GTCCGCCTTCTGGGTGACGATCTTGCTGTCCTGCTGGAACTGGGCGATCTCGGCGTACCGCTTGAGGTCGTCGTCGGTGAAGTCGCGGACCTGGTGGCATCGCGCCACCCGCCCCGCCGGCCGTCGGTGTCAGTGCGCCTCGCGCAGCTCCGCCAGGCGCGCCTCGATCTCCGCCAGCTCCGCCCGCAGCTTCTCCGCCTGCTGCTCCGCCTCGGCCCGCTCCGCGGCCATGATCTGCTCCACCGCCTCGTGCACGCCCGGCACGTCGACCAGCGCCACCATCCGCAGCGCCTCCGCCGGCTTCACCACGTACGGCTTCGCCAGAGACTTGCTGCCCTGCTGCGCCGCCACCGTCCACTCGCCGTCGGCGTACGCCAGCGTCACCGTCAGCCCCGCCGGCCCCTTCGGCTTCACCGCCTTCACCGCCTTGCGTGCCGGCGCGGGCGCCGGCTTCGCGTCCGCCGTCTCCACCTTCGACTCCTCCCGCGGCGCCGGCACCCGCGGCCGGTCCAACACGAACTCAGGCTCCGTCGGCGCCGCCGTCTCCACCTGCGGCTCCGGCTCCGGCTCGGCAACCTTGCGCCCCGCACCCCGCGGCGCCACCGCCACGTCGGCGGGGGAGAAGGGCAACTCGTCGCGCCCGAACCGGACCACCACGAACTCGTCCGAGACCGCCGGGTCGGTCAACTCCACCACCTGACCCACCTGGCCGGCGATCTGACCCGCCGATGCGGTGAACACCACCTTCGGCTTGCGGCCCGCCGCCAGCGCCTCCCGGATGCTCTGCACCTCGTCAGTGGACAAACCCTGGCCCGCGGCACCCATCAGCAACCTCTTCCCTCGTACACCTGTTCAGATGTCTGCCTTGATACCAGCTCGGCCCGACAACCGGAAGATCAACCCCCCAGTGCCCGCAACGCCGCGTCCGCGTGGTCGTTCATGTTCAGCTCACTGTGGACCACCTCGACGACCCGCCGGTCCGTGCCGATCACGAACGTCATCCGCCGCGTGCTCAACGCGCCCAACGGCAGCCGGCGCCGCACCCCGAACTGATCCGCCACGACCCCGTCCGGGTCCGACAGCAGCGGATAGTCGAACCCGTGCCGCCGGGAGAACTCCGCCTGCTTCGCCACCGGGTCCCGGCTGATGCCCACCCGGGCGGCGCCCACCGCCGCGAACTCCGCCGCCAGGTCCCGGAAGTGGCAGCTCTCCGCCGTGCACCCGCGCGTCAGCGCCGCCGGGTAGAAGAACAGCACCACCGGGCCGGCGGCCAGGAACTCCGACAACCGCCGGGGCGTACCCGTCTCGTCCGGCAGCTCGAAGTCCTCCACGACGTCCCCGACACCCACACCCGCCACGACCGCACCTCCACCGTCGACACCTTGAGTGCGCCGAGCGTATGCGATCCCACCCCGCGCTGGCGTTATCATTCTCGATAATGATAGCGTCAGGGTGTGGACACCTCGCCGCACCGATGGTCGGACCTGGCCCTGCACCCCGTACGCATCCGGATCCTGCGCGCGATCGCCGGCACCCGCCGCACCACCCGCGACCTCGCCGCCGCCCTGCCCGACATCCCCCAGGCCACCCTCTACCGACACCTGGCCACCCTGACCCGGGCCGGCCTCGTCGAGGTCGCCGAGGAACGCCGCGTCGGCGGCGCCACCGAACGGATCTACGCGCTACCCGGCGGCAGCGTCACACCCGACGCCACCACCCTCGCCGCCGCCACCCGCGACGACCACGCCCGCTGGTTCACCGCCTTCGTGTCGAGCCTGCTGTCGGAGTTCACCCGCTACCTCGACCGCGAACACATCGACTACACCGCCGACGGCGTCGGCTACCAACAACTCGTCCTGCACCTCAGCGACGCCGAACTGGCCCGACTCGCCCAGGACCTCAGCGCACTGCTGCTCCCACTCGCCCGGCACGAACCCACCGCCGACCGGACTCCCCGGCTGCTCGCCACCATCCTGCTGCCGGCCGACCCCGGACCCACCGACGACCCGGACACCACGGAAGGACCCACCTGATGGCCTCGACGACCCTCACACCCGACGGCATCCACATCCACTTCACCGCCGGCGAACGACTGTGGACCCGCCACCGCCACCTGAGCGTGCCCCTGACCGCCGTCCGACACGCCACCGCCGTCGCCGAACCGCTGCGCCTGGCCCGCGGCGCCCGCAGCGGCCTCACCGTCTCCGGCTTCGTCAAGATCGGCATCTGGGGTGTGCTCGGCGGCCCCCGCCAACTCGTCTGCGCCCGCGCCGGCCAACCCGGCCTGCACCTCACCGTCGACCGCCACACCACCGGCTACGACGAGATCCTGCTGTCCGACCCCGCCGCACCCGCCACCGTCGCGGCGATCCAGCACGCCACCGGAGCCCGACCATGACCAGCGACTGACTCGTGCCGATGCGCCGCCACGTGACGTTCCCCGCAGCCCACCCACCCGCCGCCACGGGTAGCGTCGGGCCCAGCAGCAACCGCAGGAGACAACCCATGACACCGGTCACCGTCATCACCGGCGGCAGCCGCGGCATCGGCGCCGCCACCGCCCGCCGCCTCGCCCACGCCGGCCACCACGTCGCCTTCAGCTACCGCCGCGACCACACCGCCGCCACCGCCGTGCTCGCCGACATCGAAGCCACCGGCGTACGCGGTCTCGCCGTCCCCGCCGACACCCGCGACCCCGACCAGGTCGCCGCCCTCTTCGACGCCGCCACCGACCTGGGCCCGATCACCGGCCTGGTCAACAACGCCGGCGTCACCAGCCCCATCGGCGCCTTCGTCGACCTCGACCCCACCGACCTGCGCACCGTCGTCGACGTCAACCTCATCGGCTACGTCCTCTGCGCCCAACAGGCCGCCCGTCGCATGGACACCGGCGCCGCCATCGTCAACGTCTCCTCCGTCGCCGCCACCCTCGGCAGCCCCGGCGAATACATCCACTACGCCGCCGTCAAGGCCGCCACCGACACGCTCACCACCGGCCTCGCCAAGGAACTCGCCCCCCGCGGCATCCGTGTCAACGCCGTCGCCCCCGGCATCATCCGCACCGACATCCACGCCCTCTCCGGCCAACCCGACCGCCCCGACCGGGCCGCCGGCCGCATCCCCCTCGGCCGCCCCGGCGAACCCGACGAGGTCGCCGGCGCCATCGCCTGGCTCCTCGGCCCCGACGCCACCTACACCACCGGCACCGTCCTACGCGTCGCCGGCGGCCTCTGACCTGCGTAGCGGCTCATCCAGCGGACGCCGCTGGGCAGGGGCCGTCACCTGGCTCCCACCCTGCCAGCGCCGCTACTCCGCTCGTTGCAGGATCACCTCACCGAGCCTCCGTCGTTCACTGTCCTGGCGAAAGCGAAGCCCACGTATGGACCTGACCGTCGCAGCAAGCCACAACCGCTGCGCCGGCTCCAAGTCCTCAAGCATGACGACGGCCAATTTCAACGCGTGATACTGCTCGAATGCGCTGCGCGGCTCGCGGATCGCAGCGATCATCGCCTCGAAATCACGCAACTCTGGCTTGGCCTGCATCATCGCCAGAGCAGTAATCCGCTCCTCCTCATTTCCCTGGCGCAGCCAGTGGGCGACCTCCACCGCTTCAAAAGACTCCTTCTCAGCCAACCGGCGGGCTCCGAGGACAATGTTCTCCAAGATCTTCGTCCGTTCAGGACTTGAAGGCAAAGAATCGCGCACGCTGCGGTAGCTTGCCGCGATCGGCCGCGCAGCGTCCATGAAAGCACGCGCCTCCTGCCTCAACCGGTCAGCTTCGGCGACATCACCACGATGCTCAGATTCCTCAGCCAAGGCGTACCGTTGCGCCGCGGCGGCACGCAGTCTGAGCCTAGCGCCGCCGAACTCCAGACTCTCGATGCGATTGCCGAGCACGGTCAGAAAGAGTACGGCAGCTCCAACGACGAGTAGCACGCCCGTGCCTGTTCCGTTCTGACTGATGAAGACGGCGACCACCCCGGTGCTGAAAGAACCCGCCCCCAGAACGCCAAACAGCACCCGCAAACCGGTAGGAAAACCGCGCGACGCAGGCCTGGGTGTCACCCCTTCCCCCCTTCCGGACGTGCACGCGACATGACAACTGCGCTTCGAACCACCACCCCGTCATTCTCCACTCTCACCGCCACAAGCAGGTCGGTCGCCCGCCGGCAGTTTCCGGACAGAGACACCCCAGCCGGGAACGACCCAGGACCCGACCACGCACCCCCCGATGCTGAGACGCGACGATCGCGCCCACGTGCACGACAAACCACACCCACTGGTTCCTGTCACACACCTCATCTACTGTCCGCGGACGTGAGCGCAGTCCAGACGTACCGGTATCTCGGCTCCTCCGCCCTCGGACAGGGCGGACTCGCCCTACAGACCAGCGGCGGCCCCACCCCGAACCCCCGCTTCTTCACCGGGTTCCTCACCACCCCACAGGCAGCCGCCATCGGCCTGCTCGCCGTCGCCGAGGTAGCCCGCACCCGCTACCACCGACCGGTCAGCCCCGCCAGCCTCGACCCTGTCGTCACCGGCAGCCGCGACCGACTCCGCTTCGAGTCCTTCTCCGGCTGCTGCGGCGTCTACGCCCGCCTCGACGCCCTACCCGCCGGCCTCGACGGCGACGTCCTCGAACACGGCACCACCAACGTCGACGTCAACAACCCCCTGCGCGAGGCACTGGCCCGCGTCGGCGGCCTCGACCCCCTGCACCTCTCCGTCGGCCCCGACGACCTCACCGTCTCCACCATGGACGGCCCCGTCGTCGAGAAAAAGGTGCCACTACCCGCCCGCTGGCTCCGCGGCTTCGCCGAAGTGCAGATCCTCGCCGCCGCATTCGAACCCCGCGCCGAGATCCCCGCCACCGAAGCCGCCACATTCCTGCGCCGGCTACCCACCACCAACGACCGGACCGTCCTCTGGGCCGTACCCGCCGGCCGCTCCCTGCGACTGACCTCCCGACCCGTCCCCGGAGCCGTCTGCCTCGCCGGCCCCAGCCGACTCACCGCCCTGCGCGGCATGCTCCGCTTCGCCCAGACCCTGCGCGTCTACGGCCCGACCATCGCGGCCGGCTCAGCACCCGCACCAAGCACCTGGGAACTCGACACCGGCACCCTACGACTCTCCCTCACCCTCTCACCCGAGCCCTACCGCGGCTTCTCCGGCGAAGGCGCCGCACTCACCGCACTCGCCGGAGACGACGTCGTCGACGACGCCAACCTCGTCGCCGCCATGCTCTCCTGGGACCCCACCATCGACGTCGACCGACTCGCCACCGACACCAACCTCACCCCGACCCGCGTCCGCGCCGCACTCGCCCAACTCGGCACCGCCGGCCGCGTCGGCTACGACGTCTCCGAGGCCGCATACTTCCACCGCGTCATGCCCTACGACGCGAGCCGCGCCGAACGCGACAACCCCCGCCTGATCGGCGCCCGGGCACTACTCGACGCCGGCGCCGTCGAACTCGACGGCACCTCCGCCACCATCCGCAGCGGCGACCAGACCTACCGCGTCCGCCAACTACCCGACGGCGACCTCACCTGCACCTGCCCCTGGTGGGCCAAGCACCGAGGGCAACGCGGCCCCTGCCGACACGCACTGGCCACCCGCATGCTGACCACCGACCGCGCCGAGGAGCCGGTGTGACCCGCGCAGAACAACAACTCTTCATCAAGAGCACCGCACGACGCCAACGCGAACTCGCCGCCGGAGGCACCAGCGACCTGTTCGACCTCATCAAGAACGCCGCCGCCCCCCAGATCGCCGCCGCCCTCGCCGGGCTACCCGAGCAACGCCGCCGCGAAATCGGCAACGACCTGACCACCTGGTTCAAACAACACCGCACCACCTGGTGGACCGTCGGCTCCGGCACCGCCCTGGCCGTCGCCGTCGTCGGCTGCCTCCCCACCGCCGCACAGGCCGCCACCATCCTCGGCCGCAACAACGTCAACCCCCACGGTCAACGCGCCGCCACCCTCATGGCACAAACCGCAGAGGAACGCGGCATCACCTGGCTCGGCGACCTCGCACACCGGCTCGCCACCAAAATCAACCAACAGACCTGGACCGAACGCTGGCGCTTCATCGCCGCCCTACTGCACATCACACACACCACACCACCCACCAACGACCGCTTCGTCGAACTGTGGCTGGAAGCCGCCGCGCTGCCCGACCGACAACACCGCAGCCGCCCGACCCCCCTGATCGACCGGCTACGCGCCGACCCGTTCCTCACCGCCATGCTGCCCCGACTCTTCGAAGTCGACGGCCTCGGCACCCGCATGACATTCGACGAGATCACCACGACCTGGGAAGACCGGCAGCGACACCCACTGCCGACCGCCCTGGCACAACTCGCCACCGAAGGCACCATCGACCGGACCACCCTCATCGACGGCGCCATCGGCCGACTGCTGCGCGGCGACCGCGCCGCCGCACTACGCGCCTTCACCATCCTGCTCACCGAACTGAAACCCACCACCGCCGAAGTCACCGCCCACACCACCGACTACCTCCGCCTGCTCACCGACGCACCAGCCCCCGTCGCCACCATGGCGCAGACAGCACTACGAGACCTGCCCGACCTCGACATCGAGACCCTCCTCGACACCTCCCGGGACGTGCTGCAACGCCCCGACAAGGCACTCGTACGCACCCAACTCACCTGGCTCGACCGCCTGGCCCGCCAACACCGCGACCGGGCAGCCGAAATCGCCGAGATCATCGCGATCGCCACCGAACACCCCGCCATCGAGCTACGCGACCGCGCGAACACCCTCGCCACCCGACACGGCCACAACCCGGCCACCGCCCCCACCGTCACCCGACCACGCGGCGACGACCTCCCACCACCCCCACCACCCGCACCCGCACCCACCCCGATCACCGACATCGACGAACTCGCCGAAGAGGTCGCCACCCTCCTCGGCACCCAGTCCCAGGGCACCCCCCTGGACCGCATCCTCGACGGACTCGTCCGGCTCACCACGACCGACAGCACCCGGGTGCACGCCGCACTCACCCCCGTCATCGAGCGCCGGCACTGGTCCTGGGGCAACGAACACCGCTACGACCCCCTCTGCCTGTGCGAGGTGGTCGTCGACGTACTCACCACCGCCGGCGCCACCGACCAACAGCCCCGACGACGCAGCCGCTGGCAGGCACTGCTCGCCGCCGTACGCCGCACCGACCAGACCACCGACCCCCGCGTACCCCCACCACACCGACTGCTCCGGGCCCGCCTCACCGAGATCGGCGCCCACCTCAACGAGCCCGGCCAACCCGGCCTGCTCGCCACCCCCACCTCCGCCAACGGCATGCTCGACCCACTCGCCCTGCTGGAACGGCTCACCGCCCTCGGCGACCAGCCAGCATGGCACTGGGACCTCACCCAGGCCCTGCTGCGCCTACCCACCGACACCGATCCAGCGGTGGCCGGCAAGGCGGCGGCACTGGGCACACCGGCAGGGGAGAGGCTCGCCGACTGGCTACGCTCCGGCGGGCTCCCGCAACCGGTCATGCGCGCCACCACCGTCACCCGCCGAGCCCGCAAGCACGGCAACGACTGGGAGTACGACCAGCTACCACCGAACCGGCACCTGGTCGAACTGCGCCCACCCGACGGATACACCGACCCGTACGGCCTGCTGACCGCCGACCCGAAACCCCTCGGATCCGAGTACTCCGGCTGGGTGAACCTGTGGCCGTCGATCCTGCCGGGACACCGGGGAGTGATCGCCGCGTACGCCCTCCCGACGGTGGCCGCCACCGCGGACATGGACCAACGCGACGGCGCCGCGATCCTCCCGTTGCTCGCCGAGAGCACCGGTCCCGGCGGCGTGGCCCTCGATCTGGCCCTGGCCTACGGGCTCGGCGCCCGCCACGGCGCCGACCGGATCGCCACCCTGGACGCCCTCCTCGGGCTCGCCGCGGCCGATCAGCTCGACGCCGCCGGCACGGGCGAGCAACTGGGCCGGCTGGTCACCGCGAACCTCGTGAAGCTGTCCCGGGCGGTGGAACCACTACGCGACGCCGCCCTGGCCGGGGCCCCGCTGACCGTGTGGCGACTGCTCGCCGCCGCGCTACCGGCCCTGCTCGCCGCCGCCAAGCCCGCACGCGGCGTGCCCGACCTGCTGAGCCTGGCGGCGGAGACGGCCACCACCACGGGTGTCCGGATCGAGGTGCCCGGGCTCGGCGATGTCGCCGGCAGGGGAGGGACGAGCCGCCTGGTCACCGAAGCACGACGCCTGCACCGCGCGATCGACACGGCCTGATGCACCGCAGGGGAGGGCGACGAGGCAGACCGGGATGAGACGGCAGACGAGCGACCGCGGCGTCGTCTCGGCAGCTCAGGAATCATGCGCGTCGGCCGGAATACGGCCGGGGGAGACCTGAGCAGCGCTGATCGGGCTGTGCCGTGTCACAGGCGCGGCCCGATCAGCGCTCGGCACGGAAGCCCCCGGAGTCCGCTCCCAGTGACGTCGAGCCACCCGGACGGCAGATAGCATGCGTCGGTGCTTCACCTGCCTGTGGGCGATCCCCGAAGCTCCCGAGCTGTCTATCCCGGAACGTTCGACCCCTTCACCGACGGTCATCGTGATCTCGTCGATCGGGCGCGGCGCTTGTTCGCACACGTGACGGTGCTGGTCGCGGTCAACGACGAGAAGCGGCCCGCCAGGACCGGTGCGGAACGCGCGGTGGACATTCGTGCCATCCTCCCGGCGGACTGGGAGAACGTGACGGTCGCAGCCTGGAGCGGGCTGACCGCGGCCTACTGCCAGCAACACGGAGCCGGAGTGATCATCCGTGGCGTACGGAACGCGATCGACGCGGAGCGCGAGTGTCAGCTGGCAGCCATGAACGAGACGCTGGGTGTCACCACCCTGTTCATGCCGGCTCGGCCCGAACTGGCGACGACTTCCTCGACCGCGGTCCGCGCCGCTGCGACCTAGCCGTACGGTCGTGCGGGTTCGGCGACAACGATCGGATCGCCCACCCTCCGGGGCCCACGCGTTGGCGGCTAATCGCCGCCGATCCAGCACCTGAACTGTCAACGATCAGGGCTCGGCTCGAACCCGACTGTGATTCGATAATGTGCATTATGTAAAGCTGACCGGATCCGGCCCTCCCTCACCTGGGGATCCGCGGGCCGGCGAGCCGCCGCAGGTGTGCTTCCACCAGGGCGACCCGCACGTGCACCGGCGCGGCCGGCACGACGATCAACTCGCAGCCGTGCGCCCGGTAGATCTGCTCGTGCACGCGGGCGAACTCCAGCGAGTCGGCGTAGCTGATCCGGCGCGCGGCGGTGGGCGTCACGAAGCCCAGCGGCCGGACCAGGAACACCTGCCGTTGATATGCGCCGTCGCGGAGCACCCGCACGACCTCGTCGGTCAGCACACGCCCCGGCTGTCGGCCCAGATACCGCGCCAACGCCAGCGTGCACAGGGGTGAGCGGTCGTGCACCTGCACGAGGCCGCGTGTCCCGTACGCCTCCCGGCGCTGGCGCTGCAGCCGAGCCACGGCGTCGAGGAAGCCCGCGTCACGCCATGGTTCGGCGACGCCCCGTGCCTGCTGCGCCGCGATGACGTCGGTGGCCGCCTCCCCGACGACTTCCCATCCCCGCCGTCGCAGCGCGTCGGCGAGCGTCGTCTTGCCCGCCCCCGGCGCGCCGGTCAGGACGTACCGTCGCACGGCCTCCCCCTCTCCTGGCGTTGCCGCCGAACCCGAAATTCATGCATAATATCCCTTATGCATGACAAACAGGACGAATCGGTACAGCAGTTGATCGAAGAGTTCCTGACCGCCCGCGCCACCCGCAAGCCCTCTCCCCACACGCTGCAGGCGTACCGGCGGGACCTGCAGGCCGTCACCGCGCTGGCGGCCGAGGCAGCCACCCCTCCCCTCCCCCGCGACGCGCTGCCCGTCGCCGCCCTCACTCCCCGTGTCATGCGTGCCGCGTTCGCCCGGTTCGCGGAGCCCCGCGCGGCGGCCTCGGTACACCGTGCCTGGTCCACCTGGAACAGCTTCTTCTCCTTCCTGGTCGCCGACGGGGTGGTCGCCGGCAACCCGATGCCGGCGGTCGGCCGGCCCCGGGCACCACTCCCCCAGCCCAAGCCGCTGCGGGGCGCGGACACCCCCGAGCGGCTGCTCGCCGCCGTGGCCCGCGACGAGGGCCGCCAGCGCGATCCGTGGCCGGAGCGCGACCTGGCCGTGCTGGCGCTGGCGCTCTGCGCGGGGCTGCGGCTGTCGGAGCTGCTGGCACTGCGGGTGGGTTCGCTGGCGGGCCGCCCCGGTGAGCGACGGGTCGACGTCGCCGGCAAGGGCGGCCGGCCGCGGGTGGTGCCGATCGAGCCGGATCTCGACCGGGTGCTGGTGGGCTACCTGGACAGTCGGGTCCACCGGTTCGGGTCGCGTACGGTGCGGCCGGACGTGCCGCTGTTGGTGGACCGGAGGGGCGAGCCGCTGCGGCGGGGTGGGCTGCAGTATCTGGTGGAGTCCTGCTACCGGCGGGCGGGCATCACCGACCGGGTGCCGCGCGGAGCGCGTCTGCACGCGCTGCGGCACACCTTCGCGACGCGGTTGGCGGAGGACGGGGCGAGTGCGGCGGAGATCATGCGGCTGCTGGGGCACGCGTCGTTGGCGTCGTCGCAGACGTACATCGAGGTGACGGCCGGGCAGCAGCGCGAGGCGGTGCGGTCCAACCGTACCAATCGGGCGTTGGCGGGGTTGGTGCCGGTCGCGCGGTCGTAGGCGGAGGGGTGGGGCCGCACGTCGGGGACGGTCTTGGTCGTGGCTTGACGTTGACACTGTGACAAGGTCTTCACTGGGCGCAGGAGGTGGTCTGCGTGGACCCGACGAACAGAAATTCACCGGACGCACGCCTGCGCGACGCGTTGAGCGCCGGGAACTCGTCGACGCGGCTCCAGGCGGCTCTGGCCGTTGGTACGCACGCCGATCCCGGCCTCGTCGATGCGCTCGTGGCGCGGTGCGCGATCGAGCCGGATTTCTTCGTGCGTGACATGCTCACCTGGGCGTTGACCCGTCTTCCGGCGGAGGTCACGGTGCCCAGGCTCCGTGCGGAGCTTCGTGCCGAGCGCGCTCAGGCCCGGAGCCAGGCGTTGCATACGCTGTCCAAGATCGGTGACAGGAGCGCGTATTCCGCGATCACCCGGTCGTTGCTGCACGACGCCGACGACGAGGTCGCGCGAAGCGCATGGCGCGCTGCTGTCGTCCTCGTGCCCGACGGCGAACAGACAGGATTGGCCGTGGAGCTGGCTGCACAGCTCGGTCGCGGTGACCGGGGTGTGCAGCTGAGTCTCAGTCGAGCACTTGTCGCACTCGGAGACGTGATCGAGCCGGCCCTGCGGACGGGGATGGCGAGTGCCGATCCGGCGGTGAGGGCGCATGCCCGCGCTACGGAGTTGCTCCTGCGCGATCCGGATGTCGGTTTCGACGCAGCCGTCGAGGAGGCGAAACGGATCGTCGCGCTCGGTCCGGAACGGGTTGAGGGATTCGGGTGCTGATCGGTGAGGTGGCGCGCCGCTCGGGGGTGAGCGCCCGGATGCTCAGGCACTACGACTCACTCGGGCTGGTGCGACCGACGGGCCGTACGTTGGGTGGCTACCGTGAGTACTGCGCCGAGGACATTCGCCGGATCTTCCACGTGGAGAGTCTGCGGTCGCTGGGATTGTCGCTGCGGCAGATCAGACGTGCTCTGGAGGATCCTGCCTTCGCGCCGTCCGTGCTGGTCGGCGACTTGATCAGACGGACCGAGGAGCGGCTGGAGCGGGAGCAGGAGCTACTTGAGCGGCTCCGGGCGGTGGATGCCTCGGCGCCCTCCGGTTGGCAGGGCGTCCTGCGTATCGTCGAACTCCTGCACGGGCTCAACTCGCCCAGTGCCGCGCGTCGGCAGCAGGCCGTCCTGGCCCCGGCCGAGGACGTGCCGGTTCCCACCGGGCTGCTGGCCGAGGCGGTCCTTGCCGAGTCCGATCCGAACGTCGCCGGTGCCCTGCGGTGGGCGCTCGCGCGGGCGGGCGGTGACGCGGTGGCGAGCGTGGCGTCCGGCGTGTACTCGGAGGACGTCGAGATCCGGCGGCGCGCGGTCCTGGCGCTCGCCGAGATGTCCGGTGACGAGGCGAGCACGGCGCTGTCGGACGCACTCGGGGACTCGGATCTGGCGGTGCGCAGGCACGCTGCCCTGGCGTTGGGTGGGCGTGGCGCGTCCGCTGCTGTGCCGACACTCGTCGGGATGGTGGTCGAAGGCGCGAACGACGTCGAGGCGGCCGAGGTCCTGGGGGCGTTGTCGCTGGACCCCGGGTGCGCGGAACGGGTCGTGGGTGCGCTGGTCGACGAACTCACCGCACGCACTGCGGGTTCCGCGGTGCGGATGCGACTGACCCAGGCGCTCGCCGAGCTGCCGGCGGGCGTCGCGCGGGGCGTCCTGGGGCGGTTGGTCCGCGACGATGATCGGGCTGTCGCCCTCCTCGCCTCGGCCCTGGTGGATGCGTTCGACGAGCGGTCTGACGGCTGAGGGGCCTGCCGGTGCGACCGTGGCGGGTCGCCTTTCTCGGGGTCCTCGTCGCTGGTGTCCGGATCGGGCGGTTGCGCTGTTTCCGGCGGTGTCCGCCGGCCGGCTCCGGTGGCGAGGTGTCGCCGGAGCCGGCCGGGAGTTGGACGGCGGTGGATCAGGCGTGGCCGGTGGCGCGGCGGGCGGCGTCGAGGGCGTTGCGGAAGAGCATGGCGACGGTGGTGGGGCCGACTCCGCCGACGCGGGGGGTGATGGCGCCGGCGACCTCGGCGCAGCTTTCGTCGACGTCGGGCAGGAGGCGTCGGCCGGCGTAGCGGACGCCGCCGCCGATGACGACGGCGCCGGGGCGGACGTGTTCGGGTTGGATGATGCCGGGGACGCCGGCGGCGGCGATGAGGATGTCGGCGCGGCGGGTGTGGGTGGCCCAGTCGGGGACGCCGGTGTGTACGACGGTGACGGCGGCGTTGGCGGTGGGGCGTTTCTGGGTGAGGAGCAGGGCGAGGGGTCGGCCGAGGGTGGCGCCTCGGCCGAGGATGACGACGTCACGGCCGGCGACGGGGATGTCGTGGAAGGCGAGCAGGGCTTCGATGCCGGCGGGGGTGCAGGGCAGGGGGCCGGGCAGGCCGAGGGCGAGGCGTCCCATGTTGAGCGGGTGCATGCCGTCGACGTCGAGGTCGGGGTCCATGGTCTGGAGGGCCCGGTCGTAGTCGAGGTGTGCGGGGATGGGGTGCTGGATGAGCAGGCCGTGCACCTCGGGTGCGGTGTTGAAGTCGGCGATGGCGCGGTGCAGGTCGGCCTGGGTGGCGGTGGCGGGCAGGTGTACGTGGGGTGAGTCGAAGCCGAGTTCGGCGGCTTGGCGTTGCTTGATGCGGATGTAGCCGGCGCTGGCGTCGTCGTCGCCGACGAGGATGGTGGCGAGGCCGGGGGTGGTGCCGGCGGCGCGTAGGGCGGTGACGCCGGCGGCGACGTCGGTGAGGATGCGTTCGGCGACGGGGGCGCCGGGCAGGAGTCGGGCGGTGGGCATGGTGCTCCTCCGTCGGCGGGGCCCAGGCGGTCGACCTCCGCGCGTGGAGCTCCCCGATGGTTTGGTGCCCATCCTCTGGCCGCCAGTCGCGTCTGGGTGTCAGCTTGCCACATCGGGGGTGGGGTGTGGTGGGCGTGGTGGGGTCGCTGACTGAGGGTGTCCCGTTGGTCACACGTGCGGGCTAACCTGTCGGCGCGGTTGTCGGGTGTCGTGAGTGGAGGCCGGTGTGCAGTTTCAGGTCGGTGGGGACGGGGTGGTGTCGGGTCGGCGGTTGGGGGTGGAGGAGGAGTTTCTGCTTGTCGATCCGGTGAGTCGGCGTGTGGTGCCGGGTGCGGAGTCGGTGGTGGGTCGGGCGGCGGCGCGGCTGGGTTCGCGGGTGTCGGGTGAGATCACGACTTTGCATGTGGAGACGAAGACGGATCCGACGTCTTCGGTGCGGGGGTTGGTGGATCAGTTGGCGGAGGCGCGGCGGGTGGTGGCGGAGTGTGCGGCGGTCGACGGGTTGGGGATCGTGGCGACCGGTACGCCGGTGTTGCCGGGGGCGACGGCGCCGCCGGTGACGCAGGGGCCTCGGCAGGAGCGGGGTACGGCGACGTTCCGGGGGTTGCATGACGAGTTGGCGATCTGTGCGGTGCACGTGCATGTGGAGTTGCCGGATCGGGAGCAGGCGTTGCTGGTCAGCAACCATTTGCGGGCTCATCTGCCGTTGTTGATCGCGTTGACGGCGAATTCGCCGTATTGGGAGGGGCGGGATTCGGGTTATGCGAGTTGGCGGTCGGTGATCTGGTCGAGGTGGCCGGTGGCGGGGCCGCCGCCTCGGTTCACGTCGGTGGCGCATTACGAGCGGGTGGTGGAGATGTTGTCGGCGGCGGGGGCGGTGGTGGATCCGGGGACGTTGTTCTGGGATATCCGGCCTTCGGTGACGCATCCGACGTTGGAGGTGCGGGTGATGGATGTGCCGGTGTCGGTGTGGGAGTCGGGGTTGGTGGCGGCGTTGGTGCGGGCGTTGGTGGTGCGGGCGTCGGCGGCGGTGGAGCGTGGTGATCCTGGTCCGGAGCTTCCTGGGGAGTGGTTGCGGGCGGCGTACTGGCGGGCGGCGCGGGATGGGTTGGAGGGCGCGTTGCCGCAGGTGGGTACGGGGCGGTTGCGGCCGGCTCGGGAGGTGCTCGGTGAGGTGGTGGCCGGGTTGGGGCCGGTGTTGCGGGCGGTTGGTGACGAGGAGTTGGTGCGGGGGTGGGTGGGGCGGTTGTTGGCGGGGGGTGGTGGTGCGGTGCGGCAGCGGGCGGCGGCGGGGCGGCGGGGTCGGCTCGCGGATGTGGTGGATTTTCTGGTGGCGGAGACGGTGGTGCAGGAGCGGCAGTTGGCGTAGGTGTGTGGTGGCCCGGGCCCCGGTCTTCTGGTGGGTGGGGCCCGGGCCGGTGGTTGGGGTGCGTGGGTGGTCGGGGTCAGCGGTTGCGGTGTAGTTCGCGGGCGAACCAGTCGCGTAGGGGTGTCACGTGGCGGTCGGGTCGGCGCCATTCGGCGAGCAGGTCTTCGAGCAGGTGCAGTTCGTCGACGAGGGTGTCGCCGTGGTAGCGGCGGATGACGGGGTGGATGAAGGCGCTTTCGGCGGCGCGGTGGGGTTGGGGGTGGCGTTCGATGGCGAAGACGTCGCCGTAGTCGTCGCGGCCCCAGCGTAGGCCGATGGTGTAGTAGTGCGGGTGGTCGCGGAAGCGGTCGCGGATGTGGTCTTCGGGCAGGTCGGTGTAGTGGCGCAGGTGGCCGTCGGGGTCGGCGACGAGGGCGTCGCAGAGGAATTCGAACTGGGTCCAGAGTGCGGAGCTCCAGTTGACGCGGTCGAGGACGAGGGTGGTGGCGGCGTCGGCGTCGCGGGCGATGCGGCTGTGGGTGAGGGGTACGCCTTCGTAGCGTTCGCGGAGCAGGGCGGTGAGGGTGCGCAGGTTGTAGCGGAAGCCGTCGATGAAGGCGGAGGAGGCGCGTTTGAAGTCGCGTGCCTGGGCGAGGGTGCCGGCGAAGTAGAGGCCGTCGATGTTGGTGGACTGCCAGTCGCCGGTGGTGGTGGGCATGCGGCCGTTGGGGGTCATGTCGGGTCGGCAGGTGGTGTCGAACAGGGTGGTGTCCATGGCGAATCCGGTGCAGCGGAGGACGGATTCGTAGTCCATGACGGCGGTTTCGTCGTCGGCGTGGGTGTAGGTGAGGTGGACCCGGTAGCCGTGGTCGGTGGGGCGGATCTCGTCGATGACGCAGTCGAGGACGGAGTGGAGGGTCTTGAACTGGTAGCTGTCGAGGACGGCGCCGTGGTGGCCGCGGACGTCTCCGGGGTGTTTGGTGTTCCAGGCGAGGCGTAGTGGTCGGGGGCTGGCGAGGTGGATCATGGCGGCGTGGCCGAGGATCGCGGAGGCGGTTTCGAAGGCGGAGTTGCCCTTGCCGAGGATGAGGACGCGTTGGCCGGCGTAGGCGGCGGGGTCGGTGTGCATGTCCTCGTAGCCGGTGGCGTGTTCGATGCCGGGGATGTCGGGGATGTTGGGTCGGCCCCAGCCGGTGGCGACGATGACGCAGCGGCAGCGCAGGGTGCTGTCGGGGGTGTGGACGAGGAAGCCGCCGTCGTCGGTGCGTTCGATGCGTTCGACGGGGGTGTCGAAGCGTACGGCGAGTTGGTGGTAGCGCTGGAAGTCGGTGAGGTAGCGCACCATGTCGTCGGCGTGGGGGAAGTATTCGCTGCTGTATTTGGCGAAGGGCAGGTCGGCGGGTTCGTGTAGCAGGGAGTTCCAGTCCCAGCGCAGTCGGATCTCGGGGTCGGTGCTGGTGGTGTGGACCTTGTTGAGGGAGATCAGCCTGCGGTGCCGGGGGAAGTGTCGGAAGAATTCGGCGGGGGCGGCGGCACGTTCGAGGGTGATGTAGTCGCTGCCGGCCTGCTGGAGGTAGTAGCTCAACTGGAGGCCGGCGGGGCCGGCGCCGATGATCACGTAGGGGTGGTCTTCGGTGTGCTGGTCGGGGGTGTCGTCGTGGCGCGTCGGGCCTGGGGTGAGTGCCGTCACGCCAGAGACCTTTGCCGATGCGCAGGGTGCGTGTCAACGCTGGGTGTGGTAACGGTGACGCGACCGAGGGTGGCGGGTGGGGGCTGTCCCCCGCTGTCGTCCGGGTTGCGGTCAGCCGAGGTCGACCAGGAGCGGGCGGTGGTCGGAGATGGTGGACAGGGGGCTGTGCACGGCGGTGACGGGTGGTAGCTGGTCGAGGGCGTGGCGGTCGGCGAGGATGTGGTCGAGTTGGACGCGGGGTTGCCCGGCGGGGTAGGTGGGGCGGCGGCCGAGGGGGCGCCAGCCGGTGAGGAGTCGGGCGGGGCCGGCGGGCAGGTTCAGGTCGCCGAGGAGGATTCGCGGGGCGGGCAGGGTTCGTAGGGCGCGGACGGTCTGGCGGAGTTGGTGGGCGTTCCAGCCGGGGACGAAGGACAGGTGGGTGGCGGCGACGGTGAGTCGGCCGTGGGGGGTGTCGAGGACGGCGGCGAGGACGACGCGGGGTTCGTCGTGCAGGAGGGTGAGTCCGCCGCGCGGGCCGGGGACGTAGACGGGTGAGCGTACGGGGGCGGGGCGCAGTCGGGTGACCTGCCAACTGTGGACGTGGTGTCGGGTGACGAGGCCGACGCCGTAGCAGGGTTCGCCGTGTCCGTCGTCGTCGTGGCGTAGGGGGCGGAACTGTTCGCCGGGGGTGCCGACGACGGCGGCGGCGAAGCGGTGCTCGTCGGCGCCGAGGGCCTGGGCGGCGATGGCGGTGAGGTCGAGGTTGCCGCTGCGGCTCTGGTCGCGGTCGACTTCCTGGAGGGCGAGGATGTCGGCGTCGAGTGCGGTGACGGCGGCGGTGAGCCGGGCGGGGTCGACGAGCCCGTCGGTGAGGGATCGGCCGTGCAGCAGGTTGAAGGTGGCCAGGCGCACGTTTGCACCCTACGTGGCCGTGGGCGGGTTGCCGGGCGTTGTTCTGCTGTGCCGGGGTGGAACATCGGATTCCGTGTGCCGTGCCTACACTCGCCGGCATGAGTGCACCCGGACACCCCGCATCGGCCGGTCCGCCGGTGGTTCGCCCGCTCTGGTCGTTTGTCGGCCCCGCGTTCGGTGCGCTGGTCGCTGCCGGAATGCTCACCGCGCCGATCGGGTCGTTGGGTGACGCGATCAGGCATGACCTCGGACTGACCACCGCGGCCATGACGGTGATCCTGGTGGTGCCGTACGTGGCGGCTGCGGTCCTGCTCGTGCCCGGTTGGCTGCTCGGCCGGCGCTGGCCCACGGCGACCGGGGTGCCGGCGCTGGTGCTCCTGCTGCTCGGGAGCGTGGTGTGCGCGTTCGCGTCGGGGGCGGTGCTGATGGGGGCCGGGCTGGTGGTCGTCGGGTTGGGTGCCGGGACCGCGGTCGGCGTCGCTTTCGGCCTGTCCGGTCAGCTGGGCCGCTGGGCTTCCGGGGCGCGGTTGGTGCTCGGCCTCGCGCTCGGCGCCGCTCTCCTGCTCGCACCGGTCGTGAGTGGTGTGCTGGCGCAGGGGTTTGCTTGGCGGCCGGCGTTCCTGTTCGGCGTGCCGATGGTCGTGCTCGCGCTGGTCGGCACCGGCGCGAGTGGCATCGCCATGTGGGTGACGAGGGGGTCCCGCCCGGGCCCGCCGGCCGCCCCTGTCCCGGCGACGCCGCTGCCCGACGAGTCCCGGTCGGGCGGCCCGGCGCGCTGACACCCGGCGGACCGGCACGGCCTGCGGCTGTGCCGGTCCGCCGGCCTCGCGCTTTGCGCTGGCCATGCCGTCTGCGGTCGTGCGGCGGCGGGGTCGGTGCTGGTGTGCGGCGGTGTGGCGGGTCGGTGCTGGTGAGGCTGGCCACAGGGGGCGTCGTCGGGCGGGTACGGGTGGGAAGAATGACGGCCCGTGGATGTGGACCCCCTGTCGCTGGGCACCTTGCTCGCCGTGGCCGCGATGGCCGGTTGGATCGACGCCGTGGTGGGCGGTGGTGGTCTGCTGCTGTTGCCGATGTTGATGGTGGCGGTGCCGGGGATGCCGGTGGCGTCGGCGTTGGCGACGAACAAGCTGACGGCGATCGCGGGTACGACGACGGCGGCGGTGACGTACGCGCGCCGCACGAAGATCGACTGGGCGGTGGCGGGGCCGTCGGCGGTGCTGGCGATGTGTTGTGCCGGGTTGGGTGCGGCTCTGGCGGGGGCGGTGCCGGCGTCGGCGTACCGGCCGGTGGTGTTGGTGGTGTTGCTGTCGGTGGCGGCGTTCGTGGTGTTGCGTCCGCGGTTGGGGGTGGTGTCGCAGCCGCACCGGCGTACCCGGGCGCGGGTGGCGGCGGCGGTGGCGGTGGCCGGGGTGGGCATCGCCCTGTACGACGGGCTGGTGGGGCCGGGGACGGGGACGTTCCTGGTGGTGGCGTTCACGGCGTTGGTGGGTGCGGACTTCGTGCACGGTTCGGCGATGGCGAAGGTCGTGAACGTGGGCACGAACCTGGGGGCGTTGGCGGTGTTCGCGGTGACCGGGCACGTGTGGTGGCTGCTGGGGGCGGCGATGGCGGTGTGCAACATCGCGGGGGCGGCGCTGGGGGCGCGGATGGCGTTGCGGCGGGGTTCCGGGTTCGTGCGGATCGTGTTGTTGGCGGTGGTGGTGGCGTTGGTCGGCAAGTTGGGCTTCGACCAGTGGGTGGCGGCCTGACCGGTCGCCACCCACTGGTCGGGCGGGCCGTGCTCAGGCGTGCCGGACGACGTCGGTGTAGTCGAGGCGGGGCAGGCGCGGGAACCAGGCGTTCTCGCCGGGGCGGCCGATGTTGACCACGAGCAGGGTCTTCCAGGTGCTGTCGGCGAAGAACTCGCGGTCGATGCCGGCGGCGTCGAAGCCGGCCATCGGGCCGGTGGCGAGGCCGGCGGCGCGGACGGCGAGCAGGAAGTAGCCGATCTGGAGGGTGGCGTTGAAGCGGGCCATGTGCTCGCGTGCCGTGGGGTTGCCGGCGAGGTCGTCGCGCATCTGCGGGCGGATCGGGAAGATCTGCGGGATGTGCTCGTGGAAGTCGGTGTCGGCGGCGAGCACGGCGACCATGGGGGCGCTGGCGGTCTTGGCCTGGTTGCCCTCGTTCATGTGGGCGACGAGGCGGGTGCGGGCCTCGCCGGGGCGCACGAAGAGGATGCGCAGCGGCTGGGTGTTGGCGGCGGTGGGCGGGAACTTGGCGAGTTCGAAGATCGCCTGGAGCTGTTCGTCGGTGACCGGTTCGTCGGTGAACGTGTTGGCGGTCCTGGCCTCGGTGAACAGCAGCGCCTGGGCCTCGGGGTCCAGGTGGATCAGGGGCGATTGGACGTCGGTCATCGGGGCGTCTCCATGAAATCGGCAATATGCTTCGGCAACGGTAGCAGCTAGTTTTTTAGTAGCCCATCGGGTGGCGGACGTCCGCCGTATTCTGGGCACATGACGGTCAGGCCGGAGGTGGGCGACGCGCCCCGCGTGTGTGACGGGGGCATCGCCCGGGCCTTCGCGTTCCTCGGCAAGCGGTGGAACGGCATGCTGCTGAGCACCCTCGCCGACGGGCCGGCCGGGTTCGCCGAGCTGACCCGCGCGCTGCCCGGGATCAGCGAGTCGGTGCTGTCCGACCGGCTGGGCGAGCTCGTCCGGGTCGGGCTGGTCAGCCGCACCGTCCGGCAGGGGCCCCCGGTGGGCGTCAGCTACGCGCTGACCGGGCCGGGCACGTCCCTGCTGCCGGTGCTCGACGCGCTGGGCCGGTGGGCGCACGAGCACCTGCCCGCCGATCCCGGGGCCAGCCCACCGCCGGGCTGCTGACGGCCACCGACCGTCGCGGATGTGTGATCATCAACGGATGCCGGTACGCGCCGAACACGACCGGGCCGTCCTGGCCGAACTGCTCGGGCGGGATCCGGTGCTGCACGCGTACCAGCTGGGCGACCTGGACGACTTCTTCTGGCCGTACACCTCCTGGTTCCGTCGGGACGAGGAGGTGGCGTTGCTGTACCACGGCGCCGACCCGCCCACGTTGCTGGCGTTCGCGGCCCCGTCCCGGGTGGACCGGCTGGCGGCGCTGTTGCGTGAGCTGACGCCGGTGCTGCCGGCCCGCCTGTGGGCGCACCTGTCCCCCGGCGCGGAGGCGGCGCTGGCCGGGGCGTTCCGGGCGGCGGCGGCCGGCCCGCATCACAAGATGGCGCTGACCGACCCGGCCCGGCTGGCCGCGGCGCCCGCGGCGGGGACGGTGCTGGACGCGGGCGACCTGCCGGCGCTGCGGCGGCTGTACGACGTCGCCTATCCGGGCAACTGGTTCGACCCGCGGATGCTGGACACCGGCCAGTACGTGGGCGTCCGCGACGGCGGCGAGCTGGTGGCGGTCGCCGGGGTGCACGTGTACTCGCCGGTCTACCGGGTCGCCGCGTTGGGCAACGTGACCACCCATCCCCGGGCGCGCGGGCGGGGGTTGGCCGGGGCGGCGGTGGCCGAGCTGTGCCGGCGGCTGGCCGACAGCGTCACGCACGTCACGTTGAACGTGAAGGCGGACAACGCGGCGGCGGTGCGGCTCTACGGGCGGCTGGGTTTCACCCGGGTGGCCGACTACGGCGAGTACGCGCTGACCGCCCGGCAGCGGTGACGCCCCGGCCCCCGGGCGGTCAGCCGCGGCGGCTGGGTGAGTCGAAACGGCCGGCACGGATCTCGCGCAGCGCCTTGCGGCGGGTGTCCCCGCGCAGGGTGTCGACGTAGAGGCGGCCGGCGAGGTGGTCGGTCTCGTGTTGCAGGGCCCGGGCGAGGAACCCGCTGCCCGAGATGGTGAGCGGCTCGCCGTGCTGGTCGAACCCGTGGGCCGTGGCGTGCAGGGCGCGCGGGGTCGGGAAGTAGAGGCCGGGAATCGACAGGCAACCCTCGTCGTCGTCCTGGAGTTCCTCCGACAGCTCCAGCGTCGGGTTGACCAGGTGGCCGCGCTGGCCGGCGGCGTCGTAGACGAACACCTGGCGGTTGACGCCGATCTGCGGGGCGGCGACGCCGGCGCGGCCGGGGGCGCCGAGCAGGGTGTCCATCAGGTCGGTAACCAGGTCACGCAGCTCGGCGTCGAAGCTGGTGACCGGCTCGCTGGGGGTGCGCAGCACGGGGTCACCGATGATCCTGATGGGGCGCATGGTCATGTCGGAAAGGTTATCGGTCGCCGGTCGCGGCGTCCGTGCGGCCGGCCACGAGCACCTCGATGCCGTCGAGGATGCGGGCCAGGCCGAACTCGAACGCGTGGGCGGGGTCGGACGCGGCCTGGTGTTCCTGCCCGGCGGCGGTGCCGACGCGGGCGGCGAGCGGGAACCGGCGCGGGTCGAGGGCCTTCTCCAGGTAGGGGGCGTGGGCCTGCCACCACTGCTGCTCGGTCATGCCGGTGTGCGCGGCGGCCTGGGCGGCCTCCACGGCGCCGCGGACGGTGCCGTGGACGAAACCGGACACGAGGGTGACGACGGCGTCCATCTCCAGGTCGGTCAGGCCGATGCCGTCGACGGCCCGCAGTTCGTGCTCGTAGCGGGCGATGACGTGGGGGCCCAGCGGTGGGCGGGTGGTGGCGACCTGCAACAGCCAGGGGTGGCGCAGGTAGAGCGCCCAGGTCTCGCGGGCGACGTGCGTGAGGCGGCCCCGCCAGCCGCCGGGCACGTCGTCGGGGCGGGTGGTCTCGCCGTAGACGGTGTCGAGCATGACGTCGAGCAGCTCGCCCTTGCCGGGGACGTAGGTGTAGAGGGACATGGTGCCCACGCCGAGGCGTTCGGCGACCCGGCGCATGGACAGGGCGGCGAGCCCCTCGGCGTCGGCGACCTCGATGGCGGCGCGCACGATCCGGTCCACGGACAGGTCGGGCCGGCCCTTGCGGCTGGCGCGTTCGCGGGTACGCCAGAGCAGGGCGAGACTGCGCGCGGGATCGCCGGTGCCGCTGTACTCGGTCGTCATCCTGGCACCTTAACGTGCGCCGTACCGTAGGGCATACGGTACGACGTACGGAACGAGCGGGGTCCTGCCCCTGGCGGTATGGAGGTGCCAGCGCCTCGACCGGTAGGCCCGTGGCGGCGTTCTGGGCCGCGGCGACGCGGGAAGCCCTGCACCTGGCCACCCGCGGCCTGCTGCTGCCCGCGGTGACCGTCGCCGGGCACGACGCCTGGCGGATCGGGCCGCTCACCACCGACGACGAGGCACGGCAGGCACGGCTGGCACGGCGCGATGCCCGCCGCGCGCGCGATGCCCGCCGCGCGCGCGACGCCGGTGCCCGGTCGCACCCCGGCGTGGCTGCCCGATCCGGTGCGGCTGCTGCGCGACTTCCTCGACGCGGTCGCCGACATCCTGCCCCGCGACGCCGGGCCACGGCGCTGGCCGCGCTCAGCGACACCGAGCTGGCCGATCTGGTGACCCTCGGAGCCGGGGCCGCCACGCCCGCACGCTGGTGCCCGGTGGCGCCGCCGCACCCTACAGGGACGTGCCCGCCGCGTCGCCGCCGCCAGCAGCCGCCGGGCGGGCCGACGGGGCGGGAACGGCCACCACCGAGGCGTACGCCCGGCCGGTGCCGCTGCCGCCCGAGCCCGAATCGGTGCTGGGCGGGCCTACGCTGCCGCCCGGCCCCGACGTGGACATCGACGCGCTCCGCGCGGCCGTGGCCGTGGCGGCCGACCGTGCGGCGGCCCTGCCGCAGTGCGGTCCGGCTGACTCGGCATCCACCGATTGGTTGATCGGCGGGCCCACGGCATCCCTCGCCAGCCCTGGCTGCGTGGTCGATTCGGCGCCGGGCTGCGAGCGGCACGCTTCCGATATGGCAATCATCGAGGTAGACAGCCTCGTCAAGCGCTACGGCGACCACACCGCGGTGAACGGGGTCAGCTTCGCCGTCGAGCCGGGCGAGATCTTCGGCATCCTGGGTCCCAACGGGGCCGGCAAGACCACGACCGTCGAGTGCGTCGAGGGGTTGCGCATCCCGGACGGCGGGGCCATCCGGGTCTGCGGCATCGACCCGCGTCGCGACACCGGTGAGCTGCGGCAGCTGCTCGGCGCGCAGCTACAGGAGAGCGAGCTGCCCGAGAAGCTCAAGGTCGGCGAGGCGATGGAGCTGTACAGCTCCTTCTACCGCGAGCCGGCCGACTGGCGGGAGCTGATCGACACCCTGAACCTCACCGACAAGCTCGACACCCAGTTTCGCCGGCTGTCCGGTGGGCAGAAGCAGCGGCTGTCGATCGCGCTCGCGCTGGTCGGCAACCCGAGGGTGGCGGTGCTCGACGAGCTCACCACCGGCCTCGACCCGCAGGCGCGACGCGACGCGTGGGACCTCATCGAGGGCATCCGCGACCGGGGCGTCACGATCGTGCTGGTCACGCACTTCATGGAGGAGGCGGAACGGCTCTGCGACCGGCTCGCCGTGATCGACTCCGGCCGCCTCGTCGCGCTCGACTCCCCGTCCGGGCTGATCGCGAGGGTCGACGACCGGCAGCGGATCCGGTTCCGGCCGTCCGCGCCGCTGGAGCACGCCGTACTGGCCGCGTTGCCCGAGGTCGCCTCGGTCGAGCGGGCCGGCAGCCAGCTCGTGGTGACCGGCACGGGAAACCTGCTGCTCGCCGTGACAACCGTGCTCGCCCGCAACCAGGTCACCGCGGCCGACCTGCGGGTCGAGCAGACCTCGCTGGACGACGCGTTCGTCGCGCTCACCGGCCGCCCCATCGACGCCTGAGGAGACCACCATGTCCGCACTGGCCCGGCTCACCGCCACCGAGACCAAGCTCTTCTTCCGCGAGCCGATGATCGTGTTCTTCGCGCTCGGGTTCCCGCCGATCCTGCTCGTCATCCTCGGTACGATCCCGGCGTTCCGGGAGCCCGACGAGAGCCTCGACGGTCTGCGGGTCATCGACCTGTACGCGCCGATCATCGTCGCGATGGGGGTAGCCCTGTTCGCGCTCAACGCCCTGTCCCAGCTGTTCGCCACCTACCGGGAGAAGGGCGTGCTGCGACGCATGCGGACCACCCCGGTCAAGCCGAGAGTCATGCTCGGCGCGCAGCTGTTGATGGCCACGATCCTGTCCGTGGCGACGATGCTGGTCGTGCTCGCCATCGCCCGGCTGGCGTTCGACGTGCGGCTGCCCCGGCAGCTGCCGGCCTACCTGCTGAGCTACGTGCTGGCCGCGCTGGCGATGTTCGCGATCGGTCTGCTCGTCGCCTCGCTCGCGCCGACCGGCAAGAGCGCCGGCGCCATCGGGACTCTGCTGTTCTTTCCGAGCGTGTTCTTCGCCGGCCTCTGGATACCCCGCGACAGCATGAACGACGTGCTGCGGACGATCAGCGACTTCACCCCGCTCGGCGCCGGCGTGCAATCATTGCAGGACGCCGCCGCTGGTCACTGGCCGCAACTGCCGCACGTGGCCGTCATGCTGGGGTGGACGATCGTGGCCGGTGGGCTGGCCGCGCGGCACTTCCGCTGGGAGTAGGTCGTGAGCATCGAGGCCGAGCTGCGGGCAGAGTTCGATCGCTGGGAGCGCAAGGAGATCGCCGCCTTCCAAGTTCTCCCGTACCTTCTCCTGGCGGTGTGCACCCTCATCGCGCTGCTGCTGCCGCTCTGGGAATTGTGGCAGCACCTCCCGATGACGCTCGTGCTCTCGATCGCGACCACGATCTGGCTGCTCTGGTTCCACACGCTGCACCCGGGATGGCACCAGAACGCCTCGCTGATGGGCCTGTACTACACGGGGCTGATGGTGCTGGCCGCCAGCCTGGTGGCGATCGCACCCTGGTACGGCCTCTTCGCGTTTGTCGGCTACCCCCAGGCGTTTCAGTACCTGGCAGGCCACTGGCGGTACGCCGGCACCGCCGCCACATCCATGATCATGGCGGTGTCGTACCTGGGTGGGATGGCCACCATCACCGCCGGCTTCTGGTGGGCGTGGGTCGCCATCAGCCTGATCAGCACGGTGCTGGCCTGTGCGTCCTCCTACTTCGTCGAGTCGGCCGACGCGCGCAACCACAAGCAGAAGCGGGCGCTCGCCGAGTTGCACGAGACCAACGTCAAGCTCGAGGCGGCGCTGGAGGAGAACGCCGGCCTGCACGCCCAGCTGCTGGTGCAGGCCCGCGAGGCCGGGGTGTTGGACGAGCGGCAACGAATGGCGCGCGAGATCCACGACACCCTGGCCCAGGGCCTCGCCGGCATTCTCACCCAACTGCAAGCCGCCGAGCAGACACTGGACGAGCCTCCGACATTGCGCCGGCACATGACGAACGCGATGAACCTGGCCCGGGAGAGCCTCACCGAGGCCCGCCGGACGGTCCACGCGGTGGAGCCGGAGGCGCTCGCCGAGGCCCGGCTCCCGGACGCGATCAGCGACGTGACCCGGCGCTGGTCGGAGGTGAACGACATCGACGCGGCGCTGACCACCACCGGCGACCCCCGACCGATGCATGCCGAGGTCGAGGTGACGCTGCTGCGGGCCGCGCAGGAGGCGCTCACCAACGTCGCCAAGCACGCGAAGGCCAGCCGGGTCGGCCTGACCCTGTCGTACATGGAGGATCTGGTGACGCTGGACGTACGCGACGACGGGGTGGGTTTCGAGCCCAACACCAAGCGCGCAAACGGCTCCACGAACGGCGGGTTCGGGCTCGCCGGCATGCGACAGCGGGTGCAGCGCCTCGCGGGCCGGCTCGACATCGAGTCGGAGCCTGGCGGCGGCACTGCGATCTCGGCTTCCGTGCCGGCGATTCCGGCCGGAGGCGGGCAGTGATCTCGGTGCTGATCGTCGACGACCATCCGGTGGTCCGGGACGGGTTGCGGGGCATGTTCAGTGCCGACCCGCGCTTCGAGGTGCTCGGCGAGGCCGGTGACGGCGCGGAGGCCATCGCGGTCGGGGAGAAGCTCCGACCCGACGTGATCCTCATGGATCTGCGGATGCCACGGACCGACGGCGTCACGGCCATCAAGGAACTGGCCAGACGCGGAGTGCCGGCCCGCGTGCTCGTGCTCACCACGTACGACACGGATCGCGACGTGCTGCCCGCCATCGAGGCCGGCGCCACCGGATACCTGCTGAAGGACGCGCCGAGAGAAGAGTTGTTCCGGGCGGTGGAGGCGGCCGCGGAGGGGCAGGCGGTTCTCTCCCCCGCGGTCGCGACCAGACTCATGGGGCAGATGCGGCAGCCGGCCTCGGAGCCGCTGTCGCAACGTGAGCTGGAGGTCCTGGAACTGATCGCCCGCGGCTCGACCAACCGCGAGGCCGCCAAACAGCTGTTCATCAGCGAGGCGACCGTCAAGACACACCTACTGCACGTGTACGCGAAACTCGGCGTCAACGACCGGGCGGCCGCCGTCGCCACCGCCTTCTACCGCGGCTACCTGACACCATGCAGCTGACACATTCGACAAGACCGAGCGGCGCCGAGCATTGCGGCCAGCAGGAACGGCAGAAGCGCGGTGGTGACCGCTCAGCGACGTCGGCAGGCGGGCTGAAAACGTCCGCTCATCGGTGTGTCCGGACGTTTCGAGGGCTCCGATGCCCTCCTACGCCGGTTGGAGCTGCGGCTGCAGGGCATCGTCAGGCCAATGGCGGCAGGCCCGCGTCGGCGATGCGTTGACGTATCGACCGCCGGCCGACCGCGGCGAGGACCTCGTGCAGCAGGTCGGCCAGTGGCACCGGCAGCTCCGCGTCCAGCTCGCGCATCGCGGCGGTCGTCGCCGCCCACTCGGCCTCGATCACCGGCAGCAGTTCGCGGGCCCGGTCGGTCAGGTGCACGACGCGCTGCCGGGCGTCCGTCCCCGGGACCAGGTGGACCAGGCCGGCGCGGGCCATCTGGGCCACGGTCTGGCTGGCCGCCGAGTGGGTGACGCCGATGCGGCGGGCCAGGTCACGGATGGGCAGCGGCCCGTCGGCGACCAGCACCCGCAGCGGCGGCGAGAACCGGGGTCGGTAGTCGGCCAGGCCCCGCTCGGCGTAGACCGCGGCGACGTCGCCGTCGAGCGTCTCGAGGACGTGCCGTAGCAGCGTCCCGAGGGCCTCGCGGTCCGGTGCGTTCGTCACTCCGCTAATGTAACAGCCCTGTTGTATTCGGGTACGGGGAGGGAGACGGGCATGGCACAGCGGTATCGGCTGGTCGAGCCGGACGCGCACGGGATGCTCGACGTGGGTGACGGCCAGCTCGTGTACTGGGAGACGTGCGGCAACCCGGACGGCAAGCCGGCTGTCGTGCTGCACGGCGGGCCGGGATCCGGCTGCACGCCGAGCTGGCGGACCTTTTTCGACCCGGCCCGCTACCGGGTGGTCCTGTTCGACCAGCGGGGCTGCGGCCGCAGCACCCCGCACGCCGCCGACGCGGACGTGGACCTGTCCACCAACACCACCGACCACCTGATCGCCGACATCGAGTTGCTGCGCGAGCACCTCGGCGTGGACCGCTGGCTGGTGCTCGGCGCCTCCTGGGGCTCCTGCCTCGCCCTGGCGTACGCGCAGCGACACCCGCGGCGGGTCAGCGAACTGGTGCTGTTCAGCGTCACCGCAGGCACCCGCCGGGAGCTCGATTGGATCACCCGGGACATGGGGCGGGTGTTCCCGGCCGAGTGGGCCCGCTTCCGCGACGGCGTGCCGCCGGCCGACCGCGACGGCGACCTGGCCGACGCGTACGCCCGACTGCTGGCCGACCCGGACCCGGCGGTGCGCGAGCAGGCCGCCCGGGACTGGTGCGCCTGGGAGGACAGCCACGTCGCCACCGCCCCCGGCCACCGGCCCGACCCCCGCTACGACGATCCGGTGTTCCGGATGGCGATGGTCCGGCTCGTCACCCACTACTGGCGGCACGGGTGTTTCCTGCCGGAGGGGCAGATCCTGCGCGAGATGGGACGCCTGGCCGGCATTCCGGGGGTGCTCCTGCACGGCAGGCTCGACATCAGCAGCCCGGCGGACATCCCGTGGCAGCTGGCGCAGGCCTGGCCCGACGCCCGCCTGGAGCTGCTGGAAGCGGCGGGGCACGGCTCCCGCAACGGCATGGCCGAGCGGGTCGTGGCGGCGCTGGACGACTTCGCCGGTCGCCGCTGAGGGCTCCCCGGGCCGGTCCGCTCCCGCCGCTGCGGCGGGAGCGGACCGGTTCACGCGACGGTCTCCCTGCCGTCGCGCACGGCGAACTCGCCGGTGCCGGTGGCGCCGAAGCCGGCCTGGCGCAAAGTGAGCGAGACGGCACCGGCACCCCCGCCGAGCACCTCCGACTCGGTGACCCGGTAGGTCGCCGGCGCGGCGCCGTCGGCGAACAGCCGCTTGCCGTCGCCGACGACGACGGGGAACTGGAGCAGCCGGACGGTGTCGACGAGCCCGGCGTCGTGCAGGGCGCGCGCCAGCTGCCAACTGCCGTGCACCTGGAGCTCGCGTCCCGACCGCTGCTTGAGCTGGCGTACCTGCCCGACGATGTCGCCGCGCAGCACGGTGGTGTCGCCCCAGGCCGCGTCGGCGTCGGAGAGGGTGTTGCTGACGACGTACTTCGGCCAGGTGTTGAGCGCGGTGGCCACGAGGTTCTCGGGGTCGGTCACCTGCGACCAGTAGCCGCGCATCATCTCGAACGTGCGCCGCCCCAGCAGGAAGGCGTCGGCCTGCCGGAACCAGCCGTCGACCGGGTCGAGCTGGCCGTCCGCGCTGTGCGGCACGAGCCACCCGCCACGGGTGAACCCGTTGCTGGGGTCCTCCTCGGCTCCGCCCGGGCCCTGCATGACGCCGTCGATGCTGACGAAGGTGTTGATGCTCAGTTCCATGGCTGTCTCCCTGTCTGCGGCTCCGCACGGGTGCGGTGTCGCCCGTTCCTCGTCGAGAACGTCACGACTCTCCCGCCGACAGGAGATTATGTCAAGACAAAATTATTTGTCGGTCGTGGACGTGGAGGCAGGCGAGCGGATCGGAACGGGATGAGAGGGGCTCGTCCGTCCCCACAGCGGCCCACGAACAGCCCACACCGGTCGACGAACAGCAAAGGCAGGGAGATCGACCACTCCCTGCCACTCCCAACATATAGCGCACCGGGGGTCTTGCGGCAAGGCCCGGGGGGTGACGCAGAATCGTCGGCCGAGGCCGGAACTTGCGGGAAACCACGGATTCGCGGAGTACGCACAGCTTTGCGCTGATGTGGCTCGCGAACCGCCGGAGCAACCGGCCCGAGACAACGGGGGGCTTTCGTGATCGACGTCATCGTTGCCGGCGGTGGACCGACCGGCCTGATGCTGGCCAGCGAGTTGCGGCTGCACGCCGTACGCGTGCTCGTGCTGGAGAAGGAGACGGAACCGACCAGGGTCGTCCGCGCGCTCGGCCTGCACGCGCGCAGCATCGAGGTGCTGGACCAGCGCGGCCTGCTGCCGCGGTTCCTCGCGCTCGGCCAGCGACACCCGGTCGGTGGCTTCTTCGCCGGCATCGCCAAGCCGTCGCCCGAGCGGCTGGACACCGCGCACCCGTACGTCCTCGGCATCCCGCAGACCGTCACCGACCGCCTCCTGGCCGAGCACGCCACCGCACTCGGCGCCGAGATCCGGCGCGGCAGCGAACTCGTCGGGTTGGACCAGGACGACCACGGGGTGAGCGTCGAGCTGGCCGACGGCACCCGGCTGCGCGCACGCCACCTCGTCGGCTGCGACGGCGGTCGCAGCACCGTACGCAAGCTGCTCGGCGTCGGCTTCCCCGGCGAGCCGACCAGAGTCGAGACGCTGCTGGGCGAGGTGGAGCTGACCGCGTCGCCGCAGACGCTGGCCGCCGTGGTGGCCGAGGTCCGCAAGACCCAGCTACGGTTCGGCGTCGTACCCCTCGCGGACGGGGTGTACCGCGTCGTCGCGCCCGCCGCGGGGGTGACCGAGGACCGCACGGTCACGCCCACTCTGGACGAACTGAAGCAGCAGCTGCACGCGGTGGCCGGCACCGACTTCGGCGCGCACTCGCCGCGCTGGCTCTCCCGGTTCGGCGACGCCACCCGGCTGGCCGAGCGCTACCGCAGCGGTCGGGTGCTGCTGGCCGGCGACGCGGCGCACATCCATCCGCCGACCGGCGGGCAGGGCCTCAACCTCGGCATCCAGGACGCGTTCAACCTCGGCTGGAAACTGGCCGCCGAGGTCGACGGCTGGGCGCCGCAGGGCCTGCTGGACAGCTACCACACCGAACGGCAGTCGGTCGCCGCCGGCGTGCTGGACAACACCCGCGCGCAGATGCAGCTGCTGTCCCTCGATCCGGGCGCCCAGGCGGTGCGGCGGCTGGTGTCCGAGCTGATGGACTTCGAGGACGTGAACCGGCACCTCATCGAGAAGATCACCGCGATCGGGATCCGTTACGACTTCGGCGACGGCCACGACCTGCTCGGGCGGCGGATGCGGGACGTGCCGCTGAGGCGTGGGCGCCTCTACGAGCTGACGCACGGCGGCCGTGGGCTACTGCTCGACAAGACCGGCCGGCTCTCGGTGGCGGGTTGGGCGGATCGGGTCGACCACGTCGTCGACGCCAGCGAGGAACTGGACGTGCCCGCGGTGCTGCTGCGGCCCGACGGCCACGTGGCCTGGGTCGGTGACGATCAGCAGGATCTGCTCAGCCACCTGCCCGAATGGTTCGGGGCCGCCCGCACGTGAGCGCGCGCAGCTCTGCTCAGGAATTGGTGAGCGCGGCGCGGACCGGGGCGGCCTTCGCCGCCGCCTCGGCGACCTCGGCGTCGGGGTCGCTGCCCCAGGTGATGCCCCCACCGGCCCAGACGTGCACGCGGTCGGCGTCCACGGCGGCGGTGCGGATGGTCAGGCCCAGGTCGATCCGCCCCGGAGCGACCCAGCCGAGGGCGCCCATGCTCGCGCCCCGGCCCACCGGCTCCAGCGCGGCGACCAGGCCCAGCGCGGCGAGCTTCGGGGCGCCGGTGACCGAGCCGCCGGGGCAGACCGCCCGCAGCAGGTCGGCCAGGCCGAGCCCGTCGGCCGGCGCCGCCGACACCGTCGACTCCGCCTGCCACAGGTCGCACCAGCGGCGTACGGCGAACAGCTCGTCGACCCGGACGCTGCCGGTGCGGGCGACCCGGGCCAGGTCGTTGCGTTCCAGGTCGACGATCATCACGTGCTCGGCGCGTTCCTTGGCCGAGGCGAGCAGCTCGGCACGGCCGGCGGCCGTGGCCGGCCGGGTGCCCTTGATCGGCCTGGTGATCAGCCGACCGCCGGCGAGTTCCACGAGTGTCTCCGGACTCGCGCAGCCGATCGCCCAGCCCTCGCCGGCGAGCGTGCCGCCGTAGCGGGCGCCGGGCAGCGCGGCCAACCGGCCGAGGGCCGGCATCGGGTCGCCGGTGTAGGGCGCGGCGGCGTGGCCGACGACGTTGACCTGGTAGACGTCGCCGCGGCCGATCGCCGCGCGGACCGCCGTCACCGCGTCGGCGTGCTGGCGGGGCGTCCAGCTCTGCGCCCAGTCGCCCCGCCACCAGCGCCCGCCGGGCGACGCGGGGACCGGTGGCGCGGCCGGCCCGTGGCCGTAGACGACCACGGCGACCTCCGGCAGCGCGGGAGCGGGGTTGGCCGCGCCCACCGGCGCGCCGATGAGGCTCGCGCCGGCGGCGGCCGAGACGTAGAGGGCCGCCCCGCACGAACGGGCCGGATCGTGGGCGGGCGCGGGGCGGGCCAGGTCGTGCAGCGGCAGGCCGTGCGCGGCCAGGAACTCCTCGGCCAGCGCCGCCGGGTCGCCGCCGTCGGCGCGGCGCCACTGCCACCGGGCCCGCTCGACGAGCGTACGGCGGCAGTCGGCCGGTGCGCCCGGCACGTCGACAGCTAATCCTGGAAGCGTTCCCACGCCATCCGGCCCATTCACCATCAACCGTTCAGTGGATTTCCGGTAAACCATGCGTATACCTGCTCGATGCTGGCCACTTTCGCTTGGTACTGTGCGTCACTGGTCATGTGAACCATGACACAGTGCCCCCACAGTCCGGAGAACCCGATGTGCCAGCACCAGCCCACCTGCCCCTCCGCCGAAGCGACCGACCGGGAAGCCGCCCGCGTCCTCGCCTGCTTCCCTGAGCAGGGCTGGAGCCTGCTCTGCAACGGTGTCATCGTCTTCGAGGACACCGGCGAGCTGCTCCCCGACGGCCGGACCATCGCCCCGCACCGCGGCCCGGCCCGCCACGCCCTCGTCGCCTGACCCCACTCACACTCCGTCACGCACTTCTGTCGCGTCGACCCAGGCTAGTCCCCCGGTCGGGACACCAGCCGCCCAGGTCGGCGCAGCCCGCTTCGAGGACACCGGCGAGCTGCTCCCCGACGGCCGGACCATCGCCCCGCACCGCGGCCCGGCCCGCCACGCCCTCGTCGCCTGACCCCACTCAC
>NZ_JBEYVB010000039.1:32951-63530 GCF_040643815.1 Micromonospora sp. NPDC047074
ACTCCGTCACGCACTTCTGTCGCGTCGACCCAGGCTAGTCCCCCGGTCGGGACACCAGCCGCCCAGGTCGGCGCAGCCCGCCGGGGCGGCACCATGACCGCCCCGGCGTGACGCGACGTCAGCTCTCGAAAGCCTCCGGCGCCGGGCAGGAACACACCAGGTTCCGGTCACCGTACGCGCCGTCGATCCGCCGCACCGGCGGCCAGTACTTCCCGGCCCGGTCCACCCCGGCCGGGTACGCGCCCACCGACCGCGGGTACGGGTGCGGCCACTCGTCGGCCGACACCATCGCCGCCGTGTGCGGGGCGTTCGACAGGGGATTGTCACCGGCCGGCCACTCCCCCGAGCCCACCCTGTCGATCTCCGCCCGGATGGCGATCATCGCGTCGCAGAACCGGTCCAACTCGGCCAGGTCCTCGCTCTCCGTGGGCTCCACCATCAACGTCCCCGCCACCGGGAACGACATCGTCGGCGCGTGGAACCCGTAGTCGATCAGCCGCTTCGCCACGTCGTCCACGCTCACCCCGGTCGCCTTCGTCAACGGCCGCAGGTCGAGGATGCACTCGTGCGCCACCAGGCCCTTGTTGCCGGCGTACAACACCGGGAAGTGCCCCCGCAGCCGCGCCGCCACGTAGTTCGCCGCGAGCACCGCCACCCCCGTCGCCCGGGTCAGCCCTGCCGCACCCATCATCCGCAGGTACGCCCACGGGATCGGCAGGATCCCCGCCGACCCGTACCGCGCCGCAGAGATCGCCGGCCGGTCCCCGGCGGCGCCCAGCGGATCGCCCGGCAGGAACGGCGCCAGGTGCGCCCGCACCGCCACCGGCCCCACCCCCGGCCCGCCCCCGCCGTGCGGAATGCAGAACGTCTTGTGCAGGTTCAGGTGCGACACGTCCGCCCCGAACTTCCCCGGCCGGGCGAACCCGACCAGCGCGTTGAGGTTCGCCCCGTCCACGTACACCTGACCACCGGCGTCGTGGACCTTCGCGCACAGCGACGCGATACCCGTCTCGTACACGCCGTGCGTCGACGGGTACGTCACCATGATCGCCGCCAGGGAGTCCCGATGCTTGTCGATCTTCGCGTCGAGGTCGACCAGGTCGACGTTGCCCCCGTCGTCGCAGCCCACCACGACGACCCGCATCCCGGCCATCACCGCGCTCGCCGCGTTGGTGCCGTGCGCCGACGACGGGATCAGACACACGTCCCGGTGCGCCTGGCCCCGGCTGCGGTGGTACGCCCGGATGGCCAGCAACCCCGCCAGCTCACCCTGCGAACCGGCGTTGGGCTGCACGCTGACCGCGTCGTAGCCCGTCACCTCCGCCAGCCACCCCTCCAACTGGGCGATCATCTCCCGGTAGCCGGTGGTCTGCGCCGGCGGCGCGAACGGGTGCACGTGCGCGAACTCCGGCCACGTCACCGGCTCCATCTCGGTGGTGGCGTTCAGCTTCATCGTGCACGACCCGAGCGGGATCATCCCCCGGTCCAGGGCGTAGTCGAAGTCCGACAACCGCCGCAGGTAGCGCAGCATCGCCGTCTCCGAGTGGTGACTGCGGAACACCGCGTGGGTGAGGAAATCCGAGGTCCGGGCCAGCGCCGCCGGCACCGCGTCGTCGAGCGGCCCCGCCCACCAGTCCTCACCCGGGCGCACCGGCGCACCGGCGACGGTCACGCCGAACGCGTCCCACACCCTGCGCAGGTGCGCGACGGTGGTCGTCTCGTCGCAGGAGACCCCGACGTGGTCCGCGTCGACCAGCCGCAGGTTCACGCCCCGCGCTGCGGCATCGGCGACGACCGCCTCCGCCAGGCCGGGAACCCGCACCGTCACCGTGTCGAAGAACGCCTCGTGCACCACCCGCACCCCGTCGACCAGCCGCAGGCCCGCCGCGAGCCGCACCGCCATGCCATGGGTACGCGACGCGATCTCCCGCAGCCCCTCCGGGCCGTGGTAGACCGCGTACATGCCGGCCATCACCGCCAGCAGCACCTGGGCGGTGCAGATGTTGCTGGTCGCCTTCTCCCGCCGGATGTGCTGCTCCCGGGTCTGCAACGCCAGCCGGTACGCCGGGTTGCCGTCCGCGTCCCGCGACACCCCCACCAGCCGACCGGGCAGCATCCGCTCCAACCCCGCCCGTACCGCCAGATAGCCGGCATGCGGCCCACCGAAGCCCATCGGCACACCGAACCGCTGGGTGGTGCCGGCCGCGATGTCGGCCCCGATCTCCCCCGGCGGCCGCAGCAGCGTCAACGCCAGCAGATCCGCCGCCACGGTCACCAGCGCCCCCGCGGCGTGCGCCGCCTCGACCAGAGCGGCCTGGTCCCGCACCACCCCGGACGCCCCCGGATACTGCAGATGCAGGCCGAAGAACTCCGCCGGCAACTCGTCGCGCGCCGTGTCGACGACCCGCACCTCGATGCCGAGCGGCTGCGCCCGGCCCACGATCACCGCGATGGTCTGCGGCAGGGTGTCCGCGTCGACCACGTACACCGGGCTGCGGCTCTTCGACGCCCGGCGCGCGAGCGTCATCGCCTCGGCCGCCGCGGTGGCCTCGTCGAGCATCGACGCGTTCGCCGTCGCCAGCCCCGTCAGGTCGGTGACCATGGTCTGAAAGTTCAGCAACGCCTCCAGCCGCCCCTGGCTGATCTCCGGCTGGTACGGCGTGTACGCCGTGTACCAGGCCGGGGCCTCCAGCACGTTACGGCGGATCACCGCCGGGGTGTGCGTACCGTGGTAGCCCAGGCCGATCATCGACACGGCCACCGTGTTACGCGCGGCCAACGCCCGCAACTCGGCCAGCGCCTCGTGCTCGCTCGCCGGCTCCGGCAGGTCCAGCGTGCCGTGCCAACGGATCACCTCGGGAATCGCCGCGTCCATCAACTCCTCGATCGAGGCGTGACCGACGACCTCCAACATCCGGCGCTCGTCGTCCGGATCAGGCCCGATGTGACGGGCGGCGAACTGCTCTGTGGTCATGGGCGGCACTCCCGGGGGCGAGGTCGACAGGTCGGCCTCCCCCTCTGTCGCGCCCGCACAGCGCTCCACAGTGCCTGCCCACGAGGTCCTTTTGCCTGAGAGGTTCCGGGGAGGATTTGCCCCTTCGGCGCCGCCCCGGGTGCTGCTGGGGCGGTCTCTCCCACGTGGGTGCTACCGGCATGGTCAACGCTACCAGCGCCCGGGACGGCCAGTGGAAGTCCCACCCCTGGTCATGATCACGGTGAGCCGCGCGGCGGTGACGGTCACCGGCCCCACGAGCCACCCGAACGCCCCGCCCGGCCCGGGCGGCCTACCCGCCGACGCCGGCCGCCCCCGCCGGCACCGCACCCCCGACGGCCGCACCGTCACCGGCCAGCCGGTCGGCCAGCGCCGGCAGCAGCCCACCCAGCGGCGCGTCGAGGGTCACCGCCGCGTACCCGTCACCCCGCGTCGGCCCCTGATTGACGATCACCACCGGGACACCGAGCTTCGCCGCCCGCAACACGAACCGGCGACCCGACATCACCGTCAACGACGACCCCAGCACCAACAACAGCCGCGCCCGCCCCACCATGTCGAAACAGCGGGCCACCCGCGGCGCCGGCACCGTCTCACCGAAGAACACCACGTCGGGCTTGAGCATGCCGGTGCCGCACAACGTGCAGTCGACCGTACGGAACCGCGTCACCTCGGCATCGGCGAGATCCACGTCACCATCCGGGTTCACCGCCCCGACCCGCACGTCGAACCCCGGGTTCGCCTCCCGCAACCGCCGGTCCAACTCCTCCCGCGACCCCCGGTTGCCGCAGTCCAGGCACACCACCTCGTCGAGCCGGCCGTGCAACTCCACCACCCCGGGGCTGCCCGCGGCGGTGTGCAACCCGTCCACGTTCTGCGTGATGATCCCCTCCACCAGACCGGCCCGCTGCAACCGCGCCACCGCCCGGTGCCCCTCGTTCGGGGCCGCCCGCGCGATCACCCGCCACCCCAGGTGGCTACGCGCCCAGTAGCGCCGCCGCGCGTCCGCGTCCCGCGTGAACGTCTGGTAGGTCATCGGGGAATGCCGCCGCACCGCACCGCTGGGCCCCCGGTAGTCCGGGATACCCGACTCGGTGGACAAGCCCGCCCCGCTCAACACCACGACTCCGCCGCCTGCCACCAGGCCGGCGAGCTCGTCGATCGTCTCCGTCACCCGTCCATGCTGCCTCACCATCCGCGCCTCGACGAACAAGCCGGGGCGGCCCCGGCAGCCGGCTAGGTTGACAGGTATGCGCGTCGTCATCGCCGGAGGACACGGCAAGATCGCCCAGCTCACCCACCGCGAACTCGCCGGACGCGGCGACACCGCCCTCGGCCTGATCAGAAACCCCGACCACGCCGCCGCGCTCACCGCCGCCGGCGCCCACCCCGTCGTGGCCGACCTCGAACACGTCGGCGTCGACGAACTCGCCGGCCACCTCGACGACGCCGACGCGGTGATCTTCGCCGCCGGCGCCGGACCCGGCAGCGGCGCCGCCCGCAAGGACACCGTCGACCGGGCCGCCGCCGCGCTGCTCGCCGACGCCGCCGAACGCGCCGACGTCCGCCGCTACCTGATGATCTCCGCCATGGGCGTGGAGGGCGAGCCGCCCGCCGGCACCGACGAGGTGTTCACCGCGTACCTGCGCGCGAAGAAAGCCGCCGAGGACGACCTCACCGGCCGCGACCTCGACTGGACCATCCTGCGCCCCGGCCGACTCACCGACGACCCACCCACCGGGCGGATCACCCTCGGCCGGCACGCACCGCAGGGCGCCGTCACCCGCACCGACGTCGCCCGGGTGCTGATCGGCCTGCTCCACGAACCCCGCACCACCGGACTGACCCTGGAACTCGTCGGCGGGAACACCACCATCGCCGACGCGATACACGCCGTCACCCCCGGCTGACCCGCACGCCGACGATCCACCGGCCGGCGCATCCCCGCTACTGCCGGGACAACTGCCCACCGCCCGCACCGACAGCCGGCGAACCCGCAGCACCCCACCGCGCCATCGTCCGCGCCAACTGCTCAGAACCATCGTCGAGATGCCGAGCCGCCGCCTGCATGTGCGAAACCATCATCTCCCCGTAGATCCGCAACGCCTCCCGGGCCGCCACCCCGTCATCGAAATCCGACCCGGACGTCGCCCGATAGTCCTGCACCACCCGCTCGGCCTCCTGCCGGGCCTCCTCCGCCGCCGCCCGCACGTAACTCTCGTACTGCGTCCGGGCGTACTCGGCGACCCGCCGCGCGTAGTCGTGGGCCTGCGCGATGATCTGCTCCGCCTCCCGCTGCGCCGCCGACAGCAGATTCACCTCCTTCGCCGCCGGCACCGCCGACACCACCGGAGCGCTCGGGATCACCCCGTGCCGGTGCAACTCCACATGGTCGTTGAGCCGCTCGTTCTCCGCCCGCAGCTCCGCGATCTGCGCGCCGAGCAGATCCAACTCGTCGGCCACCTGCACCCGGAACCGGTCCACGTCGGCGTTGTCGTACCCCCGCCGGGCGAACGAGGCCGTCCCGAACTCCCACCGACGCACCCGGTCGGCAGTCACCCGCACCGCACCACCGGAAACACCCACACCGTCATACCTGCTGATCGGGGTCGCGCTCACCGTGCCAGCCTTTCGTTCGCGACTGCGGGGCTCGCAAGCTCACTCCTCGCGCTCACCGTGCCAGCCTTTCGTTCGCGACTGCGGGGCTCGCAAGCTCACTCCTCGCGCTCACCGTGCCAGCCTTTCGTCACCTGTCCGGGAGACGGTCGCCTGATCCACCACGGTCCGCCACGTGGGGCCGTACCAGTGCCGGCCAGAACCCTCGTGGTGCAGCCGACCGGCCTGGTATCCGGCCCCGGACAGCGCCGCCACCGAATGCGACACCATCTCGTCCGAGCCGCACACAAAGACGTGCCGGGACCGCCAGTCGCCGTCGGCCAACGCCCGGTCCACCGGATGTGTTAACTCCCCCGGACGGTGCAGATCCGCACCCACCACACACGTCACGCTCAACCACGGAAACGACGACGCGAGCTTGTCGATCGCATCGCCGTCATAGAACTCGGTGCGCGTACGGGCACCCACGTACAGCGCCACCCGGCGCCCGGAACCCTCCGCGGCGACCTGCTCGACCAACGCCTTCACCGGCGCCCAACCCGTCCCCGCCGCCAACAGCAACAGATCCGCAGACCCCGCCTGCCGCAACGTGAGCCGATCCCCCACCGGCGCCGCCAGATGAAGCTGGTCACCCACCGCGCACCCGTACACCAGCCGGGACGACACCGCGCCACCCGGCGCCGCCCGCACGTGCAACTCCACCGTGCCGTCCGCGCGCGGCGCGTTCGCCGGGGAGTAGTACCGCCACGAGCGCACCGCCGGATGCGACACCCCGATCGACTGGCCCGCGGTGAACGGCAACAGGTACTGCGGCCGCAACGTCAGCACCGCGACGTCGAACGCGCGCCGCTCATGACCCACGATCTCGGCCACCCACCACGGCGGGTGCACCGCCTCCGCCGCCTGCGCCGCCCCCACCATCACCTGCGACACCAGCCCGTACGCGGCAGCCCAGTCCCGGGACAGCTCCTCCGTCCACCGGTCGCCGAGGAAGTGCCGCAACGTCGCCAGCAGCGCCTCACCCACCAACGGGTAGTGCTCGGCACGCACCGCGAACTTCCGATGGTCGGCGCCGAGACTCCCCAGGAAACCACTCAGCCGATCCACCTCGTCCACATGGGACACGATGTGCCCCAGCGCGGCGACCAGCCGGTCCCGCTGCCCCGCCATGTTCGTCGGGAACATCTGCCGGGTGTCGGGATGCGCCAGGAACAGCGTCGAATAGAAGAAGAGCGGCACCTGGTCACCGTGCGCGGCGACCAGGGACCAACTCTGCTTGAGCCGGGCGGCGTCCACGCTCAGGCGCCCGCCCCGTCGCCAGCCACCACCTGGTCCCGCACCTGTTCGAGCACCGACCCCACGTGCGCCAGGACGTCCGCCGGGACACCCAGCCCGGCCAACGTCGCGGTCAGATGCCCACCCACCAACGCGTAGTGCTTCTCCGAAATGCCCAACGGCTGGTGGGCCTCGGCCAGACCCCGGCCGGCGTACTCGTTGGGGCCCCCGAGCACCACCGCCAACATCAGCGCCAGGTGCCGACGCTGACGCGCCATGTCCACCGTGTCGAAGTAGCCCGCCAACTCCGGGTCGGCCAGCACCCGGTCGTAGAACACCTCGACGGCGGCCTTCACCGAACTCGCGCCGCCGATGCGCTCGTAGTGGGAGGTGGAGGCGGCGTCATCCGTAACCGTCACGGTCGTTCCTTCCTGGAGGGGGCCACGCGGAACCAGCGCGGAAAAGGGCGGACGGCCCGCTGGCACGGCATCCTTCAGCCGGCACCACGGCAACCGCGTGAGGGACCATAGCGCTTCGTGGCGCCCCGGTCACTGCCCCCACATCAGGCTTCCGACACCCATCGACCACAAGGAGTGACATTCGCGCACCCATCCGCGCCCACAGTCGGCAGCCGGGACGACACTCTCGGTCACTGCGGGAGATCGGCCGGTGGCCAAGACGCCTCCGACGTCGACACCGACAGGCCGCCGACACCACGGGCAGACACGCTGAGTCACCACAAAAACACCGAGAAAATCGCCACCGGTCACGTCACCGGATCCCGCGACACGGTACGGCGGTCACACACCGCCAACCGCGACGACAACGCCCCGCCAGCCTCCTGGGGCGGACCAGACACGCCACCAGGAACGGCTCCCGACGAGCCCCACCGAACGCGGGCGCTCAGCCAGCGCGCCGCCGCGCCCGACGGGCCGCCAACTCGTCACCCACCGGATCCGCCGCCGACGCCGGCACGGGCTCCACAGACGTCGCCGGCTCCGACGGCAGAAGCGACAGGGAACCCTGGATCTCCTTGAAGGCCCCACCGATCGCGATGCCGAACACGCCCTGGCCCCCCTGCAACAGGTCGACCACCTCCTCCGGCGACCGGCACTCGTAGACCGTCGTACCGTCGGAGATCAGCGTGATGCCCGCCAGATCCTCCACCCCACGCGAACGCAGCGCCTCGATCGCCTTCCGGATGTTCTGCAACGACACCCCGGCGTCCAACAGGCGCTTCACGACCTTCAGGACCACCAGGTCCCGGAACGAATACAGCCGTTGCGTGCCCGAACCCGACGCGTCCCGCACACTCGGCACCACCAGACCCGTACGCGCCCAGTAATCCAACTGCCGGTAGCTGATGCCCACCGCGTGACAAGCCGTCACACCTCGGTATCCGACGGCACCGTCACCCTCGGTCGCCCAACCCGGCGGCGCCACACCCGGCTCGTCCAGCCCAGTACCCGGATCGAAATCTCGCGGCTCGTGCATCCGGACAACCTCCCCGCCAGTGCGGTGACACGTCGTTTCCGGGACGTGCACCCCTCGACAACGGCAACCCTATAGCCGCCTTCAGGAATTGCCCCGCAGGAACCGTCGCGACACGCCGCAACACGAGAACGAAGATCACCCACGACATCGGGACGCCACCGAAAGTGACAATCCCGGAAAACCGGAATCAGCCGGCGAAATCCTCCGGACGCACCTGGTCCAGGAACTCGCGGAACTTCTCCACCTCGTCCTCCTGCTCGTCCGGGATGACGATCCCCGCCTCACTGAGGACCTCTTCGGCACAACGAATCGGCGCACCAACCCGCAACGCCAACGCGATGGAATCACTCGGCCTCGCCGACACCCGCACCCCGTCACCCAGCAACAGATCGGCGTAGAAGACGTTCTCCTTCAATTCGGTGATCTCCACCGCCTGCAACGGTGCCTTCAACGCCGCCAACACATCCCGCAGAAGATCATGGGTCAACGGCCGGGTCGGCTTGACGCCCTGCTGCTCGTAAGCGATCGCCGTCGCCTCGACCGCACCGATCCAGATCGGCAGATAGCGGTCACCCTCGACCTCCCTGAGCAGGACGATCGGCTGGTTACTCGGCAGCTCCACCCGAACCCCGACCACGCTCAGCTCGCGCACCGCCGCCTCCGTGTCGTTGTCACCTACGCCGCACCGCGCCCTTCCCTGCACGGTACACGGACCGCGACACGGCCGTCCCACGCGCTACCCGCACCACGCCCGCGCCAGAAAGGGGTTACCCCGGCAAGCCTACGACACGCTTCCCGGGGCAGATCTTTCCGCACGGCCCCCGCCGGATCACCGACCCAACGTCGACCGCAACCCCACCCGCACCAACGCCGCATGCAACTGCTGCGACAGCGCCACCAACTCCCGCGCCGTCTCCGCCGCCCGCGCCCGCGCCGCCGGATCACTCTGCCGCACCAACGGCGCCACCAACTGCGCGAACAGACCGACCTCCCGATCCGCCGCCGTCCGGTAACCCCGCAGGTGACGCGGCTCCAAACCGTACGCCGCCAGACCCGCCACCGCCCGCGCGATGATCAACGCGTCCTCGTCGTACCAACCCGGCGGATCCGACACCACCACACCGAGCCGCTCCAACTCACCCAGCGTCGACTCGTCGATCCCACTACGCGCCACCAGATCCACCCGGCCGAGCCGCACCTGCGGCGACCCGGCCGGCTCCTCCGGCACCCGCCCCGGAACCTCACCGTCCGGGCCAACCGCCACCAGGTTCGGCCGCTGCCGACCCGCGGACTCCCCGGACGCATCCCACTGCGCCAACTGATCGCGGATCACCCGCAAAGGCAGATACTGGTCCCGCTGCGCGGTCAACACGAAACGCAACCGCGCCACGTCATCCCAGCTGTACTTCCGGTAACCCGCCGCCGTCCGCTGCGGCTCCACCAGGCCCTCGGCCTCGAGAAACCGCAACTTCGAAATGGTCACGTCCGGAAAATCAACCCGCAGCTGACCCAGCACCTCGCCGATACTCATCAGCGCACGGGCACTGGCCGCCCCGGGCGGCGTGGAGGCCGCAGGCTCGTTCACCCCCGGCCGGCCCCCTCCTCCGGGCGCGGACCGGCGATGAACACCACCCGGAACTTACCGATCTGCACCTCGTCACCATTGCTCAACGTGGCCGCCTCGACCCGCTCCCGGTTCACGTACGTGCCGTTCAGGCTCCCCACGTCCCGCACCGTGAACGTCCCACCGTCACGGTGGAACTCGGCGTGCCGCCGCGACACCGTCACGTCGTCGAGGAAGATGTCACTGTCCGGATGACGGCCACTGGTCGTCACATCGTGATCCAACAGGAACCGGGCACCCGCGTTCGGACCCCGGCGAACCACCAGCAGCGCCATTCCCGGCGGCAACGAACCGGACATCCGGCTCGGCACCACATCGGTGTCCGGCCCCTCCAGCACTTCGTCGAGCGAACCGAGATTGAGCGTCGAAGTGACGTCGAGTGGGGGGAACTCGTCGTCTGGGCGCGTCATGGGACCACCTCACGGATCTGTTCGGTCGGCGTCGGGTAATGGCGGGTCTGGCCGCCGGGCACTCCAACACCCGGCGGCTGGCTCCCCGTGCCCAGGAAGGCAACTCCGCAACGCTCAACTATTGGGTTCTCGGTCGACTGGGCGAGCCTAGCCAGCGCCGAAATGCAGGGCAACCGGACGCGCGGACACACCCGCCGCGCCCGGAGGGAACACCTCAGCTCTCGGTGAGCTCACGATAGGCGTCCGCGGACAGCAGCCCCTCGACCGCCGCCGGATCGTCCGGAGTGATCTCCACCAACCAACCCGCACCGTACGGATCAGTGTTGATCAGCTCAGGGGTGTCGCCAAGCGCCTCGTTGCGCGCCGCCACCGTGCCACCGAGCGGGGCGTAGATCTCCGACACGCTCTTCGTCGACTCGATCTCACCCAGCGACTCACCCGCCGCCACCACCGCGCCCGCCTCGGGCAGCTGGACATACACGATGTCACCCAGGGCGTCCTGCGCGAAGTGCGTGATGCCGACCCGGACAGTGCCGCCGCCGTCACCCGCCACCCACTCGTGCTCGGCGGTATACCGCAGATCCTCAGGAATCACCAGACGCGTCCTTCATCCATCGGCGCACCGGAAACCCGGTGCGAGCCGCGCCGGTCAGGAGACCGGACGGGCGTGTTCCAGCTTGATCGGCGCGTGCAGCGCCGAAACCTCGGCGACCTCACGATCCTCGACGATCAACTTACCGCCGTCACCCGTCACCGACGCCACCACCCCGCCAGGAATGTTCAAAGCCGTACGCATCGTCGCCGGATCACCGATCACCGTGATCGTGAACGGACCCGTCAACCGCCGTCCGTCCACCACCAACGACCCGTTCTCCCCATCCAGGAAGTACGTCGACGCGATGATCCGCACCGTCGCCCGGTCACCCCCGGAAACCTGCATCGCCTCCGCGCCCGCACCCCGCAACTCCTGCACGGCGTCCAGCACCCGCGACGCCGAAATCGGCTTCTCCCCCGCCTCGAACCGCACCGACAACCCCGGCCCCCGCGCCGGCAACGTCCCCGCCAGGATGCCCAACTCGTCGGCCCGCCGCGTCGCCTCGTCCAACGCCGCCTGCCGCCCCTGCTCGCCCGAACGCAACTGCCGCTGGCTCTCCTCCAACGCCGCGATGTCCTGCCGCAGCCGGACCTCCCGCGAATTCAGGTCGTACAGGATCCGGACCAGGTCCTCCTGCCGCGTCGCCCCCACCGTCGGATCCATCGACGTCGACTTGAACTGCACCACCAGGGTGAACCCCAGCAACGCCAGCAGCACCGCGATCATCACCCCGGCCGAACTCAGCCGACGCCGCGACACCCCAGCACCGGCGGCGGCACCCGCCGGATCCGCCGCCGGCTCCTCGTCCGGCCGTTCCACCGGCGACTCGACCGGCGGCGCCGACCGCTCCGGCGCCAACGGGCTCAACTCATCCGGATCAGGCGCATCCGGCCGCGGATCAGGCTCCCCCGCCGGACCAGCCGGCCGCCCCGGACCCGCCGGCTGCGGCCAACCCGTACCCGTCTCGGTGTGCTCGTCGCTACTCATCGCCACAAACCTACGCCCGGAACAGGTGCCGACGGATCGCCGCCACGTTTCCGAAAATCCGGACCCCGAGCACGACCACCACGCCGGTCGACAGCTGACCGCCCACCCCGAGCTGGTCACCCAGGTACACGATCAACGCAGCCACCAACACGTTCGAGATGAACGACACCACGAACTGCTTGTCGTCGAAGATCCGGTCGAGCTTCGCCCGCACCCCACCGAACACCGCGTCCAGCGCGGCCACCACCGCGATCGGCAGGTACGGCTGCAACGCCGCCGGAACCGTGGGGTCGAGCCACACCCCGAGGACCACACCGGCGAGCAACGCCAGCACCGCGATCATCGACCACCTCCGGAGGGGCTGGGAGACGTCCTGGAACCGGTCGGCCCGGGACTGACGGAACGGTCGGCCGACGGCGACGGGCTCACCGAGGGCTGCGCGTAGCGTAGCCGCGGCTCCGGAGCGGCCGGCAGGGTGAGGTCCTCAGCCTCACGCACCCCGAACGACAACCCGGTGTCCTCCGCCACCTTCCGCATCGTCAACGCGCTGCGGCTGTCCTCGTACCGGTCCCGCATCGACCCCGGACCGATCGCCGACACCTCGTACGGCCCGGTCACCGGCCGGAAGTCCACCAGGATCGCCTGCCCCGCCGAACGGATCGTGGACGTGGCCGTCAACCGCTGCCCATTGATCGCGATCGCCTCCGCCCCGGCCGCCCACAGGTCGTTGGCCACACCCTGGAGATCGCTGTAGATCACCCGCGACGGGCCGACGTCCGCCCCGGTCACCGCGTCCGGCTTCTGCGGTGCGTCCGCCAGCCGCACCACCACGCCGTCACCACGCACCCGCCCCAGACCCGTGCCCGCCTCCAGGTTGCGCAACCGCGCCGCCTCCGAGCCACCCAGCGCCGCCGCCCGCTGCCGGGCCACCTCCGCACGCAGCTCGTCCGCCCGCACCGACAGCCGGTCGGTGTCGGTCTCCCGCTGCCTGATCTGCTCGACCAGGCCGGACCGGGCCTGACTGCGCCCCGGCTCTGCCTCCAGCGTCTGCCGGTACGCCACCGCGAACAGGAAACCCAACGCCACCGCCACGACCAACGCCACCGACCGCGCCGACCAGTGCCGCCAACCCGACGGCGGCTCCGCCCGTTCCCGGCGCCGGGCCGCCGCGTCGGCGTACCCGGGATCCAAGGGGTTGCGGAACAACTCGGTGAGGAAGTCCGGGGCGTAGACCCGGTCGGCACGCCCCCGGCCCTCGCCTGGCGTACCCGTCATGCCGACGCCCCCCGGGCCCGCACGGCCCGGACCAGACGCCCGGCCTGCACCACGTAGAGCGCGCCGGCCACCCAGTAGAGCACCAGGCCCCACCAGGCCAGGCCCCAGCCGATCGCCCCGGCCACCGTCGCCGCCTCCGGCACCGCGGCGGCGAGCAGCAGGACCGGGAAGGCGGCCAGCAGCAGGAAGGTCGCTGTCTTGCCCACGTAGTGCACCGGCGGCGGGCCGTACCCGTGGCGGCGCAGCACCGCCAGCGAACCGAGCAGGAGCAACTCCCGAGCCAGCAGCGCCGCCGTGAACTGCCAGGGCACCACCTCGCGCGCGGTGAACCCGAGCAGGGTGGCGAGGATGTACAGCCGGTCGGCGAGCGGATCGAGCAGCTCCCCCAGCCGGCTCACCTGGCGCAGGCGGCGGGCGATCCAGCCGTCCACCCAGTCCGTGGTGCCACCGATGGCCAGAACCACGATCGCGGCCACGTCCGCGTGCGCGACGAGCAGCAGGTAGAGGAAGAGCGGTACGCCGAGCAGCCGGACGAAGCTGATGAGGTTCGGCAGCGTGAGGACGCGGTCGCCCACGACGGGCGCGTTCGGATCGGCCGGGGCCTCCGGATGCTCGTCCCGAGCCGACGGACGCGACACCGAACCTCCTCCGCGACACGCTCCGCGGGCCCCGCCGCAGCCGGGCGCGTGGAGAACGTGGGCGCTGTCGGGCCGACTGACGCCGGCGCCCCTGCGGACCCCGGACGGGGCCTTCGCCTGACGCGGCCCGCGATCGTCGTGATCGCGGGCCGGCTGACTGCGCTGCCACTATATCGGGCCGCCGTCGCCTCCTCGGAGCTCAGGCGGCCCGCTGCGGTGCTGGTCGTTTCGTGCGTGTGGGACGTCACTACGCCTAGAGCATCCTAGGACACCAGTGGGTCGGTCGGGCGACGGTGCGGACAGGGCAAGACCGGGTCAGGCGGTGCGTGCCGAGGAGTCCGTCTGGGCCTCGGCCGTCGCGGCCCGCTCGAAGGCCAGCAACGCCAGCAGCAGCTCGTGCTGGACCCGCCCGGGCATCCGGTCCAGCACGGCCTGCACCGCCTGGTGCCGACGCCGCTCCAGATCGTGCAGGAGCGCCTCGGCGGCAGCCGTCGGCACCAGGCGCACCTCCCGGCGGTCGCGCGGGTCGGAGACCCGGCGCAGCAGGCCGGTCGCCTCCAACCGGTCGCACAGCCGGCTCGCCGAGGACGGCACGACGTCCAGCAGCTCCGCCAGGCCGTTGACGTTGGTCTCCGGCCGGCCGCTGATCAACGACAGGACGCGCAACTGGGTCGGCGACACGGCCGTCCGGTGTCGGGACACCGCCGAGTCGAGCACACCGACGAGCGTCTCCGCGGCAGCATCGATCGCCGCGGCGAGATTCGGAGGTCGTTCCACCCGGCGTCCCCTGCGATCGGCCCACTCGTGCCCCGCCGTTTTCGCGACGGTTCTCACCCGTCGCCCCCGCTGGCGGAACCACGCCAGTCCACACAGACGACGACCGCGTCGTCACTGAAGTCCGCGTCCGCGTGCCAGGCGTGCAGTTCGCGCATCACCGTACCAACCGCCTCCGCCGGCGGTTGCAACCGTGTGGACCGCATGGCCCGCGCCATCACCCGTTCGCCGTACGCCCCCCGGTCACCGGGGTCCGCGGCCCACACCCCGTCGCTGACCACGAAGAGCCGGTCCCCCGGCTCCAGGTCGAACTCCTGGACGTCGTAACGGGCCTCGGCGAACATGCCCAACGGCAACTGCTGTTCGAGGTGGATGGGCGTGACCGTGCCGCCGCGCAGCCGCAGCAGGTGCGGGGAACCGGCGTCCACCGCCCGCACCCGGCCCGTGACGGTGTCCAGTTCGAGCAGCAGCGTGGCCACGTACCGGCGGCCCCGATGCTGGTAGTAGACCGTGTCGGAGGCGAGTTCCGCCTGCTCGTCGAGGCTGCCACCGGAGCGCCGGGCGTTGCGCAACGCGTTGACCGTGACGGCGGTGAGCAGCGCCGCCGTCAGCCCGATGCCGGCGCCGTTGAGCACCGTCGCGGTGAGCCGGTCACCGTCCAGGGACCAGTCGAAGTGGTCCCCGCCGACCGTGTACGCCGGCTCCAACTGGCCGGCGAGCTCGAACGCGGCGTGACTGACACTCCGGCCCGGCAGCAGTTCCCACTGCATCTCGGCGGCCATGCTGAGCCGTTCCCGCCGGCGGACCCGGCGGTAGCGGTCGGTCTCCCGGTCCGCCGCCCGCAGTACGACGGCCAGTTCGCCGGCGATGTCGGCGGCCCGCTCGACGGTGTCCGGGCCGGGCGGGCCGGGCAGCTCGACGAGGAGCACCCCCAGCCGCTCCCCCCACACCGACAGCGGCAGGTAGAGCCGGCACCTGCCCTCGTCGTCGGCGTCGGTCACCGGTTGCTGGCTGCTGAAGCAGCGCTGCGCCATGCTGTGGCAGGCCAGGAAGCCGGCCCCGGCGAGGTCGGTGTCCAGCACCGGCCACAGCCCGCTGATCCGGTAGTCGGCGATGAACACGTCCGTCCGCGAGGCGCCCAGAATGGACCGGAGGGCCAGGTCCGCCGCCTCCACCACCCGGTCGGGTGGGGCAGAACGAAGCGCACGCGAGACCTGGCCCGGTGCCTCCAACATGTCATCCTCCGGAAAAGCTTGCCGTAGGGCAAGCATCATACGGAGGGCCTCTCCCCGACGGGCGGGCGGGCGCGCCTGTCGGGGGCACCCCGGCGCGCCGCGCCCCGTCCGGGCGCGGCCGTGCTGGCAGTGCGGTTGGTGGGCGGGCCGGTCAGTCCGCCGCGCGGACGGCGACCGCGCCGTGGAAGGCGTCCGGCACCCGCGCCGGCGGGCCGTCCGGACGCCACGCCGCGATCGGCACGATGCCGTCGTCGGTGGGGGTCCAGCGGCCCAGCAGCGGCGCGAACGCGGCCGGCGGGCGCATCCGGAACGCCGGGCCCATCATCGCGAGGGCCTCCGGATGGCCGGCCAGCTCCTCGGTGTCGAAGTCGATCGCGAGCAGGCTGCCCGGGGCCGTCGCCCCGTAGAGCTCGTCGAGGGTGCGGGCGAGCGTCTCGTCGTCCAGGAACGCGGCCAGGCCGAGGAAGACCACTCCGACGGGCCGCCTCCCCCACCCCGGCACGAAGCGGTGCAACTGGGCACGGTCGATCGTGCCCACGTCGGTGGCGTCGCCGTAGCCGTAGCCCGCCCGGTCGCTGTCGGCGAGCAGCCCCTGACCGAGGCGGATGGTGACCGGGTCGACGTCGGTGTAGAGCACCGTGGCCTCCGGGGCGGCCTCGTGCACGTTGCCCATCGTGGGCACCCCGGCACCGAAGACGAGGAAGCTGTCCAGCCCCTGCGCGGCCATGGCCCGGACCGCCCGGCCGAGGAACGCACGCAACTCGCGGAAGACCGGCGCGCACGGCCCGTACGCCTGCTCGAAGGCGCGGGCCGCCGCCACGTCGACCGGGAAGTGATGCTGCCCGCCGAGCCAGAAGTCGATCATTCGCGCGGTGCTCGGCTGGTCCGGCTCAACCATCGACGACGCTCCTCCCCGGTGGCCGTGCACAGCGTACCCACAGGTCGGGCTGGGCGGTATCGGCCCGCCGACAGCCGACCGGCCGCGATACTGGCCCGGGGACCGGCGGGAGGTGGGCGGTGAACTCGGCGAACGGTGCGGCGGTGGTCGTCGGCGTCGACGGCTCGGAGTCGTCCCTGCGCGCCGTACGGCTCGCCGCCGTCGAGGCGGCCCACCGCAACCGGCCACTACGGATCGTGCACGGCTTCATCTGGCCCCTGCTGCGCGTCCCGGTGAACGCGCCCGCCGGCGGCCCACCCGGCGCCGGCCTGCGGCACCAGGCGGAACAGGTCGTCACCGAAGCGGCCGCCGAGGCCGAGGCGACCGTGCCCGGGCTCCGGATCTCCGGCGAGATCATCGACGGGGAGGCCGCCGCGGTGCTGCTCGGCGAGGCGCCGGCCGCCGCGATGATCGTGCTCGGCGACCGGGGGCTCGGCGGCTTCTCCGCCCTGGTCGTCGGCTCCGTCGCGGTCCAGGTCGCCGTGCACGCCGACTGTCCGGTGCTGGTCGCCCGGGGCACCGACCGCGCGGACGGGCCCGTGGTGGTCGGGGTCGACGGCTCCGAGGCGGCCCGGCTCGCCGCGGAGTTCGCCATCGAGGCGGCGTCGGTGCGTGGCGCGCCGCTGGTCGCGCTGCACGCCTACCAGCATCCGGCCTCCACGGGGCCGGGCGACATGCAACCGCTGGTGCACGACGAGGGCGAGCTGCGCTCCGAAGAGGAGCGGGTGGTGGCCGAGTCGACGGCCGGGCTCGGCGAGCGGTGGCCCGACGTGCCGGTCCGCCGGGAGACCACGCGGGGCCGCCCCACCACCGTGCTCGCCGAGGCGTCCCGTCGGGCGCGGCTGCTGGTGGTCGGCCGGGAGGGGCGCGGCGAGCTGACCGGGCTGCTGCTGGGCTCGGTGAGCCAGTCGTTGCTGCACCACGCCGACTGCCTGGTCGCCGTGATCCGCGCGCCACGCTGAACCCCACCACGGTCGGGCGCTGCGCGCCGAGCGCGCCCTGCAGGCGCTGCGCCCTGGGTTGGCCCCCGCGCAGACGGGTAGACGACCGCGGTACGCCAACGGCGACGACGACCGGAGGAGGCAGCGATGCCAGGACCACGGCCGGGCAGCAACGCGTACGACAAGCAGCGGGCACGCATCCGGGACGCGATCGACGATTCGGGACGGCGCGTGCCGGACGACAAGGCGAACGACGTCGCCAACCGGATCCTGCAGTCCGACCGCGGGCAGCGGGGGGTCGTCCGGGGCGAGCGGGTCTACGGGCCCAAGGGCGAGCGCGAACCGGGCGACCCGAAGTGAGGGCGGCGGGCCTGGCCGACGGGGCGATCGCCGGCGCGGTCGGCAGCACCGCCCTCAACGTGGTCAGCTACCTGGACATGGTGGTCCGCGCGCGACCGGCGAGCAGCACCCCGGAGGAGAGCGCCCGCCGGCTCGCCGGAGTGGCACACGTGGACCTGGGGTCCGGGGACCGGGCGGCCAACCGCCGCTCGGGCCTCGGGCCCCTGCTCGGCTACGGGATCGGTGTCGCGGCGGGGGTCGGGTACGCCCTGCTCGCCCGGGGACGCCGGATGCCGCTGGCACTGGCCGCCGGCGTCCTCGGCGGTGGGGTGATGACGATGTCCGACGGGTCGATGACCCTGCTCGGGGTGACCGATCCCCGTACCTGGCGCCGCACCGACTGGATAGCCGATCTGGTGCCGCACCTCGCGTACGGCGTGGCGGCCGCAGCCACCTGGAACCGGCTGCGGCCGCCCACCTCGGGCCGGGGCTAGCGGCGGACGCTCTCGTCCTCGGCGACCGGCTCCGTGGCGGGGCCGTACGGGGACACCTGACCCCGCGGCACCGGCCGTCCCTCGTCGCCCCGCGACGAGGGACGGTTACGCGGGTGGCCGCCGGGGTTGGGGCCCTTGCTGTCCTGGCTGGTGGCGCCCCTGTCGTTGCGCCGGAACTCCTCCTGCTGCGGGTTCACCACGGGTCTCTCCTTCCGGGGTTCGACCGTGTCCCCCGGCGGTTACCCGCCCGCCCCGGCGGCATACCCGGCGGGGCGACCGGTCGCAGGGCTAGCCGGGCGCGGGGTGGGTACACCCGGAGGATGGGCGACGACCGGAAGGTGGCACGGGTCCTGCTGGACCGGCGGGGCCGCACGTACGCCGAGGAGGCGGGCATCCGCCTCGCCGACCGGCCGGCCCCGCTCTACCAGTTGCTGGTGCTCGCCACGTTGCTGAGCACCCGGATCCGGGCCCGGGTGGCCGTGGCCGCCGCCCGGGAGCTGTTCACCGCCGGCTACCGGACACCGCAGGCGATGGAGGCGGCGAGCTGGCAGGACCGCGTCGACGCGCTGGGCCGGGGCCACTACCGCCGCTACGACGAGCGGACCTCGACGATGCTCGGTACCGGGGCCCGGCTGTGCCTGGACCGCTGGCGCGGCGACCTGCGCCGGCTGCACCGCGACGTCGGGGGTGAGCCGGCCGGGCTGCGCCGGCTGCTGACGGAGTTCCCCGGCATCGGCCCCACCGGCGCCGACATCTTCCTGCGCGAGGCGCAGGTGGTCTGGCAGGACCTGCGCCCGTACGCCGACCGCCGGGCCCTGGCCGGCGCGAAGCGCCTCGGCCTGCCCGACTCGGCGGACCGGCTGGCCGGGCTGGTCGCCCCGGCCGACTTCGGGCGACTCGCCTCGGCGCTGGTCCGGGTGGCACTCGGCGAGGAGTCCGCCGGTGAGGTGACCCGGGCCGCCGGGGCGTGACGCGAGGCTACTTGACCGTCTTGTCGCCCGGCTTGGTCAGGTGCCACACCAGCAGCGCCGCCAGCAGCGCGAGCACGACGAGCCCGCCCGACACGCCACGGCCGTCCTCCTCGCTGCGGCCCTGGGTGCCGAAGTAGATCACCGCGAGCCCCGCCAGCACGGTGACGAACGTGCGCATCCCTCGGTCCTTCACGCACCAGACGGTATGTCCGGTCCGGGGGATTGTTAGCTGTTTCATCAGTTTTCCCTCGACCGGGTCAGGGCCCGGCGGAGAAACCGCGCAGCCGGACCCGGCGGATCGTCCGGCCGGACACCTCCACCACCTGGACCGTCAGCCCCGGCAGGTGCACGGTCTCCCCAGGGCTCGCCGGCAGGTGCCCCAGGCCGGCCAGGACCAGCCCGGCCACCGTCGTGTACTCCCGGGACGGCCGGAAGTGCAGGCGTACCCCGACGTCGGGCAGGTCGTGCAGCGGGAAGTCGCCCGGCAGCAGGAGCGAACCGTCCGGTTCCCGGGTCACCCCGGTGATGTCCCGGTCGGTCTCGTCGTACAGCTCCCCGACGACCTCCGCCAGCAGGTCCTCCATGGTCACCATCCCGTCGACCCCGCCGTGCTCGTCGACGACCAGGGCCAACTGCTGGTGGCACGACCGCAGCCGGCGCAACGCCTCGGACACCGGCAGGGTGCCGGGCAGCAGCACCGGCGGGCGGATCCGGTCACCGACCGTCGCCGTCGCCGCCTCGACGAGGTCGCGGATGTGCACCACCCCGCGTACCTCGTCGAGGCCGTTCCCCGGTCCGACGACCGGCGCCCGCGAGCGGCCGGCCGCGGCGAGCCGGCGCAGCCCTTCGGCGGCCGGCAGCGTCGCGGGAAGCACCGTCACCTCCAGCCGGGGCACCAGGATCTCCCGCAGGGTCCGGCCGGCGATGTCGAACGCGCCGGTGAGGATCTCCCGCTGCTGCGCCGACAGGCCCCGCTGGCTGACCAGCATCTCCCGCAGCTCGTCCTCGGTCATCTCCGTCCGGCTGGCCCGCGGGTCGCCGCCGGCCAGCCGGACCACCACGTCGGTGGCCTGGCTGAGCAGCCAGACCGCCGGGCGGGACAGCCGGGCCAGCAGGTCCAGCGGGCCGGCGCTGAGCAACCCCCAGCGTTCCGCGCGCTGCATCGCCAGCCGCTTGGGCGCCAACTCGCCGACGACCAGGGTGACGAACGTGAGCAGCACGGTGACCAGCACGATCGCCGCGCCGCGCGCGGCCCCGCCGAGGAACCCCAGCGGCCCGACCAACGGCTGGGCCAGGGACACCGCGGCGGCGGCGGAGGCGAGGAACCCGGCGAGGGTGATGCCCAGCTGGATGGTGGCCAGGTACCGGTTGGGGTCGCGGACCAGCCGGGCCAGCCGCTCCCCCGACCGGCTGCGCCGGCCCAACTGCCGCACCTGCCCCTCACGCAACGTCACCAGCGCCATCTCGCTGCCCGACAGGGCGGCGTTGACGAGCACCAGTACCGCCACCAGGGCGAGCTGCCCGACGTGCCCGCCCATGTCAGTCGACCTCCAGGTCGTCGAGGGAGATCTTGTGCGTCATCAGCCACCGGGCCAGGGCCGACATCCCGAACAGCCACAGCGGCGCGGACTCGGTGGTGCCGTTGGTGGCGAATATCGCGAAGCGCAGGTCCGGCGCCCGGTACGCCTCGATCCGCCACTTGTGCTGCTTGTCCCGCCAGACCGCGGAAGGGTCCATGGCGTCACGCTAGGCGACCACCGGCACCGCCGGGGCGGCTTCAGGACCGGGCGGTGACCACGATCCGGGCGTCGTCGGGCAGCCGCCGCGTGACGCCGCGCCGGTCCAGCAGCTCCAGCAGTGGCACCGCGACCCGCCGGGTGGTGTCCAGCGCCCGCCGGGCGGCGCTGAGCGTGAACGGCTGCGGCAGCCCGGCCAGCACCCGCGCGGCGTGGTCGGCCGCGCCGGGCAGCAGCACCACGTTCCCGGTGAGCCGCAGCAGCGCCCCAGCGCGGACGGCCGCGCCGATCTCCCGGGGCCCGAGCCCCAGGTCGGCGAGGTCCTCCGCCTCCGGTGCCCGGAACGGGCGGTCGGCGTAGTCGGCGCGGATCCGGGCCACGGCCCGGGCCACCGGTTCCGGCAGCGCGTCGGCCGCCGACGCGGTGACCCGCCCGGCGTGCAGCCGCAGCGGCGGTCGCACCAGTGCCTCGACCAGCGCCCGGTCGGGCAGGCTCAGCCGCTGCCGGAGCAGCTCGACCGGCGCCCCGGCGTCCAGCGGATGCTCCCGGGCGTGCCGGGCGACCTCCTCGGCCAGCCGGGCGGCCAGGCCCCGCCAGTGCTCCGGGTCGGCCAGCCAGTCGCCGGCGACCGGCCGGCCGGTGACCTCGACGCCGAAGCGGACCAGGTCGGCGGCCCGGGCCAGTCGCCGCCGGCGCAGTTCGTCGGTCAGGTCGGGGCGGCCGTCCACCGTCGCCAGCACGGCCGCGCGGGCGGCCGCCGCGCCCCGGCGGGTCAGCGGCGGCGGCGCCACGTCCAGCACGGTCACCCCGCCGGCGACGTGGTGCCGGCCCGGGTCGCGCAGCAGCGCCCGGTCGCCGACCACCAGCGGCAACGGCCGGGCCAGCCGCAGCCGCACGGTGTCCGGACCGAGCGGCCGGACCCGGGCCGGCACCGCCGCCGAGCCGATGTGCAGGGTGAGGGTGGCCGGCAGGTCACCGGCGGGGTCGCCGGCCAGCCGGACGTCCAGCAGGTCCGTGCGGTGGAACCGCCCGGGAGTGAGCAGCGCGTCGCCGCGCCCCAGGCGGTCCCGGGGCGTACCGCGCAGGTTCACCGCCACCCGGGCCACCGAGGCGACGTCGGGCCGCGCCGCGCCGAGGGACTGGAGGCCACGCACCCGGACCGGTTCCGCGCTGGAGGCGAGTTCCAGCTCGTCACCCACCCGCAGCCGGCCGGCGCCGAGGGTGCCGGTGACCACCGTGCCGGCGCCCCGGACCGTGAAGGCGCGGTCCACCCACAGCCGCACCGGGGCGTCGGCGCGCGGGGCGGGCAGCCGGGCGGCGAGCCGGTCCAGGGCCGCCCGTAGCTGCGGCAGCCCGTCGCCGGTCGACCCGCTCACGGCGACCGCGTCGACCGCGCCGAGGGAGGTCGCGGCCAGCTCCGCCCGGGCCTGGGCCGTCGCCGGCCCCGGGTCCGCCAGGTCCGCCCGGGTCACCACCAGCAGGCCGTACGACACCCCGAGCGCGTCCAGCGCGGCCAGGTGCTCGGCCGACTGCGGCATCCAGCCCTCGTCGGCGGCGACCACCACCAGCGCGGCGGGCACCGGGCCGACGCCGGCGAGCATGTTCGGCACGAACCGCTCGTGCCCCGGCACGTCGACGAACGCGACCGTCGCGCCGGAGGGCAGCGGCGCCCAGGCGAAACCGAGGTCGATGGTCATGCCCCGGCGGCGTTCCTCGGCCCACCGGTCGGGTTCCATCCCGGTCAGCGCCCGGACCAGGGTCGACTTGCCGTGGTCGACGTGCCCGGCCGTCGCCACCACGAGCACGGTCAGCCCTCCCCGGGCACGCGCAGCACGGCGGCACGCAGCGCCGCGTCGGCGTCGGCGGGTACGCAGCGCAGGTCCAGCAGCAGCCGGCCCCGCACGACCCGGCCGAGCACCGGCGGGTCGCCGACGCGCAGCGGCAGCGCGTACCGCTCGGGCAGGTCGAGCGCCCACGAGTCCAGCTCGACCCCCGGTGCCCCGCCGCCGCCGACGACCGCGCCGGTGGGCACCACCTGCGCCTTGCACCCGTCGCCGGCGAGGGCGTCGCGCAGCCGTTCCGTCCGTGCGCGCAGCGCACCCGCGTCGGCGTGCAGCGCGGCCCGGGTGGGGGTGAGCGGGTCGGCGAGGGTCGCGGCGAGCGCCGCGAGGGTCAGCTTGTCCACCCGCAGCGCCCGGGCCAGCGGGTGCCGGCGCAACCGCTCGACCAGGTCGGCGGCACCGAGCAGCAGGCCCGCCTGCGGCCCGCCCAGCAGCTTGTCGCCGCTGGCCGTGACCAGTGCCGCCCCGGCCCGCAGGGTGCCGGCGGCGTCCGGTTCGGCCGGCAGCAGCGGGTCCGGGGCGAGCAGCCCGGAGCCGATGTCGGCGACCACGGGCACGCCGAGGGTGGCCAACCGCCGCACGGGCACCGCCGAGGTGAAGCCGGTGACCTGGAAGTTCGACGGGTGCACCTTGAGCACGAAGCCGGTCCGGGGACCGACCGCGGCGGCGTAGTCGTCGAGGGTGGTGCGGTTGGTGGTGCCCACCTCGCGCAGCCGGGCGCCGGTGCTCTCCAGCAGGTCGGGCAGGCGGAACCCGTCGCCGATCTCCACCAGCTCGCCCCGGCTGACCACGATCTCGGCGTCGGCGGCCAGCACCGTGGCGGCCAGCACCAGCGCGGCGGCGCCGTTGTTGACCACGTGCACCGCGCCCGCGTCGGGCACCGCGGCCGCGAGGGCGTCGAGGGCGTCGCGGCCCCGGCGGGCCCGCCGCCCGGTGCGCAGGTCCAACTCGACGTCGGTGTGCCCGGCGGCGGCGGTGACGGCGGCGACGGCGGCGGGCGACAGCGCGGCCCGACCCAGGTTGGTGTGCAGCACCACCCCGGTGGCGTTGAGCACGGCCCGGGGCGCCGGCCCGGGCAGGGCGGCGAGGACGTCGTCGCGTACCGCCTCGGGGGTGATCTCGCCCCGGCGGGCGCGCTCCTGCGCGCGGCGGACGGCGGCCTTCACCCGCGCCCGGCCCAGGGTGGCCGCCGCGGCGGCCACCCTGGGGTCGTCGAGCAGCGCGTCGGTGCGCGGCACCCGCCGGCGCGGATCGTCCGCGACGTCCCCCATCGTTTCCTCTTCCGCCGTGTGGCGGAGGCGGACGGGAATCGAACCCGCCTGGCCCGGGTCCCGGGCCACACCGGTTTTGAAGACCGGGAGGGGCACCAGCCGCCTGAACGCCTCCACGCAGCAGTGAACCACAGCCCCGCCGGGGCCGTGCCGGCGAGGCGTCAGCCCTCGGCGGCGCGGCGCCGCTCGAGGCGTTCCCGCTGCGGCAGCACCGTGTACTTCGGATCCTTCGCCGAGGCCACGCCGCCGTGGAAGATGCCGAACCGGGTCGCCACCGACGCGCCCAGCAGGGCCGCCCCGGACACCGCGGACAGCGTCCGGCTGCGCCGGCCCAGCAGCGCCCCGGCCACCCCCAGCGCGGTCAGCGCCCGCCCGGCGCGCAGCAGCCGACCGGCGGACCCGACCCGGTAGGGCTCGCTGAGCAGCCCGAGCCGGGTCTCCACCCGGTGCGCGCCGTACAGCTCCAGGGCCGCGCCCGCGACCGCCATCCGCCGGGCCGGGCCCGCCTGCCGAGTGGGCGCGGCGATCAGGCCGACGCCGGCGCCGCTGGCCAGCGCGCTGCCCGCGAAGATGACAGGCAGTTCCGGGTACGCCTCGTGCCACGACGGCACCGCCGTGTCCGCGAGCAGCACTCCCGTGTACGTGGCCAGCGCCGGCGCGGTCACCGCGGCGGCCAGCCCGGCGGCGTGCCCCACCGGCGGCGCCACCCGGCGGACGAGCCCGGGCAGGCCCCGCCGCGGCAGCACCGCCGCCCCCTCGGCAACCGCCGCGATCCCGGCGACGGGGCCGAACGCGCCGAGGATCCAGGTGCCCACGGACATCGGCGAGGTCGGCTTCGCCACCCGCAGCATGTGGTGGAAGCGGGCGGGCCGCCCCAGGTCCTTGATCAGGAAGACGGTGCTGGCGGTGACCGCCGCCAGCGAGGTGACCCGGCCGGCCCGGCGCAACGCGGGGCGCCCCGTCAGCTGCCCGCCCGCCGCGAGCAGCGACGAACCGGCGGCCAGCCCACCGGTGAACAGGTACGCGGCGATGTCCCACTTCCAGACCGGCGCCTTGAGGATCGGCCGGCCGTAGTAGGAGGTGAACTCGGCCTCCGGGACCCTCAACTCCTCGCCGCCGCGCCGCCTCCGCCCACCCCTGCCGGTCCTGGGCGACCCGGCCGGGCCGGCGGCGGGGGTGCCCGCGTCGAGACGGTCACGGAAACGGCGGAACCGGTCGCCGACCGGGCGGCCCGTGCTCACGAGGAACCTCCGACGAACGCGGCGACGGCAGCCGCCGCCATCGCCAGGGCGGCCAGGCCCGCCCGCTTCCACATCTTCGGCAGGTCCCGGGTGGTGACCACCGGGTCCGGGGGCAGGCCATACACCTCGGGCTCGTCGAGCAGCAGGAAGAACGCGCCGTCGCCGCCGACCCCGTCGTCCGGGTCGTGCCCGTAGAGCCGCGCCTCGGGTACCCCCCGCCCGTGCAGCGTCGCCACCCGGGCCGCGGCCCGCTCCCGCAGCTCGTCGAGGGGGCCGTACTGGATGGACTCGGTCGGGCAGGCCTGCGCGCAGGCCGGGGTCTGCCCGGCGCCGATCCGGTCGTAGCACAGCGTGCACTTCCACGCCCGGCCGTCGCCCTTGCGCTGGTCGATGACGCCGTACGGGCAGGCCGAGATGCAGTAGCCGCAGCCGTTGCAGATGTCCTCCTGCACCACCACCGTGCCGAACTCGGTGCGGAACAGGGAGCCGGTCGGGCAGACGTCGAGGCACGCCGCGTGGGTGCAGTGCTTGCAGACGTCGGACATCATCAGCCACCGGAAGTCCGTACGCCCCTCCGCGCCGCTCTCGCGCCCCGGCGGCTGCGATCCGGGCATGCCCAGGAACTCCGCGCCGGTGGCGCCGCGCCCGGCCGGACGGGGCTGCTCGACGAACGCCACGTGCCGCCACGAGTTCGCGGTCAGCGCGCCGGTGTTGTCGTACGACATGCCGAGCAGGTCCAGCCCCGAGCCGGGAACGTCGTTCCACTCCTTGCAGGCCACCTCGCACGCCTTGCAGCCGATGCAGACGCTGGTGTCGGTGAAGAAGCCCATCCGGGGCGGTGCGCCCGTCCAACCCGCCTCGGGGGCGGGATCCAGCGGCCCCGACAGGCTGTTCGGGTCAGGAAGCATCGCGGTCCTTTCCGGCACCGTCGACGGGAGGCGGCGGGACCGCCCCGGGGGTGAGCGTCGGAGCCGGACGGCCGGGGACGATGCCCGCCCGCCGCTGGTAGTCGGCCACCATGTCCAGCAGGGCCGCTCCGGTGGGCCGCCGCCCCGGACGCACGTCACAGGTGCCGATCTTGCTCTCCTGAATGAGCACGTTCGGGTCCAGGGTGATCCCGAACAGGTCGTTGGCCGAGTCGCCGGTCACCAGGCCCTCGAACCCGAAGTGGTACGGCAGCCACACCTGGTGGATCACCCGGCCGTCCACCCGTAACGGGGTGAGCCGGTCGGTGACCAGCACCTTCGCCTCGATCACCGCCCGGCCGCTGACCAGGTGCGCCCAGCCCAGGTGCGCCAGCCCCACCTCGGCGGCCAGGTCCGGGGACACCTCGACGAACATCTCCGGTTGCAGCTCGGCCAGCGGCCGCACCGTACGGCTCATGCCGCCCGCCGTGTGGTGCTCGGTGAGCCGGCTGACCGTGAACACGTACGGGAAGACCTGGCTGTGCTCCTGCGGCGGGCTCGGGTTCACCGAGTTCACCGGGTGCGCGTACACCTTGCGGGTCGGGTTGGCCTGCTGCCGGTAGAACGGGTTGCGCACCGGCGACTCCGCCGGCTCGTAGTGCGTCGGCAGCGGGCCGTCGAGCACGCCGCTGGGCGCGTACAGCCAGCCCTTGCCGTCGCCCTGCATGACGAACGGGTCGTCGCCGGCGATCCCCTCCGGGCCGGCCGTACCCGCCGGCGGCCGGTACGTCGGCGGCTTGGTCCGCTCGAAGTCCGGCACGTCGTAGCCCGTCCACCGCCCGGCGTCCGGGTCCCACCAGACGTAGCGCTTACGCTCGCTCCAGGGCCGGCCCTGCGGGTCGGCCGAGGCACGGTTGTAGAGGGTGCGCCGGTTCGCCGGCCACGCCCAGCCCCACTCGGCCGCCACCCAGTCCTGCTCGTGCCGGGACCTGCGCCGGGCCGCCTGGTTCACGCCGTCGGCGTACACCCCGGAGTAGATCCAGCAGCCGACGGCCGTCGACCCGTCGTCGCGGGCCTCGGCGAACGCGGACAGCGGGCGACCGGTCGCCACCTCGTACCCGTTGATCTCGCGCAGCACCGCCTCGGCGCTCGGCTCCCCGTGCGGGCCATGCGTCGGATAGTCCCAGGCCAGGTCGAGCAGCGCCCGGTCGCGCGGCAGGTCGGAGCCGGCCAGCTTCTCCCGCAGCCGCAACCCGAGCTGGTGGAAGAACCACAGCTCGGAGCGGGCGTCGCCCGGCGGGTCGACGGCCTTCTCCCGCCACTGCAGCAGCCGCTGCGTCTGGGTGAAGGTGCCCTCCTTCTCCACGTGCGAGGCCGCCGGCAGGAAGAACACCTCCGTCCGGCACTGCTCCGGCACGATCTCGCCGGTGGCCACCTCGGGGCTGTTCCGCCAGAACGTGGCACTCTCGATCATGAACAGGTCGCGGACCACCAGCCAGTCGAGGTTGGCCATGCCGAGCCGCTGCGCCCGCCCGTGCGCCGACCCCACCGCCGGGTTCTGGCCGAGCAGGAAGTAGCCCCGCACCTTCCCGTCGATCATGTTCAGCACCTGCTGGTACGTCCCGTGGTCGCCGGTCAGCCGGGGCAGGTACCCGTAGCAGAAGTCGTTCTCCGGCGTCGCCGCGTCTCCCCAGTACGCCTTGAGCAGGCTGGCCGCATAGGCCCCGGCGTTGCCCCAGAAGCCCTTCCGCCCGGGGTGCCGGATGCCGTCCACCCACCGCTGGAAGGTGGGGTGATCGGCGTGGTGCGGCATCGGCAGGTAACCCGGAAGCAGGTTGAACAACGTCGGGATGTCGGTGGAACCCTGGATGCTGGCGTGCCCGCGCAGGGCCAGGATGCCGCCACCGGGACGGCCCATGTTGCCCAGCAGCAACTGGATGATCGCGCCCGTGCGGATGTACTGCACGCCGGCGCTGTGCTGCGTCCAGCCCACCGAGTAGATCAGCACCCCGGTGCGCTCCCGGCCCGAGTTGGCCGTCCACGCCTCGGCCAGTTCCAGGAACTTCTCCTGGGGAATCCCGCAGACCCGCTCCACCATCTCCGGGGTGTAGCGGGCGAAGTGCCGCTTGAGGATCTGGTAGACGCAGCGCGGATGCCGCAACGTCTCGTCCCGCTCGACCTGCCCGCCGACCTGGGCGCCGTGCGACTCGTGGCGCAGCCCGGCCGCCGTGTCCCGCTCCTGGGCGGTGTGCCCGCTGCCGGAGTCGGACTCGTGGCCCGCGTACTGCCACGAGTCCTGTACGTAGCTGCCGGTCCCGGGGTCGAAGCCGGAGAAGAAGCCGTCGCCGTCCTCGGCGTCGACGAACCGCTCGCTGACGATCGTCGCGGCATTGGTGTAGGCCAGCACGTACTCCCGGAAGTCGAGCTCGTTCTCCAGGATGTACCGCACCACGCCACCGAGCAGCGCGATGTCGGAGCCCGCCCGGATCGGCAGGTAGGTGTCGGCCAACGCGCTGGTACGGGTGAACCGCGGGTCGACGTGGAACACCTTCGCACCACGCCGCTTGGCCTCCATCACCCACTGGAAGCCCACGGGATGGGCCTCGGCCATGTTCGAGCCCTGGATGACGACGACGTCAGCGTTGGCGACGTCCTGCTGGAAGTCCGTCGCACCACCGCGACCGAAGCTGGCCCCCAGACCGGGGACGGTGGCGGAGTGTCAAATACGCGCCTGGTTCTCGATCTGGATGGCCCCCATCGCTGTGAACAGCTTCTTGATGAGGTAGTTCTCCTCGTTGTCCAGCGTCGCCCCGCCCAGGCTGGAGATGCCCAGCGTGCGGTTCAGCGGCCGGCCCTCGGTGTCGACGTCCTCCCAGGTCTCCGCGCGGGCGGCGAGGATCCGGTCGGCGATCATGTCGAGCGCGACGTCGAGATCCAGATCCTCCCACTCGGTGCCGTAGGGCCGCCGGTAACGGACCTTCGTCTGCCGCAGCGGGCTGGTGACGAGGCTCTTGCTGGCCGAGCCCTTCGGGCAGAGCCGGCCCCGGGAGATCGGACTGTCGGGGTCGCCCTCGATCTGGGTGACCTCGTTGTCCTTGACGAAGACCCGCTGGCCGCAACCGACCGCGCAGTAGGGGCAGACCGAGCGGGCCACGCTGTCGGCCGTCTCGGTGCGCGCCGTCAACTCCGCCGAGCGGGTCGACTGCGCGGCGGCCCCCCGGCCCAGCGGGTCGGTGCCGGTGAGCTGCCGGTAGACCGGCCAACCCTGGATGAAGGTCCGCAGTCCCACGCGCGACACCCCTCCCCGACCCACCCGACGCCGACTCCTCGAACACTAGGCCAGGCCACGCGGGTACGCGACACGGGCCACCGATCTCCACTCCGATGGTCGCCGTCCGCGTCCCGCGTCGGGGAGCTGATCGGCTGCCCGGCGGAGACGACGGTGCCGTGCCGGGGCGGGCGCGAAGACAGCGTCACCCCCGGGCCCGGAGGCTCGGGGGTGACGCCGGTGTCGGTGTGCAGGTCGCCTCTCGGCGAGTGGCACGACGCGGCTCCAGCCGGACGGTATTCCGCGAAGGCGATGAGGTGAGGCCCGGGGACACTGGACACACCGACACCTCATTCAACCAGCCGAGAGGCGGCGATGTTCCCTCCGGCGGTCGGTTCGTGCCGATCCGACGTCAGCCAGGTGGTCCTGCGCCCGCTCCCAATGTGCGGAACGCGCCATCGGCGTAGGCGGCTGCCGCCCTCACACGCGGATCTTGGACAGTTGCCGTTCGGCCCGAACGGCAACTGTCCAAGATTTGGTGACGGGGATGCCCTCGATGTGCCGCTGGCCGGCACCGATGTGCTCGGTGCCGGCCGGCGGTCCCCCTTGTGGTGGAAAGTCTTCAGGGTCAGCTGTTCCAGTGCTCGGTGACGAGGTCGGCGGCCTGCTGCTCCCACTGGGCGTAGTGGTCGGGGTACGCCGACACCTGCACCGTCTGCG
>NZ_JBEYVB010000040.1:0-60405 GCF_040643815.1 Micromonospora sp. NPDC047074
CCGGCCCCCAGGTGTCCAGGTCGGCGTCCGAGGGCAGATGCGACATGATGCTGGTGCGCCATTCCTGCATCGCGCGGGCGCGCTCGCGCAGCATCGCCGGGCTGGCCGGACCCGTCGCCCGCTACCGGCCCAGCACGCGGTACCTGGCCTCGGAGCGGTCCCGCAGCGGCTCCCACCACCAACGGTTGTCCCGGTACCAGTCGATGGCGGCCGCCAGGCCCGCCCGCAGATCCGAGTAGACCGGCCGCCAGCCCAGCTCGTCGCGCAGCTTCGACGAGTCGTTGGCGTAGCGCAGGTCGTGGCCGGGCCGGTCGGGCACCTGGTCGTAGCCGCCACTGTCACCCATCAGCTCCAGCACCAGCTCGACGATCTCCCGGTTGCTGCGCTCGTCGTGGGAGCCGATCAGGTACGTCTCACCGAGCCGGCCACCGGACAGGATCAGGTGCACCGCCGCGTTGTGGTCGTCGACGTGGGTCCACTCCCGCACGTTCTTCCCGGCGCCGTAGAGCTTCGGCCGGTCCCCGGACAGGAGAGCGGTGACCTGACGCGGGATGAACTTCTCGACATGCTGGTACGGGCCGTAGTTGTTCGCGCAGTTGGACAGGGTCGCCGCCACCCCGAAGGACCGCACCCAGGCCCGTACCAGCAGGTCCGAGCTGGCCTTGCTGGCCGCGTACGGGCTGGACGGCTGGTACGGCGTCTCCTCGGTGAACCGGTCCGGCGAGTCCAGCGGAAGGTCGCCGAACACCTCGTCGGTGGAGATGTGGTGCAGCCGCCGGTCGTGCCGCCGTACCGCCTCCAGCAGCGTGTACGTGCCGAGGATGTTCGTCCGCACGAAGGGCTCCGCGTCGTGCAGCGAATTGTCCACGTGCGACTCGGCGGCGAAGTGCACGACCACGTCGCAGTCGGCGACCAGCCGGTCGACCACGTCCGCGTCGCAGATGTCGCCCTTGACGAACTGGATCTGTCCGGCGACCGACCGCAGGTTGTCCTGATTGCCGGCGTACGTGAGCGCGTCGAGTACGCACACCTCGTGGGCGGGGTGGTTCCGGAGCGTGTAATGCACGAAGTTCGCGCCGATGAATCCGGCGCCGCCGGTGACGAGAATGCGGGTCATGGTGTCGAATCGTAGGCCGGTTGTCCGCCACCGGTATTCGAGGAATTGCGGAACCGTCGACAACCGGCCGTACGAAAAGAAAGCCCGAGCCGGTCGGCGTTTTTCGGCCGGGCGGGGGCGCCGGCCCCGGCGCCCCCGCTGCAGGTCACGGCTCGCCCGCACGCGACGTCAGGTCCTCGTGCAGGGCCGCGCCGATCCGGCGGGCCATCGCCAGGCTGGCCCAGGCCGTGACCGAGACCAGCGCGGCGTCGTCGATCCCGCCGGCGCGGCAGTCGGCGACGTCGGTGTCGGTGACCCGGTACGGGGCGAGCGCGGTCAGCAGCGCCAGCCGGGCCACGGGCCGTTCGGCCGGTGCCAGCTCGGCCACGGCGGCGTCGAACCACCGGCCGCCACCGGGCTCCGGGGGCGGCGGGTCGGCCAGGCAGGCGAGGACCCGCTGCCGGACGTGTTCGGGCAGGGCGGCCTCCCCGGCGCGGTGGATCGTGTGGCCGGCCCGGGCGAAGGCGGCGGCGATGTGCGGTCGCCCGACCGCCCAGGCCAGGTCCGGCTCCGGCGGTGCGGGCGGCAACAGGTCCAGGGAACGGCCGGGCGGGCGCCCGGCGCGGGCCAGCGCGCCCATGATGCGGGCGGCCGTGCGCCGGACCCCGGCGCGGACCCCGGCCGGCGTCGGCGGCAGCGGCGTGTCCTGGAGGAAGACGCTCACCATCCGGTTGAGGTAGTGGAAGGCCACCGCCACGCCGATCAGCTCCGGCCCGTGCACGGCGGGGAACGGCGCGGGCACCCGGCGCGCCCCCGGGCCGGCCCCGCCGTGCCGGGCCCATTCGGCCAGGTTCCGCATTCCGGGGTCGCCGATCCCGCCGGCTCCGGCGCGCAGCCACCCGGCGGTGTCGCCCAGCAGCCCGGCCGCCGTCGCGCCGTGCACCTCCACGCAGTACGGGCACCGGTTGCTCTCGGAGACGGCGGCGGCGACCACCTCCTTGGCGTCGCGGCCGACCAGCCCCTCGGCGAGCAGCGTCTCGCGCAGCATCAGCCAGCAGGCCCGCAGCACGTCGGGGGCGGGGGAGTGCAGCAGCACCGGGGGCGCCATGACCCCGAAGTCCTCGGCCATCTGTTGGTAGACCCGGCCGACGGACCCGTCGGCGGCCCACGGGGGGACCGGCGTCACGTGTCGGACGTGGGTCAGCATGGTGCGGCTCGTCACCCGAGCCAGTCGCCTGCCCATCGGTTTCCTTCCTGGTCGGGCAGACCGGAGGGGCCGGGGCGCGGGCTGCGCCCCGGCCCGCCAGGGTCCTAGCTGGGCACGACCTGGGGTACCGCCCGGTCCGTTCCCTCGGGCAGCGCACCGTGGTAGCGGACCGGCACACCGCGCTCCTGGGCGGCCCGGACGATGCCGGGCACGGCCCGCTCGGCGAGCGCGGCGATGGTGAGGGCGGGGTTGACGGTGAGTGCCCCTGGCACCGCCGAGCCGTCGGTGACGAAGATGCCGGGGTGCTGCCGCAGCTCGTGCCGGTCGTCGAGGGCCGACGTCGCCGGGTCGTCGCCGATCCGGCAGGAGGAGAGCGGGTGCACCGTGTACGCGCCGACCACCTCGTTGGTCCACGGCATCACCCGGGCCAGCCCGTCGCGCTCCAGGATGTCCCGGGCGTCCGCGTCGGCGGCGGCCCAACCGCGCAGCGTGTTGGCGGTGGGCCGGTAGCTCAGCGGACCCCGGCCGAGCATCTGCTGGGAGATGCGGTCCGCGTTGCCGGTCGCCGGCGGCGGCCCGAAGACCCCCTCGTTGTCGTCCTCCGACATCGTGAAGAGCGTCAGCCACGACTGCCAGCGGCGCAGCATGTCCTTCTTGGCCAGGCCGAACCAGCTCGGGCCCACCGCGTCGGGCACCTGGGCGAGGATCGTGCCCAGCCCCAGCGGGAAGAAGAGCTGCTCCAGCGAGTACCGCTCGTACTCGGGCAGGCTGCCGTCGAGCCGGTCCCAGGTCGCCACCGTCGGCCCGCGGCCGATCTGGTTGGCGTCGTAGCCCCTGCCGTTCGGCCGGCTGAGGCCGAGCACCTCCCGGACCCGGTCGTCGTCGAAGACGGCCGTGTTGAGCCGCTCCCCGTTGCCGGAGAAGTACCGGCCGACGGCGGTGGGCATCGTGCCCAGGGTGGGCTCCGAGCGCTGCAGGATCACCGGGGTCGCGCCGGCCCCGGCCGCGACGATCACGATCTTGGCGTCGATCGTCCCGCTGTCGTGCAGGATCCGGTAGTCCTCCGCGTCGACGATGCGGTAGTGCACCCGGTAGCCGCCGTCCTCGGTGCGGGAGAGGTGCTGCACCTCGTGCAGCGGCCGGATCTCGGCGCCGTGCGCCAGGGCCCCCGGCAGGTAGTTGAGCAGCAGGGAACGCTTCGCGTCGAAGCGGCACCCGGCCATCATCCAGTTGCAGTTGGTGCACTTGTCGACGTCCACGGCCGACGGCACCGGATTGGCCGTGCGCCCGGCGTGCTCGCAGGCCGCCGCGAACAGGCCGCCGGCGTACGGCACCTTCTCCCAGCTCTGCGACGTGATCGGGAGCGCCTCGCTGACCCGGTCGTACCAGGGGTCGAGGGTGTCGCGGGTGATGGCCGCCGGCCACATCCGCCGCCCGATGCTGCCCTGCCGCTCGAAGACGAACCGGGGCGCGCGCGGCATGGTGGCGAAGTAGACGACGCTGCCGCCGCCGACGCAGTTTCCGCCCAGCACGCTCATCCCGTCGCCGACGGTGAAGTCGAAGATCCGGGTGTACGACGAGCCGAGCTTGAAGTCGTGGTCGAACTCGTCGCTGGACAGCCAGGGGCCGCGTTCCAGGACCACGACGCGCGCCCCACCCGCGGCGAGGTGGTACGCGGGGATCGCGCCGCCGAAGCCGCTGCCGATCACCACGACGTCGGTGCTAGCGCTACTGGTCATGCCGGGCTCCCTGTGGGGGTGGTGTGTGGGTGCAGTCGCGACAACGGGCGTCCGTACGAGTAGTCGGGGAAGCGCCACAGCCCGTCGTCGTCGGGTCGGGTGATGCCGATCGCCAGCAGCCCGGGGTGCCCGGCGGCGAGCGCGTCACGGGTGTTCATGTGGGCGGCGCTGTCGTAGGCCATGTTGCTGAACAGGGCCAGCCCCACCCACATCTCCTTCTCGGGGCCCTCCATGGCGAGCAACTGGCTCAGCAGGGCGGTGCGGTGGTCGAACGCGAGCGCGACGAACGGTGGCACCGTCGGGTCGGGGGTCAGCCCGTTCGCCTCGGCGTACCCGGTCGCGTGCGCGTTGAGGGCCTCACTGAGCGTGCCCAGCAACAGCGCGAACCCACCGGCCGGGTCCTCCATCAGGGCCAGTGCCCCGGATTCGACGGCGCCGCCGTCGGTCGACACGCCGGCGATCGCCCGGTCGTCGGCCGACCGCTTGACGCCCGGGATGATGGTGTCGGCGAACGCTTCCAGCGTCAGCACACGGACCTGCTGCGCCTCGGGTGTTTCCGGTTGCACGGCGGCTACCTCCTTCTGGGGGCGGGCACGCCGGCGCCGGCCCCGGTGAGCGTCTTTCGGGCAGCCTTGACCGCCGCCGGGATGCGGCGACGGGAGCAAGGTGTGAAAATGGTGGTCGGGCGGGACCGATTTCGCGCGGCGGATGCTGCGCCAAGTCCCGCATCATCGTGTCGATGGATGCAGGTGGAACGCATCTTCTGTTTTGCTGAGGCGGCCTTTCCGGCCGGCGCGTCGATTGTCGGGAAATTGCGCACGGCGGAACGCGCACGATTTCTTGTGCGGCTACGGGTACGCGTCGACGGCGGGCGGCCGTGACGGTGGCGGCCCGCGCTCCCGGGGCGGGGATCAGACCGTTTCCGGCGCCTGCCGCGGCGTGACGTCGGCCGGCGACGCGGCGCGGCCGGCCTGCCGGCGGCTCAGCCGCCCGGTCCGGTGCAGCCACCGCACGGTGTCCGTCAACGTCTCGTCCAGCGGCCGCCCCGCCGACCCGAGCAGTTCCTCGGTGGGTGTGCCGTCCATCGGGCGCGCGGTGGCGCACAGGTAGATGGCGCCGTGCTCCGCGGGCAGGTGCACGGGCACCAGCCGCTGCACGGCGCTGACCAGGTGGCCCATCGGCAGCAGCGCCGGTGCCGGCAGCCGGAGGGTGGGCAGGGCCCGCCCGGTGACCCGGCGCAGCGCGTCGACGAACTCCCGGGTCGTGACGAAGCGGCCGAGGGCCGGGAAACGGCGGGGACCGTGCCCCGGTTCGAGCACCGCCGCGTGCAGCCGGGCCACGTCCCGCACGTCGCCGACCGGGAAGCCGCCGGTCGGCCACATGGGCATCAGCCCGCGCAGCACGTTGCGTACCCGGGTGGTCTGGTCGCCCAGGTGCGGATCGTCCGGGCCGAGCGAGGCCAGCGGGTAGGTGATGACCACCGGCGCCCCGTCGTCCTGGTGCCGGCGGGCGACGTGCTCGGCGGCGGCCTTGCCGTCCAGGTACGTCTCCCGGGGCGTGCCGACCGGTGAGTGGACGGTCAGCGGCGACCGGGCGGCCGGCAGCAGCGCGCCGAACGTGGAGACGTGCACGATCGGGTCGAGACCCGCCGCCCGCGCCGCCCCTAGCATCACCTCGGTGCCGCGCAGGTTGACCGCCCGCATCCGCGCCCGGTCCCGCGCGTCGAAGCTGTAGACGCCGGCGGCGTGCAGCGCGGCGGCGCAGCCGTCGGCGGCCCGGGCCGCGTCGGCGGGCTCGGTGACGTCGCCGGTGACCAGCTCGACGCGCCCGGTGTCGGCCCCCAGGGCGGTCAACACCCGTCGGGCACGGGCCGGATCGCGGACGAGCATCCGGACCCGGTGGCCGGCGGCCAGGATCGCCGCCGTCGAGTGGGAGCCGATGAATCCGGTGCCACCGGTTACCAGGACCAGCATCGCGACTCCCACGGAACGGAGGGACTGGGTCGTCGCCCATCATCGGCGCGCGCCGTCGGGCCCTCCTTCTCCCAGGGTGCTCAACCGGTGTCGATCGCGTTGCCTGCGCCCCCGGTTTCCCAATACTGACAGTGCCGCCGCCGTTACCGACCGGCGGGGCGGCGCAGAGCAGGAGGCAGATCATGATCGCTCGCCGGGTGGCCTCTTCGGTGGTCCAACGCCAGGTCAACTATGTCTCGCCGGTGCCGCCAGGCGCCGCGCGGGGCCTGGTGGACACCGTGTACAACCAGGTCGCGCAGGAGATGCAACTGGTGGTGCCGCCGGCCCAGCTGCACTCGCCGTCGCCGGAGGTGCTGGCCGCGTACTGGATGGTCATGCGCGAGCCGCTGCTGCCGACGGAGAACGTGGACCGGGCGACGAAGGAGGCGGTGGCCGCCGCCGTGTCGGTGGCGAACATCTGCCCGTACTGCGTGGACATGCACAGCGTCGGGCTCTACGAGCTCTCCACGGAGCACGACGCGGAGGCGATCGTGGCCGACCGGCTCGCCGACATCGACGACCGGCGGATCCGCGTGGCGGCGGAGTGGGGACGCACGGCGCACCAGCCCGGAACCGCGCGACCCGTGCTGCCGTTTCCGGAGCGGGACCGCCCGGAACTGGTCGGCGTGGCGGTCGGCTTCCACTACATCGCCCGCGTGGTCAACGTGTTCCTGTCCAACTTCCTGCTCCCGCCGGGGCTGTCGCCGCGCGCCCGGCGGCGCCTGAAGCGGGGCATCGGCTGGGTGCTGCAGGGGACGCTGCGCGACGCCCGGGAGCCCGGCCGCTCGGTGGACCTGCTGCCGCCGGCGCCGCTGCCGGCGGAGGCCGCCTGGGCGGCCGGCAGCCCGCACGTGGCCGGGGCGATGGCCCGGGCGTACGCGGCGTTCGAGGCGGCCGGCGGGCGGGCGGTCCCGCCGGCGGTCCGGGAGCTGGTCGGGGAGCGGCTCGAGGACTGGCGCGGGGAGGAGACCGGCCTCAGTCGACAGTGGTGCGAACGGCTCATCGCGCGGCTGCCCGAGGCGGAGCGGGCCGCCGGCCGGCTCGCGCTGCTGACCGTCTTCGCGTCCTACCAGGTCGACGAGGAGGTGGTGACCGAGTTCCGCCGCCACCAGCCGGGCGACGCCGCACTGGTCGACGCGGTCGCCTGGGCCAGCTTCGCGGCGGCGCGCCGGGTCGGCACCTGGTACGCCCCCACCGGCCCGAGCGGGCAGAACTGACGTATTCCCGACTCGGAGTGCGCAACATCGAAGACGTTTCGGCGTGTCCGGCTCGACACGCTGAGTGCGGGTGTGGTCGTCCACCGCGCCCGGAACCCCTTCCAAGGAGGCAACGTGACCAGCCACCAGGCGACCCTGCCCGGAGCGTCCGGGCGTTGGGCGACACTGAACGGCGCGTACCACCGCGCCGCCCTGAACGGCTTCATGGTGATCGTGCTGGCGCACTGGGCCGAGCACCTGGTGCAGGCGTTCCAGATCTGGGGCCTGGGCTGGGCGCGGCCGGAGGCCCGCGGGGTACTCGGCATGCCGTTCCCCTGGCTCGTCAGCTCGGAGTGGCTGCACTACGGCTACGCGATCGTGATGCTGGTCGGGCTGTGGATCCTGCGTACCGGTTTCGTCGGGCGCAGCCGGAGCTGGTGGACCGTCGCCCTGGCGATCCAGTTCTGGCACCACATCGAGCACCTGCTGCTGCTGTTGCAGGCGCAGACGGGGCGGTTTCTGTTCGACAGCCCCGTGCCCACCAGCCTGCTCCAGGTCGTGATCCCCCGGGTCGAGCTGCACCTGTTCTACAACACGGTCGTCTTCGTGCCGATGGTGATCGCGATGTACCTGCACCTGCGGCCGAGCCGGGCGGAGTCGCAGCTGATGTCGTGCAGCTGCCGGCAGTCCGAGGCCGCCCCGCAGCCGTCATGACCACCGTGGACGCCGACCGCCCGCCCGAGCCGCCGTCGGCGTCGCCAGAGTCGCCGGCGTCAGCCGGCGCGGTGCGGCGGGCACTGATCGCCGTGGCGGGCGGCGTCGTGCTGGCCGTCCTGGTGCTGCTGGCCTTCGGCACCCCGGCCGCGAACCGGGAGCTGGCGCTGACCCCCGGCGACGGGTCGGTGGTCGGCGCCGCGCCGCGTGAGGTGACGCTCACGCTCGGCGGTGCCGAGACGGCCGGGGACCTGCGGCTGGCCGTCACCGGGCCGGGCGGCGAGGTCGTCTCGACCCGGAAACCGATGCTGCGTGACGGCCGGATGGTCGTGCCGGTGCGCGACGCCGGGCCGGGCGCCTACCGCGTCGCCTACCACGCCCGGCTGCCCGACGGCCGGCAGGTCTCCGGAACGGCGGGCTTCACCGTGACGCTCGGGGGCCCGCCGGCCCAGGCCGCCGCCGTGCCGGTCAAGGACACGGCCGACGGGGGCGGCCACGACCACGTCCAGCTCGACGGCATCAACGGCGTGCTGCTCCTGCTGGACCTGGGCCTCGTCGCGGTGGCCCTGTTGCTGATGTTCCTGCGTACCCAGCGGCGGTAGAAGCCCTCCCGTCGCGTCCCTGGCGAACTGCCGCACGGCGGCGGATCAGCGCACAGCAGAAGAGGCGGCCCCGGCCGGCGCGAGGTGACGATGAGGTCACCCGCCGGCCGGGGCCGGCGTCGTACCCGACAGGGGGATCTGCCATGCCGACGGTTCTGGGTTCCATGCGTCGACTCCTGATGGCGCCGAAACTCGCCGACGTGACCTTCGCCCGCCGTGGCTTTCCGGGCCCCGCCACGGAGGTCACCCGCCACCTGGAGGCGGTCCCGCAGTCGGTGGTCTGCGGGTTCGAGTGGGGCATCGAGACCCGCGACCATTGGGAGCTGGAGCGCCGGCTCGCGCTCGTCGACCGGGAACTGCTCGGTTTCGCCTACGAGGGCGCCACGATGGCCTGCACCATTCTCGACGCGATGGGGCCGCGGCGCGGCACCCGCACCCGGGACCTGCTGCGCGGCCCGGGTGCCCCGCACCTCTTCCTCGCCTACATCGGCATCGGGTTCGCCATGGCCCGCCTGCCGCGCCCCCTCTGGCGGCACGTGGTTCCGGACCTGACGGGCTCGCCGTACCACCCGACGATGACCTGGCTCGCCGTGGACGGCTACGGCTTCGACCGCGCCTACTTCGACCTCGACCGGTGGGTGACCCGGCAGGAGCGCCTGGCGCCGTACCCGTGGCAGGGTCACGCGGACTACTTCCTCCGGGCCGCGGACCAGGGCCTGGGCCGGGCACTGTGGTTCATCCACGGCGCCCGTACCGTCGACGTGGCCGCCGCCGTCGGGGCCTTCGCCACCGAGCGGCACGGCGATCTGTGGAGCGGGGTCGGGCTCGCCGCCACCTTCGCCGGCGGCGCCGACGCCGACGCGCTGGTCGCGCTGCGCCGGGCCGCCGGCCCGTACGCGCCGGACCTGGCCCAGGGCGCGGCCTTCGCCGCGAAGGCCCGCAGCCACGCCGGGTACGTCCCGGCGCACAGCGAGGCCGCGATGGGCGCGCTGGGCGGGCGGTCCGTGGCCGCCGCCGCGGCCCTCGCCGACGACGTGGCGGTCCGCGCCGAACCGGCCGGAGCGTTCCCCGCGTACGAGAGCTGGCGGCGCAACGTCCGCGCGCACTTCGAGCCGGCCGACCTCGGCCAGCCCCGCTGACGCAGATCCCGCCGACCGCGCGCGGGCGGATGTTCTGCGCCGTCGAATTCCCATCGGACGACGTGGACGTTTCGAATGTCTGTCCTGAATGCGCAAGGTTGAAGAAAGCGATCGTCTTCTCCCTTGTCATCATCGAAATGGGATGTCCGTCCCGGTAATCCTGGAACACCTACCCTTTGGGGGGCGTGCGATGCAGAGCCTACGTGATCTGCGGCGCAGAATCCTGACGCCAAATATCTCCGAGACCAAACTGGATGTACGCGGTTTCCACGTGAAGGACGCCGAATCCAAGAAAATGCTCGAAACCGTCGGTGCCTCATTCCTCGCGGGCTACGGATACGCGGCCGAGGCGGCGACGGTCGAGGCGGCCGAGGACCGTCTGGAGACGGTGCCGACGCGTTTCCGTGGCTTCGCGTACGAGGGCGCCGGGATGGCCTTCGCCGTCCGGGACGCGCTGCGGCCGGGCCGCCCCCGGCACGTGGCGGCCATGCTGGCCGGCCGGGGCGACGCGCACATCTACATGGTGTACGTCGGCGTGGGCTGGGCGATGGCCCGGGTGCCCCGGATGCGCTGGGGTCAGCTGCACGCCCCGGACCCGCTGCTGCGCTGGCTCGTGCTCGACGGCTACGGCTTCCACCAGGCGTACTTCCACACCGACCGGTACGTGCACGGGCAGTACCAGCACCCGCGGTTCCCCTGGCCGGCGGAAGGGCCGCGCGACTACGTCGACCGGGTCATCGACCAGGGCATCGGGCGGGCCACCTGGTTCGTCGGCGGCACCGACGTGGACCGGGTCACGGAGATCTTCGCCCGGTTCCCGAAGCACCGGCGGGCCGACCTGTACGCCGGTGCCGGCCTCGCGGCCACGTACGCCGGCGGCACCAGCGAGGCGGAACTGCAACGGTTCCGCGACCGGGCCGGCGACTACCGCCTCGACCTCGCCCAGGGCAGCGCCTTCGCGGCCGGGGCCCGGGTGCGCGCGGGCCTGATCGTCCCGCACAACGAGGTGGCGACCCAGGTGTTCTGCGGCATGACCACCCGCGAGGCCGCGAAGGTCACCGACGTGGCGCTGCCCGACGACCTGGAGGGCCCGACGCCCGCCTACGAGCGGTGGCGGCAGGCCATCGCCGCCGAGTTCGAGAGGCAGAGCTGATCGTGACGCCCCACCCACCGGCCGGTGCCACACCCCGGCGGTCCACCCCCGTACGTGCCGAAGGAGAGACCTCGTGACCAGGATCGCTGTCGTGGGGATGGCGTGCCGCTACCCGGACGCCACGTCGCCCCGAGAACTGTGGGAGAACGCCCTCGCCGGGCGCCGGGCCTTCCGCCGGCTACCCGAGGTGCGGATGAGCCTGGACGACTACTGGGACCCGGATCCGGCCACCCCCGACCGGTTCTACGCCCGCAACGCCGCCGTGATCGAGGGGTACGAGTTCGACCGGATCGCCTACAAGATCGCCGGCAGCACCTACCGCTCCACCGACCTCACCCACTGGCTCGCCCTCGACATGGCGGCCATGGCGCTGGCCGACGCCGGCTTCCCGATGGCGGAGGGCCTGCCCCGCGAGCGGACCGGCGTGGTGGTCGGCAACACGCTGACCGGCGAGTTCTCCCGGGCCAACCAGCTGCGGCTGCGCTGGCCGTACGTGCGCCGCATGGTCGCCGCCGCGCTCAAGGAACAGGACTGGGACGACGACCAGCTCACCACGTTCCTCGACGACTTCGAGGCGACGTTCAAGGGCCCGTTCCCGGAGGTCGACGAGGACACCCTCGCGGGCGGCCTGTCGAACACCATCGCCGGGCGCATCTGCAACCACTTCGACTTCAAGGGCGGCGGCTACACGGTCGACGGCGCCTGCTCCTCGTCCCTGCTCTCCGTGGCCACCGCCTGCAAGACCCTCTCCGACGGCGAGGTCGACGTGGCGATCGCCGGCGGGGTGGACCTGTCCATCGACCCCTTCGAGATCATCGGCTTCGCCAAGACCGGCGCGCTGGCCCGGGGCGAGATGCGGGTCTACGACCGCGGCTCGAACGGGTTCTGGCCGGGCGAGGGCTGCGGCATGGTGGTGCTGATGCGCGAGGCGGAGGCCCGCCAGGCGGGACACCGCATCTACGCCACCATCGCCGGCTGGGGCATCTCCTCCGACGGCAAGGGCGGCATCACCCGGCCGGAGGTCGCCGGCTACCAGCTCGCCCTGCGCCGCGCGTACGACCGGGCCGGGTTCGGCATCGAGACCGTCGGGCTCTTCGAGGGACACGGCACCGGTACGGCGGTGGGTGACGCCACCGAGCTCCAGGCGCTGTCCCTGGCCCGGCGCACCGCCGACGAGAGCGCCGCCCAGGCCGCGATCAGCTCGATCAAGGGCATGATCGGGCACACCAAGGCGGCGGCCGGCATCGCCGGTCTGATCAAGGCGGCGATGGCGGTCCACCACGAGGTGCTGCCGCCCACCATCGGCTGCGTCGACCCGCACGAGATCCTCACCGCCGAGCAGTCCGCGCTGCGGGCCCTGCGCAAGGCCGAGGCGTGGCCCCGCGACGTGCCGGTGCGCGCCGGCATCACGGCGATGGGCTTCGGCGGCATCAACACGCACATCGTGCTGGAGAACGAGCAGCCCCGCCGGACGGCCCGACTGGACAGCCGGTTCCGCAACCTCGCCGCGTCCATGCAGGACGCGGAACTCCTCCTCGTCGACGGCGGCAGCCCGCAGGAACTGCGCGAGCGGCTGCAGCGCCTGGTCGAGTTCGCGCCGACCGTGTCGTACGCCCAGCTCGGCGACCTCGCCGCCACCCTGCACCGGGAGTTGCGCGACCTGCCCTACCGGGCGGGTGTGGTGATCTCCTCGCCGGAGGACGCCGAACGGCAGCTGCGCCGGATCTGCGACGCCCTCGACGCCGGCGAGGTGCGCCTGTTCTCCTCCGACGGCCACTGCTTCCTGGGCCACGTGAGCGGTCCGGGCCGCATCGGCTTCCTCTTCCCCGGGCAGGGCTCCGGCCGGGGCACCTCCGGCGGCGCGCTGCGCCGGCGCCTCGCCGACGTGGAGGAGGTGTACCAGCGGGCGGCGCTGCCGCGCACCGGCGACATGGTCGCCACCGCCGTGGCCCAGCCGCGCATCGTCACCGGCTCGCTGGCAGGCCTGCGGGCACTGTCGCTGCTCAACCTCGACGCGACCGTCGCGGTCGGGCACAGCCTCGGTGAGATCGCCGCCCTGCACTGGGCCGGTGCGCTCGACGAGGAGGCGCTGCTGCGGGTCGCCGGCGTGCGCGGCCGGACGATGGGGGAGCACAGCGCCTCCGGCACGATGGCCAACATCGGCGCCCCGCCCGAGCGGGTCGCCGGGCTGATCTCCGGCAGCTCCGTGGTGATCGCCGCGTACAACGGGCCGGAGCAGACCGTGATCGCCGGCTCGGAGGCCGCCGTGGAGGACGCCTGCGAGCGGGCCCGCTCCGCCGGCCTGCGGACCACCCGGCTGTCGGTGTCCCACGCCTTCCACTCCCCGCTGGTCGAGCCGGCCGCGGACGCCTTCCTCGAGGCGCTGGCCGGGGAGCGGTTCGGGCCGGTGTCCCGGCGGATCATCTCCACCGTCACCGGCGAGCCGCTCGCCCGGGACACCGACGTCCCGGCCCTGCTGCGCCGCCAGATCACCGATCCGGTGCTGTTCAGCCAGGCCGTCGCCCTGGCCGCCAAGGAGGTCGACCTGTTCGTCGAGGTCGGCCCGGGGCAGGTGCTCGCCGACCTGGCGTCGGCCGGCACCGACCTGCCGGCGGTGGCACTCAACACCGACGACGAGTCGCTGGCGGGCCTGCTGCGGGTCGCCGCCGCTGCGTACGTCGTCGGGGCCGGCGGCGTGGAGGGCACCCTCTTCCACGACCGGCTGGTCCGCCCGCTCGAGGTCGGTCAGAACTTCCGCTTCTTCGCCAGCCCCTGCGAGTCCGCCCCGGTCGTGAGCCTGCCCCCGGGCACCGGCGTCCGGGCGGCCGGTCCGCCCCGGGCGGACGGCGCCGCGCCGGCACCGGAGCAGGCGGCCGGCGAGTCCAGCCTGCAACTGCTGCGCCGGCTGGCCGCCGAGCGGGCCGAGCTGCCGCTGGAGATGGTGCACGACGGCAGCCAACTCCTCGACGACCTGCACCTCAGCTCGATCACCGTCGGTCAGCTGGTCAACCAGGCGGCGCAGCGGCTCGGCGTGCCGCCGGCGCAGACGCCGACCAACTTCGCGACGGCCACCGTCGGGCAGCTCGCCGAGGCACTGGAGCAGCTCGCGCAGACCGGCCGGGACAGCGACGCGGCCGGCCCGGCGCTCGTGCACGGCGTCGCCGACTGGTGCCGGGCCTGGGCGGTCGACCTCGACGAGGTGCCGATCCCGGCCGCCGCGCGCGCCGACGCCGACGCCCCGTGGGAGCTGTTCGCTCCCGCCGGTCACCCGCTGGCCGAGCCGCTCCGCGCGGCCCTGCAGACCGCCGGCGTCGGCGCGGGGGTGCTGGTGTGCCTGCCGGAGCCGTGCGCGGAGGCCGACCTCGAACTGGCCCTGCGCGGCGCACAGGCGGCGACCGCCGCCGCCCCCGGCACCCGGTTCGTGCTCGTCCAGCAGGGGCCCGGCGCGGCCGGGCTGGCCAAGACGCTGCGGCTGGAGGCGCCGCACCTGCGGACCACAATCGTGCACACCCCGCCGGTGCCGGAGGCCGTGGCCCGGGTGACCGCGGAGGTAGCGGCCACCGACGGGTTCGCCGAGGTCCGGTACGACGAAACCGGGCGGCGGCAGGTGCCCACCCTGCGGGGGCTGCCGGTGCGGCCGACCGAGACCCGGCAGCCGCTGGACGCCGAAGACCTGCTGCTGGTCACCGGAGGTGGCAAGGGAATCACCGCGGAGTGCGCCCTGGCGATGGCCGTGGACAGCGGTGCCAGCCTCGCCATCCTCGGCCGGTCGGACCCGGCCCAGGACGACGAGTTGGCCGCGAACCTCAAGCGGATGGCGGCCGCCGGCGTGCGGGTGCGCTACGCCCGGGCCGACGTGTCCGACGCGACGCAGGTGCGGCGGGCCGTCGACGGGCTCGTCACCGAGCTGGGACCGGTCACCGCGGTGCTGCACGGCGCGGGCCGCAACGAGCCGGCGGGCCTGACGGGTCTGACCATGGACGCCTTCCGCCGCACCTTCGCGCCGAAGGTCGACGGACTGCGTGCCGTGCTCGACGCGGTCGACCCCGACCAGCTGCGCCTGCTGGTGACGTTCGGCAGCATCATCGGGCGGGCCGGGCTGCGCGGCGAGGCACACTACGCGACGGCGAACGACTGGCTGGCCGAGCTGACCGTCGACTTCGGCCGCCGCCACCCGCACTGCCGCAGCCTCTGCCTCGAATGGTCGGTGTGGTCCGGCGTCGGCATGGGCGAGCGGCTCTCCGTGGTCGAGGCGCTGACCCGGGACGGCATCACGCCGGTCACCCCCGACCAGGGGGTGGCCATGCTCCGGCGCCTGCTCGCCGACCCGCACGCCCCGTCGGTGGTGGTGGTCAGCGGCCGTACCGAGGGCATCGACACCATCCGGACGGACCTCCCCGAGCTGCCGCTGCTGCGGTTCGTGGACCGCCCGCTGGTCCGCTACCACGGGGTCGAGCTGGTCACCGAGTCGGATCTCAAGCCGGCCACCGACCTCTACCTGGACCACCACCGGCTGGACGGCAACCTGCTGTTCCCGGCGGTGTTCGGAATGGAGGCGATGGCCCAGGTCGCCGCCGCCGTGACCGGCCGGACGCAGACGCCGGTGGTCGAGCGGGCGGAGTTCCTGCGCCCCATCGTGGTGCCGCCGGACGGCAGCACCACCATCCGGGTCGCCACCCTCGTGGTTGACGACGACGTCGTGGACGCGGTCATCTACAGCGCGGAGACGGACTTCAGCGCCGCCCACTTCCGGGCCCGGCTGCACTTCACCGGCGAACCGGCGCCGTCGGGGCCGCCCGAGCAGGTACCCGCCGGCCTGCCGGCCGTGCCGCTGGACCCGGCCGCCGACCTGTACGGCGAGATCCTGTTCCAGGGTGGACGCTTCCAGCGGTTGCGCCGCTACCACCGCTCGGCCGCCCGGCACGTCGACGTCGACGTCGTCACGGCACCGGAGACGAGGTGGTTCACCGACTTCCTGCCGGCCACCCTGCTCCTCGGAGACCCCGGCGTGCGGGACGCCCTCATGCACGGCAACCAGGTCTGCGTCCCCGACGCGACGCTGCTGCCGGCCGGGATCGAGCGGCTCCACCCGGCGGGCAGCCGCCTGACCGAGGCGGAGGAGCTGCGCTACTGCGCCGAGGAGCGCAGCCGGGACGGTGACACCTACGTCTACGACATCGCCCTGCGCTCCGGCGACGGCACCGTCGTGGAGCGGTGGGAGGGCCTGCGGCTGCGGGCGGTACGCAAGAACGACGGTCGTGGCCCGTGGGTGGCGCCGCTGCTCGGCTCGTACCTGGAGCGGGCCGTCGGCGACCTGGTCGGCGGCGGCGTGGCGGTCGCGGTCGAGCCGGCCCCGGCGGACCAGGGCGGGCAGGACGCATCGTCCGCGCAGGGCACGGCGGAGGAGATCCGCCGGCGGCGGGCCCGGACCGCCGTCGCCGCCGGTCGGGCCGCGGGCGGCCCGGTCGACGTCTCGTACCGGCCCGACGGCCGCCCCGAGCTGGCCGACGGCCGCTCCCTGTCCGCCGCGCACGCCGAGAACCTGACGCTGTGCGTGGTGGGGACCGGCCCGCTCGCCTGCGACGTGGAGACGGTACGCGGCCGCGAGGAGTCGGTCTGGAACGGGCTGCTCGGCGCGCACGCCGACCTCGCCCGGCTCTGCGCCGCCGACGGCGCGGAGTCCCTGGACGCGGCGGCGACGCGGGTGTGGGCGGCCACCGAGTGCCTGCGCAAGGCGGGGCTCTCGCACCGGGCGCCGCTGGTCGCGGTGCCCTCGGACCGGGCCGGCTGGCTGGTGTTCGCCTCCGGCGACCTGCGGATCGCGACGTTCGTGACGAGCGTGCGGGACCTGCCCCACCCGATGGTGTTCGCGATCCTCACGGAAGGACGTGCCTAGGCCATGGACAAGTACTTCGAGTACCTGCACACGGTCGGCTTCGAGGAGACCAACCTCGTCGGCAACGTGTACTACGTCAACTACCTGCGTTGGCAGGGGCGCTGCCGGGAGATGTTCCTCAAGGAACGGGCGCCGGACGTGCTGGCGGACGTGCGGGATGACCTGAAGCTGTTCACCCTCCGCGTCGACTGCGAGTTCTTCGCCGAGATCACCGCGTTCGACGAGTTGTCCATCCGGATGCGCCTGGAGGAACTGGCGCAGACCCAGGTGGAGTTCAGCTTCGACTACGTCAAGCTCGACCGGGACGGCGGCGAGACGCTGGTGGCCCGGGGTCGGCAGCGGATCGCCTGCATGCGCGGCCCGAACACCCGCACCGTGCCGGCGAGGGTGCCGGAGGCACTGGTGACGGCGCTCGCGCCGTACACCTCGGCGCGGCGCTCCTGAAGGCGCGAGGAGGAGACGTCGTGGACGTACAGCGAACACTCACCGTCGGGACGCCCGACGTGACGGCACTGCGGCGGGCGTTCGGCGCCTTCGCGACCGGCGTCACGGTGGTGACGGTCGGCGGTGCGACCCCGCACGGGATGACCGCCAACGCCTTCACCTCCGTGTCGCTGGACCCGCCGCTGCTGCTGGTGTGCGTCGACCGGAACGCGGTGATGCACGCCTGCCTCTCCGAGACCCGGGAGTTCGCGGTCTCGGTGCTGACCGAGGACCAGGAGAAGGTGGCCCGCTACTTCGCCGACGGGCGGCGACCGCTCGGCAGCGAGCAGTTCGACCAGGTGGACTGGCGGCCGGGCCGGGCGACGAAGGCACCCCTGATCGACGGTGCCCTCGCCCACTTCGAGTGCGAGGTGTGGCGCTCCTACGAGGGCGGCGACCACACCATCTTCCTCGGCCGGTTGCTCTCCCTGGAGCGCCGGGCGGACGGGGAGGCCCTGGTCTTCCTCTCCGGGCGGTTCCGTCAGGTCGAGCGGGAGCGGGGTGAGGTGGCATGACGACGACCGAGGAGCGGGGCCCGCGTACGCCGCAGGGCCCCCCGCGCTCCCACGCCCTGAGCATGCTGGTCCTGATGGGCCGGGACCGGCTGCGGATGATGACCCTGGCGGCGGACCGGTACGGCGACGCCGCCCGGCTGCCGGTCGGGCACAAGAAGCTCTACTTCTTCAACCACCCCGACCACGCCAAGCACGTCCTGGCCGACAACAGCGCCAACTACCAGAAGGGCATCGGCCTGGTGCACGCCCGCCGGGCGCTCGGCGACGGGCTGCTCACCAGCGAGGGCGAGCTGTGGCGCAAGCAGCGCAAGGTCATCCAGCCGGCGTTCCAGAACCGGCGGCTCGCCCAGTACGCGGGCGTGGTCGGCGAGGAGGCCGCCCTGCTGGTGGAGCGGCTGTCGGCCCGGATCGGCGGCCCTGCCGTGGACGTGCTGGAGGAGATGACGACGCTGACCCTCGGGGTGCTCGGGCGGACCCTGCTCGACGCCGAGCTGAACGGCTTCCACGGGGTCGGCGGGTCCTTCGCGGCCGTACAGGACCAGGCGATGTTCGAGCTGGAGACGCTGAGCGCGGTGCCACACTGGATCCCGCTGCCCCGGCAGCGCCGGTTCCGGCGTGCCCGCCGGCACCTCCAGCACGTCGTCGACGAGCTGGTCGCCGGCCGGGGCCGGGACGTGGAGGGGCGGGACGACGTCCTCTCCCGTCTGATCCTCTCGACCCGGCAGGAGAGCGACCCGCGGGTGGCCCGGGAACGACTGCGCGACGAACTGGTCACGCTGCTGCTGGCCGGGCACGAGACGACGGCGAGCACGCTGGGCTGGAGCCTGCACCTGCTGGACCAGCACCCCGAGATCAGGGAGCGGGTCCGGGACGAGGCCGTGACGGTGCTCGGCGACCGGCTGCCCGCGTACGAGGACCTGCACCAGCTGCGGTACACCGCGATGGTGGTGGAGGAGGCCATCCGGCTCTACCCACCGGTCTGGCTGCTGCCCCGCAAGGCGCAGGCCGCCGACGAGATCGGCGGGTACCACGTGCCGGCGGGGGCGGACATCCTCATCTCCCCGTACACCCTGCACCGCCATCCGCGGTTCTGGGACGCGCCCGAACGCTTCGACCCGGATCGCTTCGACCCGCAACGGAGCTCGGAACGCCCCCGGTACGCGTACATCCCCTTCGGCGCCGGCCCGCGGTTCTGCGTGGGCAACAACCTGGGGATGATGGAGGCCACCCTCGTCCTGGCCATGCTGCTCAGGGACGTGCGCCTGGTCGGGGTGCCCGGCCGGCCGGTGGTGCCCGAGCCGATGCTGTCGCTCCGGGTGCGTGGTGGCCTGCCGATGACGGTCCACAAGGTCAACTGATCAGCACCACCGGTCCCGCGGGCGCCACGGCGCCCGCGGGACCACCCCTGTCCCCCTGTTTCCCTGTCCCCCGTCCGCCACCCCCGCGCTCTGCCGCGCCGAGCGTGCGCGCCGAGCGTGCGCGTCGATCTTGCACTTATTGCCCCCGCGAAAGGTGCAAAGGTGGCGAACCGAGGGCCAGAAGTGCAAGATCGACGGGCCCGCCGGGGCCCGCCGGGGCGAGGCGCGAAGGGGGGTGGGGCGGGCGAGGCGCGCAGGGGAGGACGTGTGGAGGCCTTGGGTGAGGGAGCGGGCGCGCGTCGGGCCGCCGGCGCCCTGTGTGGCGCCGGCGGCCCGACGTGGGGAAGCTGCCCGAGGGGTGCGCGGCGCGCACCCCTCGGGGGAGGGCTAGGCCGCGTACACCTTGGCCTGTTCCTGTCGTTCGTACGCCGCCTTCCGGCTGTCGAGCAGCGCCAGGAGCACCGGCGGGTCGATCTTGGACACCTGCTTGAGGTGGGCGTCGGCGGTCAGGGTCAGTTGCCCGCGTACGGTCAGTGGCCCCACCGCGGCCACCATCACCCTGTCCTGCTGGAGCCGGAGCACGTCGCCGGAGACCGAGTGGCACAGCAGGTGCCAGGTGCCGTCGGGCACGTTCGCGAAGCGGTAGGCGCCCGGGGACTCCAGGATGGCGCACCGCGCGGGCGGGCCCTCGGGGATGCGGTGCGGGAACAGGCCCATGAAGATGAGCCCGGGCACCGGCCCGTGCAGGGGAGCGGTGATCCGTCCGGTAATGGTGCCCTGCGTTATGCCCGTCGGGCGCTGGGTGGGAATGCGTGGAGCGAAGCCGCCCATCCGTCGGTACGTGGTGGGTGGCAGGCCGACGCTCTTGGTGAAGCGGGTGCTGAACGTCCCGACGCTGTTGTATCCCACCCGGAGGCTGATGTCGGTGACGTTGAGCCTCGTCGTCGTGAGCAGCCGTTTGGCCTCCTGAAGGCGGATCGCGGACAGGAATCGGCCTGGCGAGATGCCGGTGACCCGCTGGAAGATGCGCGTGAAGTGAAACTTGCTGAACATGGCTGCCCGAGCCATGTCGTCCACCGTCAACTGCTCCGATAAATTGCTCCGCATGGTGTCGATTGCGCGTTCCACTGCCTGCTCTGCCGTGTCGTGCATTTGTCTCCCCCGGATTGCGGACAATCCCATTGTGTGGATGTGGCGAATTCGGCCGAGTCATTCTTGGGGCGTCGACTGCCACCATTCCCCGCTAACCGCAGTCGATGCTAGCCGAGGTCAGCTGTTCGGTCAACACGTTCTGCGTTCGGAGCGTAGCGCGGAGTGACGAACGCGGGCTTATCAATTCTTGCCCAGAATTGGCACGTGCCACTGTACGATCGGGGCTAAGATCGCTAAGATTGCACATCGTATTGTGGAACTCGCCAGTATCCGTGCTAGCGATTATCAATCCTTAGCATAATTTTTCGGACATCCGTCGTGTGCTCCGATCTGTGATGATCAAGTGGCCGGGCGTCCCGGCCCGCCTCGGCGTCTGCCGCCTCACGGCTTCCATCGATCAATGGCTATTGATCGATTCCTATGGCAAGATTGCCCAAACGTTCGCCAGGGCGGAGGACGCCGTGCGTATCTCGGAGCTCAGTCGGCAGAGTGGCGTGTCGGTCCCGACGATCAAGTTCTATCTGCGTGAGGGATTGCTTCCCGCTGGCCTGCCCACCGGCCGTAACCAGGCCGACTACAACGATCGGCACCTGCGGCGGATCCGTCTGATCCGGACCCTGACCGGGATAGGAGGCCTGGACCTGTCCTCTGTACGGGAGATCCTGGCCGCCATCGACGACGACGATGTCACATTGCGGGACGCGTACAAGGTTCTGGACCGCACCCTCTATCTGGACGGCTCGACCACGACGCTCGGCCCGGCCGCAGTGGACTCCGCGCGCTCGGAGGTGACCGAGCTCGTCGAGGCGCTCGACTGGTCCCACGATGCCAGTACGCCCGCCGGCGAGGTGCTGGCCCACGTCCTGGCGGGACTGCGCAGCCTCGGCTGCGAGGCCGAGGTGACCTTCTTCGTCTCCTACGCCCGCGCCGCCGAGCAACTCGTCGTGACGGAGTTCGACCTGGCCGCCGACGAGGGCGGGACGGAGAAGGGCCCGGCGCTCGTGCGCAGCGTCCTGTTCGGGGTCGCGCTGTCCGCCCTGCGCCGCATGGCGCACGAGCGCCACGTGGCGCGGCGATTCCCACTCAGCGCGGTTGAGTGAAGGTGTTCCAACGGCTGACGTTGCCGGATCCCGGCGGTCGCTCGCGCATGCGGCGGAGCCGGCCACTGAGCAACTTTTGAGAAGAATTCGGGCCGGGGTCCCGCGACTATAAGTGAGCCGGCGGCGACTTTCGCATCCGGTTCACCAGGCATCGTGAAGGGACCGCACGTCATGCCTCGATCGGCTGATAAATGGCAGCGCCGACCGCGTAAGTCGTAGCACCGCGCCTGGTGGATGTCCCGATCCTGCGGCAAACAACTGCTGACGGATGACGGTGAGAAAATTGCCGTCGGGACGATTGCTGCCTTTTTCAGCCGCCGACACCGCCCGTCGCCAGCCCCGGCCGCACGGCTCATTAGCCGCTGCGCGGCACGGTGGTGGCCGAATCTGGAGGGGAACCCTTGCCATCCCAACCCGTCGGCGCGATCCGCCGAATCATTCCCGCCGTCTTCGTGCTGGTCCTCGTGGCCGCGTTCTTCGTCGTCGCCCGGCTGCCCAACGCGTCGGCCGAGGAGCGTCGGACGCTGGCGTCGCGGTTCGGCTTCACCGAGCTGCCGATCGCGCTGCCGCCCGGCCTGCCGGAGCGCACGGTGCGGCCGGTCAACTCCGAGTACGAGCACATCCGGGCGTGGGTGTCGTCCGTCGGCGCCGCCGTGTCGGCGAACGACCTCGACGGCGACATGATCGCCAACGATCTCTGTCTGGTCGACACCCGCAGCGACAGCGTGATCGTCACACCGTCGCCCGACGGACCGGCCCGGTACGCGCCCTTCGTACTGGACCCGGCGCCGCTGCCCACCCACAAGTCGATGGCGCCGATGGGCTGCGTGCCCGGCGACTTCAACGTCGACGGGCTGACCGACCTGCTGGTCTACTACTGGGGTCGGACGCCGGTGATGTTCCTGCACCGCGCGTCCGCGCAGGCACCGCTGGCCAAGGCGACCTTCCTGCCCACCGAGTTGATCGGCAAGCCGTCCGCCTCCTCCAGCGGCGAGTACCAGGGCAAGTTCTGGAACACCAACGCGGTCGCGGTGGCGGACTTCGACGGCGACGGCCGTCCGGACATCGGCGTCTTCAACTACTTCCCGGACAGCCAGGTGCTCGATCCGGCCGGCCACCCGAACGTCGAGATGAACCACTCGCTGTCCCGCGCGCAGAACGCCGGTGGTGCGCACGTGCTGCGCTGGACCGCCGCCACCAGCGGCGACAACCCGAGCGTGACGTACGTCGAGCAGGTCGCGATCGCGCCGGAGTTCTCGACCGGCTGGACCCTCGGCGCCGGCTCCGCCGACATCGACGGCGACCTGCTGCCGGAGCTGTACCTCGCCAACGACTTCGGGCGGGACCGCTTCTTCCACAACGTCTCCCGCCCGGGTGAGATCAAGTTCAAGGTGGCGGAGGGGCGCCGGGGTCACCGTACGCCGAAGTCCATGGTGGTCGGCCACGACTCGTTCAAGGGCATGTCCATCGAGTTCGGCGACCTCGGCGGCACCGGCAAGTTCGACATGTTCGTCAGCAACATCACCAGCTCCTGGGGGCTGGAGGAGAGCAACTTCGTCTGGCGCAACAACTCGTCGAGCCTGGCCGACGCCCGCAACCGCCTGAGCCAGGGCAAGGCGGTGTTCGACAACAAGGCCGCCGAGCTCAACATGGCGTGGGTCGGCTGGGGCTGGGACGCCAAGATGGCGGACTTCGACAACAGCGGCGAGATGTCGGTGGTCCAGACCGCCGGGTTCGTGAAGGGCAAGATCAACCGCTGGTCGTGGCTGCAGGAGCTGGCCATGAGCAACGACCTGATGCTCCGCAACCCGGCCATGTGGCCCAAGGCGGAACCGGGTGACGACATCGCCGGCGCCGAGCCGTTCGCCTTCTGGGTCCGGGAGGACAACGGCCGCTACGCCAACATCGCCGCCGAACTCGGGATGACCGACAGCACCCCGAGCCGGGGCGTGGCCGTGGCGGACACCAACGGCGACGGCGGCCAGGACTTCGCGGTGGCCCGCCAGTGGGCCGCTCCGTCCTACTACCGCAACGACAAGCCCGGCACCGGCAACTTCCTCGGCCTGCGCCTGTGCCGGCCCGGGGAGGACGGCCGCGGCACGCCCGCGTACGGCGCCCAGGTGCGGGTGAAGACCGCGGACGGCCGCACCCGCATCGCCCAGCTCGACGGCGGCAGCGGGCACTCGGGCAAGCGCAGCTTCGACGTCTTCTTCGGCCTCGGCGACGCCGGCGACAAGCCGGTCTCGGCGGAGATCGCCTGGCGCGACCTCAACGGCGGCGTGCACAAGCAGACCCTCGACCTCGCCGCGGGCTGGCACACGATCATGCTCACGGACAAAGCTCAGGAGATGAACGCACAATGACCGACGTCCGAGACAACACGCGTGGCGCCGTCGGCGTACGGGAGGCGACGGACAGCACGGTCGCCGGCGCCGCACCCGCCGTCACCTTCGACCGGCACGCGCCGGCCGCGACCGACAAGCCGGGTACGCCACGGGTCGACCGGCGGGATCCCCGCTACCTGGCCCTGCGCAACTTCGCCATCTCCATGAGCATCTTCAACATCCTCGGCTACACGGTGCTCGGTTTCGAGCAGCCCTGGACCTGGCCGCTGCTCGCCCTCGCCGTCGGCTACGTCACCGAGATCGTGGTCGAGGTGGTCACCGCGCGGGCGAACCGGCGCCGGCCCGCGTTCGCCGGCAACGGCGCCTGGGGCATGTACACGTTCCTGCTGCCCACCCACATCACCGCGCTCGCCGCGAACATGCTGCTCTACGCCAACGACAACTTCTGGCCCATCGCGTTCGCGGTGGTCGTCGCCATCGGCCAGAAGGCGATCTTCCAGGCGCCGATCAAGGGCCGCATGCGGCACTTCATGAACCCGTCCAACTTCGGGATCACGGTGACCCTGGTCGCCTTCTCCTGGGTCAACATCGCGCCGCCGTACCACTTCACGGAGGAGGTCCCGGACATGGTCCGGATCCTCGTCCCGCTGGTCATCCTGACAGCCGGCACGGTGCTCAACGGGGTGCTGACCAAGAAGATCCCGCTCGTCGTCGGCTGGGTCGGCGGCTTCGTGATCCAGGCGTTGGTGCGGCACTTCATCTGGGACGTCGCGCTCTGGGCGGCCCTGCTGCCGATCACCGGTGTCGCGTTCGTGCTCTTCACCAACTACATGATCACCGACCCCGGCACGACCCCGACCTCGGGCCGGGCCCAGTTCATGTTCGGCGGCAGCGTCGCCGCCGTGTACGGCGTGCTGATCACCTTCAACGTCGTCTACACGCTCTTCTTCGCCGTGACGATCGTCTGCCTCGCCCGGGGCCTGCTCTGGTGGGGCATCTGGCTGCGGGACCGCTCCCGGCAGGCGAACGCGCCGGCGGCGCGGCACGCCGTCACCTGACCCCACCCCTCCAATCCGTCGCCGGCGGCCCCGCCTCGGGGTCGCCGGCGACGGCCGTGTCCGGCACCGGTGGGTCGTCGACCCGGGCGGCAAGGGCGGGAGCATCACTGACGGGGCCGACGAAAGTGAGCACGTTTGAAGACGTCCGCCTCCGTCGCGACCGGCACGCTGAGGGGCGCTGGCGGATTCGGGGCGCGGGACAGCCGTCGGCGCGGACCGAGACGAAGCGAGGCGATGCGTGTACCCCACCCCGGAAGCCCCTGCGCGACGCGTACCGGAGCAGTCCGCCCCACTCCCGGCGGCACGCCCCAGACGGACGGCGCTGATCAGCGCGGCGGCGGGCGTCCTGCTCGCCGTGCTCTGGTCGTTCGAGTTCGTCGACTCGGTCATCGGCGACACGGTCGCCGACGCCCTCCTCGGCCATGACGCGAAGGGCACCGCGATCAGCGGTACGGCGGCGGGGCTGCTGTTCGCCTTCGTGTCCGGCTTCGCCGGGACCTTCACCGCCTGCAACATCGCGATGGCGGCCTCGGTCGGCCCGATGAGCCAGGCCGGCGCGACGGGTCACCGCCACGGCGTACGCTCGCTGCTGCGACCCGTGGCCTGGCTGACGGCCGGCATGCTGGCGGTGGCGGTCACCTACGGCGCCCTCGGCGTGCTCCTCGGCGAACGCCTGCCGCAACTGTCCACCGACACCGTCGGCGGGATGCCGGTCCGCCTGGTCCAGTCCTCGGTGGTCTTCGGCCTGATCGGGCTCGCACTGACGTACCTCGGGCTGGCGGCCCTCGGGCTGCTGCCGGACGTCTTCGCCGGCCGCCCGGTCGCCCGGGTGGTCGTGATGGGCGCCCTGGTCGGGGGCTTCCTGGTCGGCCGGCCCTATCCGCTGTTCAACAAACTGTTCCACTGGGCGGTGGACACCGGCAATCCGGCGTACGGCGCGCTCGCCTTCGCCCTCCAGTCGTTGGGCAACATCGTCATCGTCGCGGCGCTCTTCGCGATCCTCATCCTGGTGAGCCGGGGACGGTTCCTCGACTGGATGGCGTCGCCGCGCCGGGCCGCGACGGTGACCGGCGCGTTGCTGGTCGCGCTGGGCGTCTTCACCGTCGTCTACTGGGACCTGCGCGTACCGGCGATCTTCGGGGTCGGGTGGTTCCCGACGATGCCCTACAACTGACCGTCGCGGTGGCGGGCCCGGCCACGCGCCCGGGCCCGCCACCGGGTCAGCCCTTCGTGACCACCTCGTCCGTGGCCAGGTGCGAGGTGCGCTCCCGGATCAGCGTGCGCAGCCGCTCCGCATCGGTGGCGAGGCTCTGGGCGTCGTACCCGTCGATGGTCGAGACCACCCCGGCCAGGTCGTCCAGCGCCGTGAGCGCCGTCCCGTCGGCGTAGATCTCGCGGTACAGCTCGCGGTATGCCTCCTCGTAGCCGGCCCTGAAGGCGGCGCTGGCGAGGAAGCGTTCCTTGAGCCGGTGGCCGCCCCCGGGCCCGCCGCCGGCCCGCTCCCCGTCACCCTGCCCGGGCATGCGGTCCTGCGCCCGCGCACCCTGCGGTGCCTGGCCGCCCTGCGGTGCCTGGCCGCCGGGTGGCCGGAACTGGCCGCCCGGGAAGCCGCCGCCCATCCGGCCCGCGTCGTGCGGCCCCTGGTCGGCGCTGCCGCTGAAGGTCAGGTTGTAGTCCCAGCCGACGACCGTGAACTTCTTCGTCGCCAGGTCGTACCACAGGTAGTAGTTGCGCCCGGGGCCCGCCATGTCGTCGAAGTTGAGCAGCAGGTTCTGCGCCGCGACGTAGCGCGCGAAGGACTCGACGTCGACGTGGTCGGCGAGGTGCGTGTCGAACTCGGCGTCGCTGCTGTCGGCGACCCAGCGCACCAAGTCGATGACGGGCTGCAGATCCTGGTCGCCCTTGCCGGTGACCTGGCTGAAGTCGTCCTGGTACTCCGTGGGGTCGTCGCCCTGGTAGGTGAAGCTCCCGGTGGCCAGGGACTTGTAGAGCACGCCGTCGCCGTCGAGGCCGTCGGCGAAGGTGCCGTCCGGGTGCTCCACCACGAGCCGGGCGGTTGCCGGCCGGTCGTTGACGACGAACCGCGAGTACGCGTAGCCCTGGGACGCCTCCCCGGCCCCGGCGAGCACACGCAGGGAAACGGCCTCGTTGAGCACCGTCGACCCGCCGCCCATGCCGCCGACGCGCAGGGCGATCTCCCGGTGCCCCTGGTAGCGGCGGCCCTCGACGAACTCGTCGAACCGGATGAGCCAGGGCAGCGTCTCGGGCTCCTCGGTCTTGAGGACGGTCCGCCCGCCGCCGGGCCCGAAGCCGCCCCCGGGCCGGGCGCCCCCGCCGGGCTGGGTGGCAGCGTCGGGTTGGGCGGCACCTGCGGACCGGGCGTCGGCGCCGGGTTGGGCGGCACCGGCCGGTGGGGCGCCACCCTGCCGCTGCCCGCCGGGCCGTCCGCCGGCCCTGCCGATGGTCTCCCCGGCGCGGGTCAGCCCGGCCAGCGTCGAGTTGCCCTTGAGCCGGACCCCCACGCTCGGGATCGTGGTGCCGTCGATCGTCAGGTCGGCCTCCAGGTACTCCTTCTCGCCCTCCTTGGCGAAGGTGTCGACCATCCGTTCGTAGTCCGCGTCGCGGAACGTCAGGGCGATGCTGTGCGCGACCGTGGGGTCAAACAGTTCCCGGGTGCCGGCGAGGTCCTGGGTCACCTCGTCGGCGGACCGGCTGCCGCTGGTGACGTACGGCTGCACGCGTACCGTGCTGAACCCCACCAGCAGGACGGCGAGGAACGCGAGGCAGCCCGCCAGCAGTCGCCAGTAGTGCCGGACGCGGACCGGGATCCGGCGCAGGAGGCGGCGTCCGGGGCCGGCGGAGCGTGCCGACATCACAGGTCCGTCTGGTCGTAGCCGGTCAGTACCGTCACCCGCTGGCCGGACGTGCGGGCGCTGAGCGCCGAGATGAGCTGGCCCGGCTCGTGGCCCTTGCGCAGCCGCACGGTGTACATCATCTCCGTGAGCGCGCCGCCGCGGATCGTCTCCATGCTGACCAGCTCGAACTCGCTGGTGTGCTGGATCAGCACGTCCTGGATCGACGCGGTGTGGTCGGCGTCCGGCGGCACCTGCACCTTGACCACCTGCCGCTGCACCGAGGAGGCGAACCAGTCGAACCGGTACATCACCAGGATGACCATGCCGATCGCGACGGCGGCGACGACGGCGAGGGTGTAGAAACGGGTGCCGCAGGCCATGCCGACGCCCATCACGAGGAAGATGAAGCCGACGTCGCGGGTCTCCTTGATGGCGTTGCGGAACCGCACCACGGACAACGCGCCGACCAGCGCGAAGGCCCGGGCGATGTTCGACCCGACCACCAGCATGATCAGCGAGATGAGCATGCCGAGGACGACAAGCGTCTGCACGTAGGACTGGCTGTAGGACACGTTGCGGTGGGTGAACCGGTAGACCCAGCCGATCGCCGCGCTGAGCAGGAAGGACAGCGACAGGGCGATCGCGATGTCCGCGACGCTGAACGTGCCGGACAGGTCCTGGAAGGTGAAGTCCATGGTGGTCTCATGCCTCGCTGGTGACGGTGGTGTGGGACAGGCCGGCGGCGGGGTCGCCGTCGACGACGTGGAAGACGGATCGGGGGGCGCGGCCGAAGGCCTCGACGCTCTGGCAGTACTTCGACATCCGGACGACCGACATGCTCGACCGTGCGGCCAGATCGGTGAGCCAGTACGGCACCCGCTCGTTGGCCTTGATCTCGACCACCGACAGCCGCGCCGGCACGATCAGCCGGTTCTGGGCGTCGGCACCCAGGTGGAAGTCCCGGTCGCGGCCCCGGACGCGGTGGTCGATGGTGACCCGCAGGCCCGCGTCGGCGTCCCGGCCGACGAACGCCTCCCGCTGGTAACCGGTCATCGCGACCGGCCGCAGGTCCAGCCCGGAGACCAGTTCGAGGACCTCCTCGACGAAGGCGCGCTGGGACTCGTCGTGGTCGACCGGCACGCGGCGGTCGCACAGCTCGCGGGCGAGCCGGTACGGCAGGGCGATCCGGCGCTTCTGGGTGACCCGGTTGACCCGCTGCTTGATCTCGACGTACACGGTGGTGTCGTCGGTGATGGTGGAACGGTCGCCGTAGTGCCGGATCCGCAGCTTGCGACGGAACCGGAGGCCCTCGATCTTCTCCCAGTAGAAGCGCAGCTGGGAGGTGTCGTAGTAGACGCTCCACACGCCGTAGCCGGCGACGCCACCGTGGCTGTCGAGGACCATCCGGCGGGCGAACTCGTCGCGCAGGGTCCGCGCGGTGCCGCTGTCGACGAGGTACTTGATCTCGTACCGGTTGAAGGCGTGCAGTGTGCTCGGCGCCCGCAGGGCGTGCCCGGCCCGGTCGGTGTCGCCGGTCGTGGCCGGCGGGTCCGGGCGGCTGCCCGGACCCGGCGCCTCGTCGACGCCGGAGGGTGCGGGCCGGGCACGGAACGGAAGGCGCATGACGTCACCGATCTCGGAGGTGGACGGGGTCAGGCGCCAGCCAAACCCGCCAACCTGTGAGCGGCGTGTGGATGCCTTGTGAATCCCGGGTGAACGCCGGGTGGCCGGTGCCGGGACGACGGCGCCCGCCGGTCCGGGTGGGACCGGCGGGCGCCGTCGGGTCGGTTACCGGGCGCCGTCGGGCACCGGCCCCGGGCGGGCCGCGGGGCTGTCGACGGACCGGTCCCGGCGTGCCGTCACCGCCATCCAGCCGGTCGTGATGAGCAGCAGGGCGGCGATGTAGGTGGTCATCACGGCCAGGCCGTGGGCGGGCAGCCTGGTGCCGGCGACGTCCAGCCCGATCAGCAGGTCGGAGACCAGGAACAGCGCCCCGCCCACGGCGACCCGCCGGGAGATCCCGGCCGCCGCGGCGGCCATCAGGCTGAGCGCGAGGCTGTAGCCGAGCACCGGCAGCCGCAGCGGGCCGAGGGAGGGCCAGAGCACGGCGTTGGCCGCCGCCCAGCAGGCGAGGTACCCGACGAGCGCGGCCACCGGCGGCCGCCGGTGGCGCAGGAAGGCGGTCAGGAGGGCCGCCTGGGTGCCGAGGAAACAGCCCATACCGACCAGGAACGCCGTGTCGCCGGACACCAGCAGCGCGATGTCGCCGCCGGTCGCGAAGACCAGCGCGACGGCGACGGGGTCGACGCGCCGGCGTGCCCGCAGCAGGTACGCCAGCAGCACCGGCGCGAGCAGGGGCTTGGCCAGCCACTGGAGGAGGGTCGAGTCGGCGGCGACGCCGACCAGCTCGACGGCGGCCACCACGCCGAACGGCCAGAGGCGCCTCATCGGGCCACCGCCGGGAGCGGCTGCGGGGCGGGCTGCCAGCCGGGTCGGCCGAGCACGTGGCCGAGCCGGTGCCGCCAGGACGAGGCGGCCCGGGCGTCGGCCCAGATCGCCCGGTACTCGTGGGTCACCACCCGCAGCGGGTGGTAGGTGCCGATGTTCTTGGTGAGGCCGTACCGGACGGTGGCGCGCTCGGGCTCGAACGTGCCGAACAGTCGGTCCCACACGATCAGGATGCCGCCGTAGTTGCGGTCGAGGTACTCGGCGTTCGCGCCGTGGTGGACCCGGTGGTGCGACGGCGTGTTGAAGATCCATTCGATCGGTCGGGGCAGCCGGTCGACCCGCTCGGTGTGCAGGAAGAACTGGTAGAGCAGGCTGACCGACTGCTGGAGGAAGATCATCCACGGGGGGATGCCGAGCAGCGCCAGTCCCAGCCAGAACGGGATGGACGTCATCGGGGTCCAGCTCTGCCGCAGGGCCGTCGAGAGGTTGAAGAAGACGCTGGAGTGGTGCACCACGTGCCCGGCCCAGAGCAGCCGCACCTCGTGGTGGCACCGGTGGAACCAGTAGTAGGCGAGGTCGTCGGCGAAGAACAGCAGCACCCACGTCCAGACGCTGGTGGGGGAGAGCTGGATCGGTGCGACGGTGTACGCGGCGGCGTAGAGGCCGACCGTCAGCAGCTTCCACGGCACGCCGATGACCTGGCTGCCGGCACCTATGGTCAGGCTCGTGGCGGTGTCGCGCAGGTCGTACCCGCGTTCGTCGTCGGCGGGGGCGAACCGGTAGGAGAGCGCCTCGACGGCGATCAGCAGCAGGAACGCCGGTACGGCGTAGAGCACGGCGGGGATCATGCCCGGGCTTCCCTTCTCGGTGCTGCGGTGGGGGTGGTGAGGGGGGCGGTGAGCAGGGCACGCGCTTCGTGGGCGGCGTCGGCGGCCCGGCCGGTGACGATGGCGTCGGCGAGCCGGCGGTGGCCCGCGACGTCGAGCAGTTCCGCGGCGCGGCGCTCCGGTGGCACCTCGCCGACGGCGAGCGCGCCGGCCACCAGGCTGTTGAAGGCCAGCAGGTAGGCGGTGTTGCCGGAGCCGGCGACGATGTGCCGCCAGAGCACGATCGTGGCCTCGCCCATCCCGGCCAGGTCCGGCGCCAGGCCCGCGTACGCCTCCACGGCCCGCAGGATCGCGGCCCGGACCGCCGGATCGCCGCGCTCGGCGCAGAGCCGGGCCGCGTCGACACCGATGCAGGCCCGCATCTCCAACATGTCGCGGACCAGGGTCCCCACCGGGAGCGCGTCGTGGCCGCGGGTGAGGGACAGGGCGAGGTCGAGCCCGGCGTGCACCCGCCAGTCCAACACCCGGGTGGCGTCGCCCTGGCTGACCCGGACGAGGCCGAGCTGCTGCAACCGGCGCAGGGCCTCCCGGACGGCGTGCCGGTTGACCCCGAAGACGGCGGCCAGCTCCCGCTCGCCGGGCAGCGCCTCGTCCGGGCGGTAGTCGCCGCTGACGATGGCGTCGCGGATCTGGCCGAAGACGTGGTCGGAGACCGAGGCGCGGGGGACGGGAGCGAATGCCATGCCGAGGAGTGTGGCGCGGCCCACATCAACCCGTCAACTGGTTGGACCAGTTCCGCTCCGAAGCTCCGCCTGCCGGCGGCCGACCGACCGGCGGGCCGGCCAGCCGTCGGCCGGGTCCGGGCGACGGACCCGGGATCAGTCGTCGATCGTGACGCTGGTGATCCAGGACGGGGGCGGCGAGCCGTCCGCGCCGATCAGCCCCGCGATCACCCGGGCGGACCCCGGCGGCGTGGCCGGCCAGGGGGTCAGGCCGTCGGTCAGCACCACCACGATGTGCGGTCGATCCGCCAACGCGGCCTCGATCCCGACCCGCATGTCGGTGCCGCCACCGCCCGCCAGCCGCACCTCGCCCACGGTGTGCACCCGGCGTACGACGTGCACGGCCGCGTCGCAGGCGAGCACGGCGACCCGGTTGCCGCCGACGCCGACGGCCCGGAGCACCCCGGCGACCTCGGTGAGCGCCGCGGTGAGCTGCGCGTCACCCATCGAGCCCGACGTGTCCACCACGATCGCCACCCTCGGCACGGGCCGGCGCAGGCTGGGCAGCACCACGCCGCGCGTCGCCGCTGAGCGTCGAGACGGCCGCCGGTAGGTGTAGTCGATCGCGCCGCTGGCCCACGCGGCGGCCTCCCGCACCGCGCCGGTCAGCGCCCGCCGCCAGTCCACCCGGGGCTCGAGCACCTGGGCGGCCCACCGTTCCCAACCGGCCGCGATGCTGCCGCGGCCGCGGCCGCGCACGTGGGCGCGTACCGCGTGGGCCGTCTCCCGGCGGAGCGCTCCCGCCTCCACCGCGCTGACCCCACCCGCGCCACCGCTCTCCCACGGCCGGTCGACGCCGTGCGCCCCGGAACCGCAGTCGTGCGCGCGTTGCCCCCGCACGTGCGGGGGCAACAGCGGCAGGTACGCCTCGAACAGCAGGCCCGCCGGCAGCCCGAAGGTCACCGGCTCGATCCGGTCGGCCGGCAGCGGCAGCCGATCCGCCAGCAGATCGTCGTTGATCTCGCAGTCCTGCGCCACGTTGACCCGGTACTGGTCGCTGCGCTGCCCCGGCGGGAGGCGGTCGGCGCGGGCGTGGTGGTCCCGGAGCAGGTGGGCGACCTCGTGGATCCACACCGCCGCGAGCTGCGGCACCGGCAGCCGGTCCACGAAGGACGGTGAGACGTGGCAGCGCCACCGCCGGTCCACGCCCATCGTGGGCACCTCCCGGGACTCCACCACGGTCAGGCTGTACAGCGCGGTGGCCAGGTAGGGCCGGTCCTGCGCCGCCCGGAACCGGGCCGCGAGCAGCTTCGTCCGGTCCAGCCGGGGACCGTCGGAGGTCATCCGCTCAAGCGCCCCGAGAGCCCCAGCACCTCGGCGAAGGCGTGGATGGCCGGCGGCACCGGCCAGGAGGTGTCGCGCAGCGCCGCGAGGTCCATCGCGGCACGCGCTGCGACGTCCGGCACGCCCGCCTCCACGGCCTTGCCCAGCACCACCCAACCGGCCTCCCAGCGTGACCGGTCGACCTTCGCCTGCACCGCGGAGATCACCGCGGTGAGGAACGCCAACTGCCGGTCGCCCCGCTCCGGGAGCCGGAACGCCCCCGGGTCGGCGAGCACCCGCTCCGGGTCGGGCAGGTCCAGGTTCTCCAGGTAGGTCACGAACTCCAACCCCGCGCCGTCGCCCACCGCGCCGATCACCGCCAGGGCCAGCGCCTCCGCGCCGCTCCCCGCCGCGTAATGGACGGTGAGCAGTCGCAGCACCATCTCCCAGGTGCGCGGCGACGGCCAGGCGCCGCCGCGTGCCTCGGCGTCGGCCGGCAGATGGTGGGTCAGCCCCGGCCGGGCGGTGAGGAAACCCGCGATCGCGCCGCGGGCCCGGGCCAGCGCCGTCGCGGTGCGCCCGGCCCGTACCTCCGGCACGGTCACCGCCGGCCACGTCCCGGCCAGGCCCCGCGCGACGGTGCGCGCGTCGTGCGTCCAGTGCAGGTGCACGAACCGGTTCGCCAACGGCGGGGCCAGGTGCCAGCCGTCCGCCGCGCTGGTCGGCGGGTTCGCCGCCGCCACGATCCGCACCGACGGCGGCAGCGACAGGCTGCCGACCCGGCGCTCCAGCACCACCCGCAGCAGCGCCGCCTGCACCGCCGGCGGCGCGGAGGAGAGCTCGTCGAAGAAGAGCAACCCCGAGCCGGTACGCGCCAGCCGGACCGCCCAGTCCGGCGGGGCCATCGGCACCCCGTCGGTGGCGGGGGAGTCCCCGACGATCGGCAGCCCCGCGAAGTCCGACGGCTCGTGCACGCTGGCGATGACCGTCTCCAGCGGCAGACCCAGCCCGTCGGCGAGTTGCTGGAGGGTGGCGGACTTGCCGATGCCGGGCTCGCCCCACAGCAGCACCGGCAGGTTCGCCGAGACCGCCAGGGCCAGCGCCTCGACCTTCGGGTCGGCGGCGGGCTCGGTCCGCCACGCGCGGGTGGCGGCGACGAGGTCGTCGGCGGCGGCCAACGCCCGTATGGCCGCCGTCATGCGTCGCCCCATCCCGCCAGCACGTCCCGGATCCGGAACACCACTTGCACGTCCTCGCCGTCGTCGTCGTACATGCTCGCCTTCCCCGCCGCCAGTTCGCGAGGGCTGCGGTGGTCCTCGTCGGGGGCGTCCGGATCGGCGCCGGCGACCAGCAGCGCGCGGACCAGCTCCGGGGTGCCGCCGTCGCCGACGGCCACGTGCAGCGCGGTGCGGCCCCGCCGGTCCCCGGCCCCGATCGGCACGCCGGCGTCGAGCAGCCGCCGGACCAGCGAGACGTCCTCCACCGCGCGTAGCTGGTGCAGCAGCGTGCCGCCCCGGCCGTCGCCCATCCTCGGATCGAGCCCCGCGTCCAGCAGCGCGGCCAACGTCGTCGCGCCGCCGTGCTGGATCCGCAGCAGCACGTCGCGCCGCAGCTCGCGCAGGGGCCGGGGCAGCCGGTTGGTCCCGCCGCGCCACGCCTGCACGGCGGCGAAGCAGCCCGCCGACTGCCCGCCGAGGGCGCGCAGCAGCTCCTCCCCGGCGACCTCCTCGGCGGTGTGCGAGACCGGATCGAGCCGGCCGTCACCGTGGACGAGGGTGTGCCAGCCACCCCCGCACCGCACCGGCACCTCCACCCGCAGACCGGCGACCTCCGGCCGCGCCGTCCCGGCCCGCGCCGTCTCCGGCTGTTCGGCCTGCGTGGGCTTCGGGTCTGCCGTTCCCGGCCGTGCCGTCCCGGCCCGTGTTGCACGCAGCCGGACCGGTGCCGGTGCGTGCCATCGCCGCGACGACTCCCTCCACCGGTTCCAGTCGGGACACGGCGGCGAACCGGTGTCCGGCGTGGGCGGTGCTGACGGGAACAGGGCCCGCCGCACCAGGGGGTGCAGGTCCGCGGCGCGGAGCAGGCCGTGCCGCAGCAGGTCCAGGTCGGTGGGGCGCTCGTGGACCACGCCGGCGAAGCGCGGGCGGGTGAAGTGCTCGTGCTCGTATCCCACGAACGTGGCGGCCACGGTGCCGGCGCCCACCCGCCGCACCTCCGCCACCGGCCGCCCCCGGGACCAGATCATCACCCGGTCGACACCGTAGCGGTCCTCCAGCCGGGCCAGCTCGGCGTCCAGCCCGAGCGGCACCAGGCAGCCTCGGGCGGCGCTCGCGACCTCGTGGTTGAGGTAGTAGGTCGCCGGGACCCCCGGGTCGAGACCGACGCCGGCGACGGCCCACGCCTCGACCGTCTCGCCGCCGGCGACGAGCCGGTCGAACGCCTCGGCCCGGCTCGCGGGATCACCCGGGTCGGCCACCGTCGCGTACGCCTCGAACGGCAGGACCGCGCCGTCGGCCGCGAAGCCGGGCAGCCGGGCCGGCGAGCCGCCGTACGCGTTGGCGAGACCGTCGACGTGCGCGGCGCTCCAGTACACCGGCGGCAGGTCCTGTCGGGGGGCGCCCTCGGTCAGGGCGGGGCGGACGGTCAGCCGTAGCCGCTGCGACCCGTCGACCGTCTTCGGCGTGTCCACCGCCAGCGCGACGTCGCGCTCGTCGAACCGGCCGGCCACGGTGGACAACACGAAACGCTCGTGGGTGGCGACGCCGGTGCGACCGCCGAGCACCCGCGGCAGGTGCCAGCGCAGCAGGTCGGGGGCGAGGGCGTCGAGGTCCGCCTCGACCTGGCCGGCGCGGGCCCGGCCGTGCTCCCGGGCCACCTCACCCAGGTCGAACGCCACGTCGATGCGCCCGGCCGCGCAGGCGGCCCGCCAGTCACCGGCCTCCCGGGCCGCGCCGCACGCCTCGATCATCGCGGCCGGCACGGCGTACCGCCGGACGCGCTGCCAGGTGCGGATCTCGTCGAGGAGGGGACGGTTCACCGGTAGACGCTCGCGATCGCCCGGATGTCCTCGTGCGGCGCGGTGACCGGCCGTTCGGCGAGCAGCGCCGAGGCCCGGCGACGTTGCCGGCGCGGCACGCCTCCGTTGATGCCCAGGTACTCCAGCGTCGGATGACCCTCGACCGCCGCGACGAGCCGCTTCGCGCCCCGCCCACCGACCTCCGTACGCCGCAGGTCCAGCCGGCGCAGCCGGGCGGCGGGCAGCGCGTCGGCCAGCGCCGCGGCGCCCACGTCGCCGACCAGGTTGCCGCGCGCGCCCAGGGCCCGCTCCGAGGGCGGCCGGGCCAGGTCCAGCGCCCGCCAGGCGCCCAGGTGCCCGGCCAGCGCCGCCACCCCGACCGGGGTGATCCCGTTGCCGCCCAGGCCGAGCGTCACCTCCACCCCGTCGAGTAGCTCGGCGAGGGTGGCGACGCCGACGTCCCCGAGGTGGTTTGCCGCCAGGTAGAGCTCCCGGACCCCGGCGGCGTGGACCAGCGCGCCGAGCACCGGCACCGCGTCCGGGCCGAAGCCGTTGCCGCCGAGGAAAAGCCGTTGCACCGGCCGCTCCCGGTCGGCCAGCGCCTCGGCGAGAGCGGCCAGCCCGCGTACGCTCATCCCGACGTTGACCAGGTCCAGCGTGCGGATGGTGGTGTTCACCGCGAGCGCGGCGGCGAGGCGTCGGACGCCCTCGTCGCCGACCGGGTTGCGCTTGAGCCACAGCGCCCGCACCGTCTGGTCGCCGGCCAGCCGCGCGGCGAGCGCGTCGACCCCGGCCGGGTCGATCCGGTTGCAGCCCAGGTAGAGCGTTTCGAGATGGTGCCCCGGGCGCAGCGCCTCGGCGACCGCCCGGGCGCCGTCCGCGCCGAGGCCGTTGGTGCCCAGCAGCAGGTGCCGCACCAGCGGTGAGTCGACGGCGGCGGCCACGATCCGGGCGGTCTGCACCGGGCCGACACCCTGCTTGCACAGGTCGAGTCGCCCGTCGGGCTGCACGGTGCCGCGCGGAAACTCCTCGGGCGCGACCACCGTGTCCGGCACGGCGAGACGCAGTAGCAGCGGGTCGAAGTCGCCCGGGTCGGCGAGCCCGGCGTCGGGGTCGGTGATGGCCGGGCACCGCACCGGCGTGGGATCGGTCACCAGGGCACGCTCCGGTAGTCCTTGAGGAACTGGCCGTTCACCGGCGCGCCGCGGACGCCCCGGACGACCGGGTCGTAGACCCGCGCCGCGCCGTCGACCACGTCGAGCGGCGGCCGGAATCCGAGGTCACGCTGTGCGGTCTTGGCGGGGTGCGGCCGCTCGTCGGTGACCCAGCCGGTGTCCACACTGTTCATGTGGATGCCGCTGGTCAGGTAGTCGGGCGCGACCGTGCGGACCAGCATGTTCAGTGACGCCTTGGCCATGTTGGTGTGCGGGTGCCGGGTGGTCTTGCCGGAGCGGCTGTAGCTGCCCTCCATCGCCGAGACCTGCACGACGTGCCGCTGCGGGCGGGCGCTTGCCTGCATCAGCGGGCGCAGCCGGGAGGTGAGCAGGAAGGGCGCGAACGCGTTGACCACGTGCACCTGCAACCACTCGTGCGGGCTCACGTCGGCGTCGCTGAGCACCCACGAGTTGACCTCACGCAGGTCGAGTGGCTGGCCCGTCTCGTCGACCTGCCCGGCCGGGAAGAACGCGTCCAGCCTGGCGGGCAGCCGCCGCACCGTGGCGGCGGGCGCGGCGCCGATCGCGATCCGCGCCGCCGGCCCCTCCAGCGCCGCCGACTCGCCCGCCCGGACCTCCCGGTGGTACGCCTCCGGCCGGTAGAGCGTCTGCGCCGCGTTGTTGACCAGGATGTCCAGCCCGGCGAAGCGTCGGCCGACCAGCGCGACAAATTCGATCGTGCCGGCCAGGTCGAGCAGGTCCAGCCCGTGCACGTAGAGCCGGTCGGCCCAGTCGTCCGCGTCCGGTACGGCGGCGAAGCGGCGGGCGGCGTCCCGGGGGAACCGGGTCGTCACGATCACGTCGGCGCCGTCGCGGAGCAGCTTCAGCGCGGTGTGGAAGCCGATCTTCACCCGGCCGCCGGTCACCACGGCGGTCCGGCCGGTCAGGTCACAGCGGGCGTGCCGCCGCTCGCGGTTCTCCGTCGCGCACGGCGGGCACATCAGGTGGTAGTCGACGTCCACCTGCCGGTAGGGCTGCTTGCACACGTAACAGTGCCGCTCCCGGCGCAGCGACCCGGGCCCGGCCGCGCCGGTCGGCCCGAGGGCGTCCCGCTCCACGGCGCCCTGCTCCACGGCGGCCCGTTCCGCGGCGCCCTGCTCCACGGCGGCCCGTTCCGCGGCGCCCTGCTCCACGGCGGCCCGTTCCGCGGCGATCCGGTCCACGGCGGCCCGTTCCGCGGCGATCCGGTCCGCTCCCGGCCGGTCGGCGACGGGCGGTGCGGGATCGGGGATCTCGGTCCGGAAGCGGGTGGCGTCGGCCAGCAGCGCACGGTCCGCCGCCCGGGTCGCCGCGTCGCGGCGGGCCTTGGCGCGCCTCTTCACCCCCCGGTGGGCGGCGGTGACCGCCCGTTCCAGCTCCTGCCGGGTCGCCTCGTCCAGGTCGGCGTCGTCGAGTCGGGCCAGGACGGCCAGGCAGGCCGCCAGCTCGGCGCGGTCGACGGACACGGTGCTCCTTCGCGGCGGGGGTGGTGGCGAGACCGGCCGGATTCGAACCGGCGTCCTCCAGCTTGCTGTCAAGGCGCGTCGACCTCTGCGCTACGGCCTCGCCGCGCGGGAGCATACCGAAGGCCACCGACAGCGCGTCGACTACCGTCGCGTCAGCTGCCGAGTGGCGGCGAGCAGCGCGGCGGGGGTGCGGCCCTGCGCGTCCACGGCGTCCGGGTCGGCGCCGACCGCGAGCAGGGCCGCCATCACCTCGGTGTCCATCGCCGCCGCGGCGGCGTGCAGCGGGGTGCGGCCGTTGCGGTCCCGGTCGTCGACGTGGAGACCGGCCCAGACGAGCGCCGGCAGCATCCTCGGCTGGTCCAGGTGGGACAGCCAGTGCAGCAGCGTGCCGCCGGCGCCGTCCCGTAGCCCGGGATCGAGGCCCCCGGCGAGCAGGGCGAGCAGGCCGTCGGTGTCGCCGTGCAACGCGCGGGCGAAGACGTCCTGCCGGACCTTGCGGATCTCCTTCGGCACCGGGCTCGCTCCCGTACGCCAGGCGCGCACCGCCGCCGCGCAGCCCGAGAGCGGCCCGCCCAACCCGGCGAGCAGGAACTCCCGGCGCAGTTCCTCGTCGCTGTGACACGGGGTGTCGAGGCGACCGGCGGCGATCCGGACGGTGTGCCAGTCCAGCCCGCACCGGATCCGGATCGGCGGCTTCGGCTGCGGTTCCGGGGCGCGCCACCGCTGTGCCCGCTCTGGAAACAGGGCCTCGTGCACCAGCGGATGCAACTCGTCCGGAGTCAGGTCGCCCCAGCGCAGCAGCGCCACGTCGGCCGGCGCGGGCACCCCGAAGGCGCACGGTCCGGCGATCGGCTCGTGCCACGACGCCGCGCGGACGGTCAGCCGTCCTCCGGCGGTGACCTCGACGGCAAGCGCGCGGTCCATGCTGAACTGCGTCGTCGCCGCGTAGCGGCGGGCGAGTCGTCGGGTTTCGTCGGCGAGTACGGGCAGTGCCGGAGCATGGGCGGTGAGCAGGTGCTCGAACCGGGGGCCGTGCAGTAGGACCTCGTCCGGGCCGACGGCGACCCCGGCCGCGTCGTACGCCGCCACCGGCCGCCGGGCAGCCAGCAGCGCGGCCACGCTCTCCAGCTCGGCGGCGCGGTCGTCGGCGTCATCCGGCACGGCCGCGCCGCCCTGCGGGTGCGGGCGGCCATCGGGCGAGTGCCAGGGGAGCCGGCGGGCCGACGCGCCGTACGCCCGGCGCCGGTCGGCCACCGCGTCCGCGTCCCAGCACCAGCCCGGCAGGTCGTGCCACCGGATCGGCAGTCGCCGGCTGTCGGTGACCCGCAGGGCGATCCGCTGCGGCGCGCGGTCGGTGAGGGGCAGCGTCACCACCAGCAGCGGGGTGCCCGGGCCGGGTCTGCCCGCGTCCGTCGGGAACGCGCCGCGCAGCCGGGTGAGCACGACGGACGCCCCTGGCAGCAGGGCCAGGGAGTCGGTACGGGGCAGGAAACGGCGCAGCAGGTCGGGGGCCAGGCCGTGCAGTTCGCCCTCGATCCGGGCGGCTTCGCCGCCGCCGTACCGGGAGGCCACGTCCCGCAGGTCGATGTGCGTGTCGACGAGTGCCGCCGCGCACGCGCCCTGCCAGTCGTCGGCCCGGCGACGGGCCGTGGCGACGGCGACCATGCCTGGCGGCGAGGCGTACCTCAGGAACCGTAGCTGCCTGTCCCGCTCGTGTCGGCGCTCCATCGCGGCGTCCCCGTTCCCCGTCGGGAGCGGGCCGGCCGGATTCGAACCGGCGTCCTCCCGATTAGCAGTCGGGCGCGACGACCGCTGCGCTACGGCCCGCTCGCGGGCGAGTGTAGGGGTGCGGGCCGGCCGGATTCGAACCGGCGTCCTCCCGGTTTTGGAGACCGGGCGCGACGACCGCTGCGCTACGGCCCGCACGTGGGCGGTGGTGACGTCGCCCGGGTGGCGGGCGGGCCGGATTCGAACCGGCGTCCTTCTCCGTGAGAGGGAGACGCGACGACCTCTGCGCTACCGCTCGCCGGCAGGGATTGTAGGACGCCCGCCGTCGCGCTCTCAGCCGGCGGCCACCACCTGGTTCGGTGCCTGCTGCGCCGGCACCTCTGCCGGGGCCCGCTCACCGTCGTCGGTGGCGACCGCCCCCGCGTCGTCGGTCCGGCCCGGAGCCGTGCCGTCGGCAGTGGACTCCACCGGCACCGGCACCGGCACCGGTCGTTCGATCCGCGGCCGGGCCGCGACCTGCGGGTACTCGGCCGTCTCCGCGCCGCCCGTGGCGGCCGCCATGACCGCCGCCGCGGCCAGGTCCGCCACGCGCTTCGCCTCCCGCTTCACCCGGGCACGGACCTCCTTGGCGTGCTGCTCGGCGGAGTCGGCGGCCCGCCGTGCCTCGTCCAGCCGGTGCAGTTCTTCGGCCAGCTCCTGCCGCGTCTCGGCGAGCCGCTGCTGCATCTCGGCGAGTTGCTCCTCGATGCTCCCGCTCTCCTGCCGCGCCTGGGCGAGCTGCTGCTGCGCGGTGTCCAGTTCGGACTGCATCCGGGCCAGCGCCTCCCGCCGGTCCCGGATGCCCTGCTGCGCGGCGGCGAGCTGCTGCTGGTGCGTCGCGGCCTGCTCGTCCGCGTGCTGACGCACCCGGGCCGCGTACTGCTGGGCCTCGGCGATCAGCGTCGCGATCTCCTGCTCCGCCGCCGTACGCTGGCCGCCGAGTTCCCGCTCGGCGGAGGCGAGCTGCTCGGCGATCTCCTGCTCGGCGGCGGTGCGCCGCTCGTTGATCTCCCGTTCCACTCCGGCCTGCCACTGGCCCAGCTCCTGCTGGGTCTTCGCGCGCGCCGCCTGCACCTCCTGCTGGATCTGGCTGCGGGCCGAGGCGAGGAACGCCTCGGACTCGGTGCGGGCCTGCTCGACCTGCTGGGCGGTCTGCTCGTCGATCCGCGCCGCCTCCTGCAACGCGTGGTCGTGCGCCGCCTCGCCGGCCGCGCGCAGCCGCTCCGCCGACTCACGGATCCGGGTGAGCTCGGCCTGGGCGTTGGCGCGACGCTCCTCGTACTCCTTCTCGTGCTCCGCCCGGCGGGCCTCCGTCGTCTCCTCCAGTTCGCGCAGCGTCGCCGCCGCCTGCTCCCTGGCCTCGGTGAGCGCCCGCTGCGCCTCGGCCTCCAACTCGGCGGCCTGCTGCCCGGCGGCGTCGGTGATGGCCCCGGCCTGCTTCTCCGCCAGGGCCAGGATCTGGTCGACCATCGGGCCGAGGTCGCGGAAGGACGCCCGGTCCCGCTGGGCCGGCTGGTCGCGCAGCTCGGTCACCTCCGACCGCAGCCGGTGGACCTCGACGCCCACCTCGCGGAGCTGGGCCGAGGTGCGGTTCCGCTCGGCGGCCAGCGTGGACCGGTCACGCTCGACCTGCTCGACGTACCGGTCCACCTGCCGCTTGTCGTAGCCGCGCAGCGTGAGGTCGAAGCTCGGCCGCGAGGCCGATTCCGCGCCTGCCGCGAACGGGTCGTCGCCGTGGGACATGCATCCTCCTCCGTACGATCGCGAGCGCCACCGTACCGTCGTGCCCCCACGCGCCCGCGAAAAGGGGTGACCCCACGCGGCGGCCCCGCGGACCGCCGCCGTCCACGGTGTACGTCGTGCCGCCCGGAAGGTCGCGGCGTCCTCGCCGACGTCCTCCCACCAGACGTTGATCAGTGTGCAGTTGCACTCGCAGTGCACGCCGTCGCCGGCCGGGGCACCGATGATCACGTTGCGCAGGGTGGCCCCGGGGGCGAGCACGAACATCGGGTCCTGGCTCTCGCCCTGGCCGCCGTCACCGATGCCGTAGTACCGCTTGAGCCCGCCGTCCAGGCTGACCGGGACGTCGACGGTGGCGTCGACCTTGTAGCTGCCGGTCGGGGTCGGTCAGCTCGGCGGCGGCGTGCTGGGCGGTGGCGTGCTGGGCGGCGGCGTGCTCGGCGTCGCGGTGGTCCAGGGCGGGGTGGGCGGTCGGGTAATTCCCCCGGAGGGGTTGACCGCCACGTCGTCGAACCTGCCGCTGGCGTACGAGGTGATCAGGCCGATCCGGCCGGCGGAGGCCAGGCTGCTGGTGCCGGAACCGACCTGGGTGCCGTTGACGAAGCCCCGGATGGTGCTGCCGGCGGCCTCGATGCGCAGCGCGTACCAGCTACCGGCGGCGACCCCCAGGAAGGCCGAGCCGAGCGAGGTGATCTGGCTGCCGTTGACGGCCTGCAACTCGGCCCGGCCGGAGCCGAGCAGGGCCAGCCGGTACATCTTCGTGCTGCTGGTCGAGCGGGCGGCCAGGCCGACCAGGCTGTTCGACGAGCCGAACGACAGCGGCTTGACCCGGGCCTGGACCTGGTAGTCGGTCCAGCTCGTCTGGCCGGCGAACTGCCGGGCCAGCTTGCTGCTGGCGCGGGCCTGCTGGAACACGCCCGAGCCGTCGGTGACCACCGACCAGGTGCCGCCGGACTCCGACCAGCCGCCGGCCTCGCCGTCGTTGAAGTCGTCGGAGAACATGGTGGCGGCGGTGGCCGACGAGCCCAGGCCGGCGGCCAGCACGGCGGCGGTCGCCCCGGCGGTGAATGCCACCGCCAGGGCCCGTCGGGGAGTGCGTCTGAGATGCACGGTTCTTCTCCTTGGAGGGGTGGGTGTGGGGGACGCGGTCCGGTGGCCCGATGGAAGGACCGGGACGGTACGCGGTGCGACCGGCCCCGTGCCCGTCGGCCGGGAGCGCCGGAGACCCGGACTCCGGCATGGCTCGATGGGGAGGTCAGATGCGCTGGAAAGCAGTTCCCTGCGTCGCTTCACGTTATGTTTCGACGAAGAGCGCGGTCAATGTCCGGCGACGTGCAGGTCTGGTGCAGCCGTGATCGTTTCCCTGAACTCCTGGTGCGCGTCCGGCCGGCGCCCTGGTGGGGCGCCGGCCGGAGCGTGGTGTCCTCGCCATGGAGCCTCCCTGGCGGTGACCGAATCATCGATGAACGTCGACCAGTGAGGGTGTGGTGCGCCGTGGACCGCCGGGCCGATGCCCGGCGCCGAACCGCGCCCGGCGGGCCGCGGAGGGACGGTCAGTAGGGGAGTCTGCCGGTGCCGGCGCCGGCCGTGACGACGGATTTCACGGTGGCCGGCTCGGTCAGGGTGTACGGGTAGAACGTGCGCGGCTCCTGGACGGTGCCACCCGCGTCGCCGGGCTCGCTGCTGCCGGCGAGCACGTTGTCCCGGGCGATCATCCGGCCGCGGTCCCCGGCGTAGCTGATCGACCAGGGCACCTCGACGTCCTCGAAGTAGTTGCCCTCGACCACGCAGCCGGAGTCGAGCTGGCAGACCACCCCGACGTCGGTGTTGTAGACGAAGTAGTTGTTGAACACGTGCACGGGGTCGCCGTAGCGGACCCGGGGGTTGCGCTGCGGCGTGCGGTCGAACCAGTTGTGGTGGTACGTGACCCGCAGGTTGCCGGCGTCCTGGGCGGCGTTGTCGTCGTCGTGCCCGAGCAGCATGTTCTTCGTGTGGTGGTGGGTGTGGTTCCAGGACACGGTGACGTAGCTGGACCCGCGCTTGACGTCGATCAGGCCGTCGTAGCCGTACGCCAGGTCGTTGTGGTCGATCCACACGTGGTGCGAGAACATCTGCACGTTGATCGCGTCGTCGACGGTGTTGCGGAAGTTCAGGTTCCGCACGATCACGTTGTGCACGGCGTTCGCCGGCGGGCTGGTCGCGTCGCTCACCGGCAGGCCGATGTTCAGCCCACCGCCGGTGATGCCGGAGTTGGCGCCGACGCCGACGATCGTCTTGTCCGAGGTGACGTCGTGCATCGGGCCGGGCAGCGCGATCATCCCGTCCACCCGCACGTTCAGCGGGCCGGCCGTGCCGATCGCGGCGAGGAACTCGGCGGCCGTGTCCACCGTGACGGTCGGGCCGCCGGCCCCGCCGGTGGTGCCGTTCTGGCCGAGCGCGTTGACCGAGGCGAACCCGACCGGCGGGGCGCCCGGGTCGATCGGCGGCCCGGTCGGCGGCAGGGTGGGCCCGCCGGTCGGCGTGCCGGTGGGCGGGGCGCCGGTGGCCGTGGAGACCTCGACGTCGTCGAAGGTGGCGCTGGCGTACGAGGTGGCCAGGCCGACCCGGCCGGCGGCGAACGCCCCGTCGGTGGCCTGCACGAGCAGCGTGCCGTCGACGTAGCCGCGCAGCGAGCTGCCGACCACCTCCAGCCGCAGCGTCGCCCAACTGCCCACGGTGACCCCGGCCGGGGCGGAACCGAGCGGCACCGGGTCGCCGCCGGAGCGGCGGATCAGCTGCACGCCGCCGCTCGCGGTCACCACCAGCGCGTAGTAACTGCTGGTGCTCTGCGCCCGGGCGACGACCCCGACGTGCCGGTTCGCGCCGCCGAAGCCGGTCGGCCGGACGCGGGCCTGCACCCCGTAGTCGGTCCAGGTGCCCGCGCCGGCCAGGGCCCGGGCGTCGCTGCTGGTGCCGGACTGCCGGTAGGCGTACGACCCGTCGGTCACCACCGACCAGCTCCCGCCCGAGCGGGACCACCCGTCGGCCGTGCCGTCGGAGAACGAGTCGGTGAACAGGGTGTCGGCGTGCGCCGACGAGGTGGTCACGAGCACCGTGCCGGCGGCCAGGGCGGCGGCGGTGAGCGCCGCGCCGAGCAGTCTCGGCGTGAAACGGGTTGTCCGGTTCATGGTGGACCTCCTGGTGGTGGGTGGGCACCGGTGGGCCGCCGTGCTGAGCGCCGGGCGCGGCGACCCACCGGCCGTCTGTCCGCCGCGTGGGACGACGCGGCGGACGGCGTCCTAGAGGAGCAGCCGGTCCGCGCCGGCCAGCGCCCCGACGACCGCCGGCACCGCGGGCGCCGGCAGCACCGGACCGCGGCGCAGGGTCGGCGTCCAGCCGGCGTCCGGGGCCAGGTCCGGTTCGTGCGCCTCGTTGTACGCGGCCACCAGGTCCACCGGCCGGGGCCGGTCTCCGGCGGAGCGGACCCAGTTGCCCCGGGTGGTGACGGCGGTGCCGCCCCAGTCGTACAGCAGGGTGTCGGTCGCGACGTCGGCGCCGAGAGTGAAGAAGTTGTTCTCGGCGACCACGGCGGACTGCACCCCGACGCCGATCGCGTAGGCGAAGCCGTCGCCGGCCAGCCGGTAGTGGTTGTTCCACACGTCGACCTGGCCGAACCGCACCCGGGGCAGCCGCTGGAGCACCCCGTCGAAGAGGTTGTGGTGCAGGCTCACCTTCAGCCGCCCGACGTCCGGGCCGACGGTGTTGGACGAGCCGATGAGCATGACCTTGTCCCGCCCCACGAACCGGTTGTACGACACGGTCACCAGGCTCGCGGTGTGCGTGACGTCCACCGATCCGTCGTGCACCTGGTACGGCCGGCCGAAGTACACCGGCTGGGCACTGTCCGGGTTGTCGCCGTCGGTGAAGGTGTTGTGGTCGATCCAGACGTGCTCGCTGCGGCGTACCGAGACCTGGTCGTACTGGGAGTTCCAGTTGCCGGCGTCGCCGTCGGTGGGGGACCAGGCGGGGAAGCAGTCCCGGGCGTCGTCGAAGGTCAGGTTCCGCACGATCGTGTTGTGCGCGCCGTCGAGCATCAGCGTCAGGCCGGTCAGCCGGGCGCCACGCAGGCCGACGATCGTGGTGTTCGGGCCGACGTTGATCTGGGTCTGCCGGGTCTGGTTGGTCACGGAGCGCACCCGCGCCGCCTCCAGCGGCCCGCTCGGCGCGACCCGTCCCCAGACCGCCGGGTCGTACGCCGCGAGGTAGGCCGCGAGCGAGTATTCCGGGTCGGCGAGGTCGGCGCAGTCGAGCAGCGCCCCGTCGGGCCCCTCGAACCCGTCGACGTCGCCCCTGACGTAGATGATCTTCGGGGTGGCGTTGCCCCGGTTGGTGGCGTTGTCGCCGCCTAGGGCCGCGACCAGCTCGGCCCGGCTGGAGACCACGTGCACCTGCTCCGCCGTCGCCGCCGCGCCGCCGGTGGTGCCGGCCCCCTCAGCCGCCCAGCCGTCCCCGGCCGGCAGCGCCTGCCGGCCGAGGTGCCGGGCGGCCCAGGAGAGCCCGGCGCCGGTCGCGCCGTCCGGGGGTGGGGCGGCCCCGCCGTCCGGGGCCGGGGCCGCCGTCACGCTCCCGGGTGTCGCCGCGAGCGTGACGGCGATCATCGCCGCGCCCACTGCCTTCTTCCACATTTATCGGACCACCTGTTCGTCGCCGGTTGGATATCAGGCAACGGTAGGTTTCAGCGTTTATACGCGTCAATGACGAATGTGTGCAGAAGTGTTGCAATTGATCCGATCGGCCGGTATCGTCCCGACCTTGCTCGGTCGGGTTGGCGTACCTATATCCGATATGGGCCCGTGCTAGGCGGGCGGTTCAGTTGCAGTGGGTTGCGGTCCCTCCTGTCCGGTCAGGTCGGTGCGGTGCGGCGTCACCGCCCACGGCACCCCCAGCTCCGACAACAGCGCCCCCTCGTCGGCCGCCCGGCGCAGCAGCCGGTTCACCCCGCGTACGGTGATCACCCGCTCCGGACCGTCGCCGACGGCGGTGACGAGGTCGCCGCCGAGCAGCGTCGGCTCCGGCGCGGTCGTGACCGCCTCCAGCACCGCGGTGAACGGGGCCGTCCGGGCCAGGGGCGAGATCAGCGCGACCGCCGGGTCGGCCCGGTGGTCGAGCAGGTTCTCCAGCAGGCCGCGCCGGCCCGGCACCTCGCGCGGCCCCGCGTCGCCGGGCAGCAGCAGCCGGTCGGTCGGGTACTCCAGCACCGCCCGGCCGGCGGTGCCGGTCACCACCACCTCCCCGGCGACGAAGTCCTCGCCGGCCAGGGTCACCGCCGCGACGATCGGCGGCCCCGAGCGGGACGACACCCGCAGCGTCGCCGTGTCGTCCACCTCGATCGGCCGGACCCGGTAGCGCTCCACCTCGGTCCGCACCGGTTCCACCGGCCCGCCACCGGCCGCCTCGGCCACCGCCAGGCACTGCATGACCGCGTGCGCCAGCGGGTTGGCCAGTGCGCCATCCAGCACCGGACGGCCGTGCAGCGTTCGCCGGCCGGCCCACGGCGCGCGTGCGTAGTAGGCGTCGGAACGCTGCCAGGCCGCCACCGTCGCGATGCCGGTGACGGTGCCCAGCCGGCCGGCCCGGACCGCGTCGGTCAGCTCCGTCAGCGCCGCCGACCCGAGCGCCTGGAAACCCACCTGGCACGCCCGGCCCGTCGCCGCCACGGCGGCGGCCAACTCCCGGTGCTCGGCCGTGGACAACACCGGCGGCTTCTCCAGCAGCAGGTCCGCGCCCGCAGCGAGCACGTCCAGGGCGATCGGCAGGTGGGTGTGCGGCGGGGTGCAGACCACCACCACGTCCGGCCGGGCCGTCCGTAGCATCTCCCGGTGGTCGGCGCAGACCGTCGTGCCGTCCGGCACCGGCGCCGCCGGCTCGTCCTCCACCGGGCGTACGTCGACCAGGGCGACCAGCCGCAGCCGCCCGGCGTCGTGCAGCGGGGCGATGACCCGCCGGTGCCAGCGCCCGTGCCCGTTCGCCCCGATCACGGCGACCCGGGGCACCGCCCCGGCCGGCGCCGACGCACCCGGCGTGGGGGCGGCCGTCACCGGGCACCCGCCAGCGTCGCGGCGACCCCGTGCCGTTCGAGGGCGGTCAGCCACCCGGTCACGTCGGCGCGTACCTCGTCGTCCTCGGCCACCTCGGCGGGAAAGACCTCGCGCAGCGTGAACACCGCCTCGACGGCCCCGGCCGGGGTCCGCGGTACGGCGGCGAGCGCCGCACGGATCTCCTCGGCGAGCGGGTCGGCCAGCGGCAGCGGACGCCCGTCGTCGGCGTGCCCGAGGGCGAAGCGCAGCCAGGCGGCCACCACCAGCGTGGCCCAGTGCGCCGAGCGCCCCGCGGCCCGTAGGTCGGCGATGGTGTGCAGGACCCGCTGCGGCAGCTTCTGCGAGCCGTCCATGGCCACCTGGAGGGTGCGGTGGTGGATCGCCGGGTTCGCGAACCGGGTCAGCACCTCCTCACCGTAGGCGACGACGGAGACCCCGTCGGGCGGCGTGAAACTGGCCGCCACGTCCTCGGCGACCAGCTGCCGCAGCACCGTGCCCAGGTGCGGCACGGCCAGGGCGTCGGCGACGGTCTCCTGGCCGGCGAGCGCGCCCAGGTAGGCGGCGGCCGAGTGCACCCCGTTGAGGGTTCGCAGCTTCAGCCGCTCCCAGGGCCCGGCGTCGGCGGTGAGCACCGCGCCGGCCCGCTCCCACGCCGGCCGGCCACCCGGGAAGTCGTCCTCGACCACCCACTGCCGGTACGGCTCGGCGACCACCGCCGCCAGGTCGGCCACCCCGAGGGCCCGCTCGGCGTCGGCGAGGGTCTGCGCCGTGCTGGCCGGCACGATCCGGTCCACCATGGTGCCGGGGAAGGTGACGTGCTCCCGCACCCACCCGGCCAGCGGCTCCGGCACCCCCGCGTACGCCACCGACTGCTCGACCAGACCGCGCAGCCGGTGGCCGTTGGCGGGCAGGTTGTCGCAGCTCACCAGGGCCAGCGGCGGGCCCTGCGCGGCGGCGCGGGCGAGCAGCCCGCGCAGCAGCAGGCCCGGGACGGTGACCGGCGCCCGGTCCGTACGCAGGTCGGCGGCGACCTCCGGGTCCGGTCGCAGCCGACCGGTCACCGGGTCGAGCTGGTACGCCTTCTCCGTGACGGTGAGGGTGACCACCCGGATCGCCGGGTCGGCCAGCAGCGCCACCACGGCGGCGGGGTCGCCGGCGGCGTGCCGGGTCCCCGCCAGCGCGCCGACCACCCGGGTGTGGCAGCCCTCGGCGCTGGTGGTGGTGACGCTGAACAGGTTGTCCTGCGCGGTCAGCGTCGTCACCACGTCGGGGTTGCGCGGCGCGACACCGACGATGCCCCAGTCACCCCCGGCCCGCGCCATCGCCTCCTCGGTGTAGACCGCCTGGTGGGCGCGGTGGAACGCGCCCAGCCCGAGGTGGACGATCCCGGCCGGCACGCTGCCCGGGCGGATCAGCGGACGGCTGTCGGTCGGCAGCCGACGCAGCGTCCCGAGACCGAGCCGGGCGGCGCCCACGGTCACCGCCACACCGGGCCGTCCGGGAAGCGGAACTCGGCGATCGACTCCGGCTTCATGGTGGAGCTGTAGCCGGGCGCCTCCGGCAGCAGGTAGCGGCCCTCGCGGGTGCGCACCGGGTCGACGAAGTGCTCGTGCAGGTGGTCGACGTACTCCACCATCCGGCCGTCGAGGCTGGTGCCGACCCGCAGGTAGTCGAAGACCGCCAGGTGCTGGACGTACTCGCACAGGCCCACGCCGCCCGAGTGCGGGCAGATCGGCACGCCGAACTTCGCCGCCATCAGGATCTCGGCGAGGACCTCGTTGACGCCGCCGACGCGGCAGGCGTCGATCTGCATCACGCCGATCGCCTCGGCCTGGAGCAGCTGCTTGAAGATGACCCGGTTGGCGGCCACCTCACCGGTGGCGACCCGGCACCGGCCGTCGGTCAGGCCGGTGACCGCCCGCGCGATCCGGGCGTGCCCGAGGATGTCGTCGGCGTGCGTCGGCTCCTCGATCCAGTACGGGTCCACCTCCACCAGGGCGGTCATGTTGGTGATCGCCTCGTCGACGTCCCAGACCTGGTTGGCGTCCATCATCAGCAGCGCGTCCGGCCCGATCTCCTCCCGGATGATCCGCGCCCGCCGCAGGTCGTCGGCCGGCAGCCCGCCGACCTTCATCTTCATCGCCCGCCACCCCTGCGCGTACGCCTGCCGGGTCAGCGCCCGGACCTTGTCGTCGGGGTAGCCCAGCCAGCCCACGGAGGTGGTGTACGACGGGAACCCGTCGCGCTCCAGCTCGGCGCGGCGCTCGTCCAGGCCGACCAGGCCCTTGTCGAGGATGGCCGCCGCCTCGTCCGGGGTGAGGGCGTCGGTGATGTGGTGGAAGTCGATGCTGGCCACCAGCTCCTCGGTGGGCAGCTCGGCGAGCAGCTGCCACAACGGCTTGCCGGCCAGCTTGGCCCGCAGGTCCCAGACCGCGTTGACCAGCGCGCCGGTGGCCATGTGGATGACCCCCTTCTCCGGGCCCAGCCAGCGCAACTGCACGTCGGCGCTGAGCGAGCGCCAGAACGCCACCGGGTCGGCGAAGATCTCCTCGACGGTCCGGCCCCGCACGTGGTGGGCGAGGGCCTCGATCGCCGCGCAGGTCAGCTCGTTGCCCCGCCCGTTGGTGAAGGTGAACCCGGCCCCGGTGACGCCGGCGTCGGTGCGCAGCTCGACGTAGCTGGCCGAGTAGTCACCCCGGTTGATCGCGTCCGAGCCGTCGCCCGCGGCGGCGGTCGGGAACCGCACGTCGTGCACGTCGACTGCGGTGACGGTGACACTCACAGGACATTCTCTCCGATCTTGAAGACCTTCTTGGGCAGCCGGTACGCCAGGTCGACGATGGTCTCGGCGGCCTCGTCCTCGCCGAGCCGGTGCTCGGTGACCAGCCGGGCCAGGTAGGCGGCGTCGACCCGGCGGGCCACGTCGTGGCGTACCGGGATGGAGCAGAACGCGCGGGTGTCGTCGACGAACCCGGCGGTGTTGTAGAAGCCCGCGGACTCGGTGACGGACTCGCGGAACCGGCGCAGCACCTCCGGCGAGTCCAGGAACCACCAGGGCGCCCCGAGGTAGAGCGCGGCGTACCCGCCGGCCAGGGGGGCGAGTTCCCGGGAGAAGGTGTACTCGTCGAGGGTGTAGAGCACCACCCGCAGCCGCGGGTCGTTGCCGTACGCGTCCAGCAGCGGGGTCAGCGCGTGCAGGTACTCGGTGGCCTGCGGCAGGTCGCCGCCGACGTCCCGGCCGTGCCGCGCGTACAGCCAGCGGTTGTGGTTGCGCACCGAGCCGGGGTGCAGCTGCATGACGAGGCCGTCGTCCAGCGACATCCGGGCGAACTCCAGCAGCATGTGTGCCCGGAACGTCTCCGCGTCGGCCGCGTCGGCGAGCCCCCGCAGCCCCTTGTCGTAGAGCCGGGCGGCCTCGTCCGCGCCCAGCGCCAGGGTGCGCGCGGTGGGGTGGCCGTGGTCGGAGCAGGTGGCGCCGGCCGCGATGAAGGCGGCCCGGCGCTGGCGCAGCGCCGCCAGGTAGCCGGCGTACGTGCCGGTGTCCTCGCCGGTGATCTCACCGAGCCGCGCGACGTTGCCGGCCCAGTTGTCGAACTCCATGTCGGCCACGTTGTCCGGCCGGAACGTGGTGATCACCCGGCCGCCCGGCCCGCCCCAGCCGTCGGCGGCGAGCTTGGCGTGCTGCCCGAGGTCGTCCAGGGGCGACTCGGTGGTGGCGAGCACCTCGATGCCGAACCGCTCGAACAGCGCCCGGGGCCGGAACTCGGGCTCGACGAGCCGGGCCGCGAGCTCGTCGTAGACGGCGTCGGCGGTGGCGGGGGAGAGCGGGGTGTGCACCCCGAACACCTCCCGGAAGGTCTGCTCCAGCCAGAGCCGGGAGGGGGTGCCCCGGAACAGGTGCCAGTGCGCCGCGAACCGCCGCCAGATGGTGCGCCCGTCGGGCTCCGTGGGGCTGCCGTCGACGGTGGGTACGCCCAGGTCGGCCGGGGGGACGCCCTGGCTCAGCAGCATCCTGGTGAGGTAGTGGTCGGGCACGATGAGCAGCCGCGCCGGGTCGGGGAACGGGCGGTCCTCGGCCAGGATCGCCGGGTCGACGTGCCCGTGCGGGGAGATGATCGGCTGGGGCGCGGCCAGCGCGTACAGCCGGCGGGCCACCGCGCGTTGCGCGGGGTCGGCGGGGAAGAGCAGATCGGTCGTGGGCACGGATGGGGCTCCTCGGAAGGTGTTCGCGGCTCAGGGGAGGTCGAGCAGGTCGGCAACCCGGACCGGGGCGCCGGTGGTGAAGGACCGGTTCGCGGCCAGCCCGGTGAGCAGGGCGAGGGCGCCGTCGCGGGCGGTCGCCGCCCGCCCCATCGGGTCCGTCTCGCCACCGATCAGGACCCGGACCATCCGCGCGTCGGCGCCGCCGTGCCCGGACCGGGTGTGCCCGGACACGGGTACGACCTGCGGCGGCGCCCAGAACGGCCGCAGGGTCAGCGTGGCGGACCCGGCCTCGACGGCCGCCTCGTCGCCGTGCAGCGCCGCGCCCTTGAGCGCGCCGGCCGAGGCGGGGTTGACGTGGTCGCTCTCCACGACCTCCAGCTCCAGCCGGCCCTTGCTGCCGTTGACCATCACCCGGTAGCCCTCGTAGGGGGCGTACGCGGTGAGGTGGTAGGTCATGGTCGCGCCGTTGGAGTAGCGGGCCAGCACCGACATGTCGTCCTCGATGCTCACGCCCGGGGCGAACACGTTGCGGTCGCGCTGGTAGCCGTCCTCGGCCTCGGCGTCGAGGTAGAGCTCGCGCAGTTTCGGGTGCGCGTCGAGCCGCAGCGCGAACGGGTCGTCGTCGGCGGCGGGGGAGCCGTGCGCCCGCTCGTAGTCGCGGGCGTAGCCGTGCCGGCTGCCGGCCTCGCCGTAGAAGAACAGCCGGCCGGCGGCGTACACCTCGACCGGGGTGGCGTCCAGCCACCAGTTGACCAGGTCGAAGTGGTGACCGGCCTTGTGCACCATCAGCCCGCCGGAGTGCGCCTTGTCCCGGTGCCAGCGGCGGAAGTAGTCCGCGCCGTGCCGCACGTCGAGCAGCCACTCGAAGTGCACCGACCCGATCTCGCCGATCGCTCCGTCGGCCAGCAGCTCCCGCAGCTTCTCGTGCAACGGGTTGTAGCGGTAGTTGAAGGCCACCCGCACCTGCCGGCCGGTGTCGGCGACCGCGTCGAGGATCTGCCGGCAGCCGGCCGCGTCCACGGTCATCGGCTTCTCGGTGATCACGTCGCAGCCGGCCCGCAGCGCCGCGTCGATGTGCGCGGCGTGGGTGTCGTCCACGCTGGTCACCACCAGCACGTCGACGCGCTCCTTGGCGAGCATCGCGGTCAGGTCCTCGGCCCGGTACGTGGGCACCGGCGGGTGACCGAGCTCGCCGAGCCACCGGTTGTGCGCGTCCATGCGGGCCTGGTTGACGTCGGCGAACGCGACGAGTTCCGCGGTGTCGGCGTGGTCGCGCACCAGCGCCCGTACGAACATCTCGGCCCGGGACCCGGTGCCCACCAGGGCGTGACGGACCCGCTCACCGGTTCTGGACGACATGGCGACTGCCTCCCGTAATCCTGCAAAGGTTTGCAGCGAAATAACCATGAGCCGAGCGGCGGCGTCAACGATCGGTAGCAAACCGGCGGCATAGATCCGATTTGATGGGGATTTGGGCACATGGCAGGTGCGTGGCCGCAACACATCTGTAACCGTCGGCCGTTGACACCGGCACAACCGTTTGCATTAATTGGCGGCACCTGACGTGACCCCAACCACACTGGACGAAGGGCCCCACCGTGCCAGCCACCATCCGAGACGTCGCCCGGGCCTCCGGCGTGCACATCTCCACGGTCTCCCGCACGTTCTCGGCCCCGCACCTGGTCAACCCCGAGACCCGAGGCCGGGTGCTGGCCTGCGCCGAGGAGCTCGGCTACCGGCCCAACCGCGCCGCCCGCGCCCTGATCACCGGCCGCACGCACAACGTGGGGCTGATCATCGCGGACATCGCCAACCCGTTCTTCCCGCCGCTGATCAAGGCGGCGGAGAGCCAGGCCCGGCAGCGTGACTACCACGTGTTCGTGGCCGACACCAACGAGGACCCGATCGCCGAGGAGGAGTTGGTCCACGCCCTGGCCAAGCAGGTGGACGGGGTGCTGCTGTGCAGCCCGCGGATGAGCAACAGCATGATCGAGCAGCTCAGCCGCGAGGTGCCGCTGGTGGTGATAAACCGCCAGGTCGCCGGGCTGCCGTGCGTCACCATGGACGTCGGCCAGGGGGCCCGCTCGGCCATCGAGCACCTGCTCGGGCTCGGCCACCGCCGGATCGCGCTGCTCAGCGGGCCGCGCGGCTCGTGGACCAGCCGGGAGATCCGGCGGGCGGCCGGCGCCGCGGCGCGGGCCGGCGGCGCCGAGTTCACGGTGCTCGGGCCCAACCAGCCCACCGAGACCGGCGGCGTCGCCCTCGCCGAGCAGGTCCGGCGCAGCGAGGTCACCGCGGTCCTCGCCTACAACGACCTGATGGCGATCGGCCTGATCGAAGGGCTCGACGCCGCCGGGTTGCGCGTCCCGCAGGACGTGAGCGTCGTCGGCATCGACGACATCGCCCTCAGCCGGCTCACCCGGCCCAAGTTGACGACGGTGGCCACGCCCAACGCGGCCGCCGGCCGGACGGCCGTCGACATGCTCCTGCAACACGACACCGTCGCCGCCCGTGGATCACGTGGCGGTCGGGGTGTCACGAGCGACGACCGTCGTACCACCGCACAGGTAATGCTCCAGACCGAACTGGTCATCCGCGACTCGACCGCAGCCGCGCCGGCTGACGGTCGGAACCGCCCCGACGCCGAATTGGTCATCCCGGGCCCGCATCGCCTTGCGGGCCCGGGTCGCCCGACCGCGGCCACCGGTGGCGTCGTCGCCTCCTAACGCCAAGGAGTGAGCGCACATGCACCCCGCAACGCCCCCCACCACTGGCACGCACGCCGTGCCCGCCTACCGTACTCCCGTCCGCAGGCGGCGGCTGATCCGCGGCATGCTCGCCGCGGTCGTCGCCCTGCCCCTCGTCCTCGGTGCCGCCGGCTGTGGCGACGACGAGGCCAGCACCGACCCCAACGCACCGGTCAAGCTCTCGATCTTCTGGTGGGGCGGTGAGGCCCGGGCCAAGCTGACCGAGGAGGCCCTCGCCCTCTACACCAAGAAGAACCCCAACGTCACCTTCGAGAAGACCTGGCAGGCCAACCAGGGCTACTTCGACAAGCTGGCCACCCTCACCGCCGGCGGCAACCCGCCGGACCTGTTCCAGATCGACGACAACTATCTCGCCGAGTACGCCTCCCGCAGCACCACCCTCGACCTGACGCCCTACAAGGACTCCGGCGACCTCGACGTGTCGAAGTTCCCCAAGAGCCTCTGGCAGTACGGCGTGGTCGACGGCAAGCTCGCCGGCCTGGCCTCGGGGGAGAACACCCAGGGCCTGGTCTACAACAAGACGCTGCTGACGAAGAACGGGCTGCCCGAGCCGACCACCGGGATGACCTGGGACGCGTACATCGCCTGGGCCGAGCAGGTCACGAAGAAGACCAAGGTGCCCGGCACCCAGGACCCGAGCGCCGACTACAAGGCGTTCTGGGTGTGGCTGCGCCAGCAGGGCAAGGACCTCTACAAGGGCCAGGAACTCGGCTTCACCGCCGAGGACGTGACGAAGTGGTTCGACCTGTGGAAGGGCGCCCGGGACCGGGGTGCCACCCCGACCCCCGACGTCATCCACGAGGGCAACGCCACCGACATCACCAAGCAGCTCGTGGTCACCGGGAAGGCCGGCGCGAGCTGGGTCTGGGTGAACCAGATGCCGGAGCTGAAGAAGAACACCAAGGACGAGCTGGGTGTCATCGCCTACCCGGGTGACCCGAGCGCCCAGTGGGCCCGCGCCTCCATGTACTGGTCGGTCTTCAAGGGCAGCAAGCACAAGGACGTCGCGGTCGACGTGATCAACTTCCTGAACAACGACCCCGAGGCCGTCAAGATCCTGGGTACCGACCGGGGCCTGCCGTCCAACCTGGACCTGCGCCGGGTGGTCAGCGACGACGTCACCGACCCGGCGATGAAGCAGTCGATCCAGGTCGAGTCCGACCTGGCCGAGAAGTTCGGCGAGGCGCCGCAGGTCCCGCTCAAGGGGCACAGCAAGGTCCGCGCCGAGCTGATCAAGGCCGCCGAGAACGCCCAGTACGGCCGGGCCAGCTCCGCCGAGGCGGCGGAGCAGTTCATCGCCGCCTGCAAGTCCGCCATCGCCTGACCTGACGCCACACGGAGAGGAATCGGTTCGTGGCTCTGACCACGGCGCCCGACCCGACCCGACGTACCGGATCCGTCCCGACCCCCGCCGGCAGGCGCGGGGTCGGGCGGGCCCGGCACGGGGACGGTCTGGCCGGCTACGTCTTCCTGTCGCCCTGGCTGCTCGGCCTGATGGCCGTCACGGCGATACCCATGCTCCTGTCGCTCTACCTGAGCTTCACGAACTACGACATCCTCACCCCCTTCTCGGAGGTGGAGTGGGTCGGATTCGCCAACTACGAGCGCATGTTCACCGCCGACCCGTCGTACTGGCACTCCGTGCGGGTGACGCTCACCTTCGCCCTGATCGCCGTGCCGCTGAAGCTGGCGGCCGCGCTCGGGGTGGCCCTGCTGCTCAACCGCGCCTGGCGCGGCGTCGGGCTGTTCCGCGGCCTGTTCTACCTGCCGTCGCTGCTCGGCGGCAGCGTCGCGCTGGCCATCGTCTGGGTGAACATGTTCAACCGCGAGGGCGCGTTCAACTCGCTGCTGAGCGTCTTCGGCATCGAGGGCAAGCCGTGGGTCAACGACCCCGACTGGGCGCTGGAGACCCTGATGGTGCTCGCCATCTGGCAGTTCGGCGCGCCCATGGTGATCTTCCTGGCCGGCCTCAAGCAGGTGCCCACCGAGCTCTACGAGGCGGCCTCCGTCGACGGCGCCGGCAAGTGGCGGCAGTTCGTCGCGGTCACCCTGCCGATGCTCTCGCCGGTGATCTTCTTCAACCTGGTGCTGGAGACCATCAACGGCTTCCAGGGCTTCACCGCCGCGTTCGTGCTCAGCAACGGCACCGGCGGCCCGGTCGACTCCACCCTGATGTACACGCTGAACCTCTACATCACGGGCTTCACCAACCTGGAGATGGGCTACGCATCGGCGATGGCCTGGGTCTTCCTGCTCGCCATCGCGCTCATCACAGTGATCTTCTTCAGCACCGGACGGTTCTGGGTGCACTACTCGGACGGGGAGGACCGGTGACGGCGACGGCAACCCCGACGGCAACCCCGGCGACGCCCGCCCCGCGCGGCCCGCGCCGCGCGAGAGGCGGCGGCGGGCAGGCCGTGCGCCTGCTCATCCTGATCGCGATCGTCGCGGTCGTGCTCTACCCGCTCTTCTGGATGATCGGTACGTCTTTGAAGAGCCAGGAGGAGATCGTCAACAACATCGGCCTGCTGCCGAACGAGTTCACCCCCGGCAACTACGCCGACGGGTGGACCAACTTCGACTTCAGCTTCGGCCGGTTCTTCCTGAACAGCGCCATGGTCAGCCTGCTGACCGTCGTCGGCAACGGTGTCTCCTGCCTGCTCGCCGCGTACGCCTTCGCCCGGTTGCGGTTCCGGCTGCGCGGCGTCTGGTTCGCCGTCATGATCGGGACGCTGCTGCTCCCGGGTCACGTGCTGATCGTGCCGCAGTACATCCTGTTCCGCAGCCTGGGCCTGGTCGGCGGCGAGTGGCCGTACCTGCCCCTGCTGATCCCGCAGTTCCTGGCCACCGAGGCGTTCTTCGTCTTCCTGATGGTGCAGTTCATGCGGGGCATCCCGCGCGAACTCGACGAGGCCGCCAAGATCGACGGGGCGAACGCCTTCGGCATCTTCCGGCACGTCATCCTGCCGCTGAGCCGGCCGGCGCTGGTCACCACGGCGATCTTCTCGTTCATCTGGACCTGGAACGACTTCTTCCGCCAGCTCGTCTTCCTCTCCGACCTCGAGGACTACACCGTGCCGGTGGCACTGACCCTGTTCATCGACTCGACGAGCCAGAGCGCCGTCGGCCCGATGTTCGCCATGTCGGTGCTGTCACTGCTACCGGTGTTCCTGTTCTTCGTGGCCTTCCAGCGGATGCTGGTGGAGGGCATCAACACGAGCGGGCTCAAGGGATGAGGCCGCACCGGGACGACGGGCCGGCCCGCGACGACGCGCCGGCCCGCCGGGACTGGCGGGACGTGCTCACCGACGCCACGGACCTGGCCGTGCTCGGCATCGTGCTGACGCTGGCGGCGCTGCCGGTGGTCACGGCGGCGGCGGCGGTCGCCGCCGCCAGCGCGGCCGTGCACGACAGGTACACCGTCGGGTCCTGGCCCTCCGCCCGGGAGAACCTGACCCGGTACGGCCGGGCGCTGCTGCCCGGGGTGGGGGTGAGCGTGCTGGCGGTCGCCGCCGCCGGCCTGCTCGCCGTGAACGTCGCCGCGCTGGCCGGCGGCCGGGTGCCCGGCGGGGCGCCACTGCTGCTGGTCACCGTCGCGGTGGCGGCCGCCCTCGCCGGGTACGCCGCGTTGGTGGTGGTGGAGGTCGGCCGCGGCGGCGGGCGCGGCTGGCGGGCCGCCGCCCGCGCCGCCGCCGACGCCTGCCGGGTCCGCCCGGCCACCTGGGCCGCGGCCGGCGGGGTCAGCGCCGTCGCCGCGGTGCTCGCCGTCCTGGTCATCCCGGTCGCGGTGCCGATCCTCGCCGGCTACGTGGTCGCCGCTCTGCACGCGGTCGCCCGGCGGACCGTGCTCGCCCCGGTGGGGCAGTCGTGACCGGGAACGACCGGCAGCTCAGCGTCGACGACGTGCCGGTGGCCCGGTACGTCGTCGACCCGGAGATCGACTCACGGCACGGCCCACGCCCGTACCTGCATCCGGTGCGCACCCTCGGCGGGACGGTGGTCACCGACGCGTTCCCGGCCGATCACGTCTGGCACCTCGGGGCGTCCCTGGCCGTGCAGGACGTCGCGGGCACCAACCTCTGGGGCGGGCGGACCTACGTCCGGGACGTCGGCTACACGTGGCGTGACGACCACGGCCGGATCGCGCACACCCGCTGGGAGACGCTCGACCCGCAGCGGCTGGAACACCAGTTGGAGTGGCGCGACCGGGACGGCGACGTGCTCCTCACGGAGCGGCGGGAGCTGACCGCGCAACGGGTCGGCGAGCGGGCCTGGGCCCTCGACGTCGGATACACGCTGACGGCTCCCGCCGACCGGGACATCGCCCTGGGCAGCCCGGCCACCAACGGGCGTCCGGGCGGAGCCGGCTACGGCGGCTTCTTCTGGCGGGCGGTCAGCGCGACGCCCGCCTGGGTGCGCACCGCCACCGTCGAGGGCGAGGAGGCCGTCAACGGCAGCGCCGAAGCATGGGTGGCCTTCGGCGGTACGGGGCCGGACGGGGCGGCGTACACCCTCGTCCTGGCCGGGCTGGCGGAGGGCGACCGGTGGTTCGTGCGGACCGCGATGTACCCGGGGATCTGCGCGGCGTTCGCCTTCGACCGTCCCCGGTCGATCGCGGCGGGCACGAGCCGTGCGGGACGGCACCGGGTGGTGATCGCGGACGGGACGCTCGACCGCGCGGCGACCGCCGCGCTGGCCGCCGGGACGGTGTGACGCGGCCCGCCCGCCGCCGATTTGACGATCTTGCCGCGCGCCACGTAAATTTCTCTCTGCCAGCGCGGAACGGACGAACGGGGTGAAAGCCCCGGGCAGGCCGGAGCGCGGTGAGACCGTCGGGCGCGGGTGGGGTCAACTCATCCGGGTCGGCGCGGGCGGTGCCCCGGATCTGTCGCGAGGCGGATTTGGCGAGGCGGAACCGACCGGGTAAGGTCGACGGTCGGCAGGGAGCCGGGCGAGCTCGCGGGAGACCGCGGAGCGGCCGGTCTGCCGAACTCTCCGAGAACTGCCGACGAGAGTCGGTGTTGTCGGAGTGCCCGGAAATTGGTTGAAGTGGTGCGGATCGCTGTAGAGCGGTTTGACTCGGCGGATATCACCGGGTAACGTAGTAAAAGTGCTCGGCGCGGGAACGCGGCGGGTGAGTGAACGAAATGCCCCAGGCTGGGGCTCCACGGTGTGGGGTTTCTGGTGTGGTGTGTGGTTGTTCTTTGAGAACTCAACAGGGTGCTTGATAAGCCA
>NZ_JBEYVB010000041.1:0-59567 GCF_040643815.1 Micromonospora sp. NPDC047074
GGCCGGCCGGTCCGGGCCGGCCCCGGGCCACGCCGGCCCGCACCCGGCGTCGAGGCGGGACGCGGCGTCGCGCGCCGACGACGCCGACCGGGCGTACGCCGCGGGAAACGCGACGGAGGCCCTGGCCGGGTACCGCCGCAGGCTCGCCGGGGATCCCGGGGACACCGACGCGCTGGTCGGGCTCGCGCTGGCCGCCGGGCGGCTGGGGCGTACCGCCGCCGCCCGGATGCTCACCACCCGCCCGGACCTGGTCCGGGCGCTGTGCCACCGGCTGCCCGGGGCCGACCCGGTGGCGGTCGCGGCCTGGCTGGCGGAGTGCCCCGGCGGGGTGTCTCCCGGCGGTCAGAGCAGCGCGGGCTCGATGTAGCCGTTGAACCGGTCCCGTTGCCGGGCCTGGAGCACCCGCGGGTTGTCGCCGCCGAAGAGCTGCACCAACTGGCCGAACGCGTCGTCGTAGAGGGCGCGGCCGGCGTCGGCCTCGCTCTCGGTGGCCAGCCGGCTGACCGCCAGGTTGACCGACGCGGAGACGGTGTCCGGGTGCTCGGCGCCGAGCGCGCGGGTCAGCTCGACGTACGCGGTGGTGTCCAGCAGCAGGGCATTGTCCCGCTCGCCGAGGGCGAACAGGTCGTTGGCGAGGTTGAGCGTGGCGAGCAGGGTGTGCGGGTGCCGCCCGCCGAGGCTGGCCAGGAGCTGGTCGCGGACCCGCTGGGCGAGATCCCGGGACAACGGGTGCTCACCGGCCTTGCGCAGGAACACGCCGAGGTTGTTGAGGCAGGCCAGGGTGATCGCGTGGTCGGCGCCGAGCACCTCGGTGTAGCCGTCGCGCAGCCGCCGCGCCATCCGCAGCGCGGTCGGGTTGTCGCCCACCGCCGACCAGGTGGTGGCCAGCGCCATCTCGCAGGAGAGGGTGTCGGCGTGGTCGCCGCCGAGGGTGCGCTGGTAGCGCACCACCGTCCGTTCCAACACGCGGTGGGCGTCGGCGAACCGGCCGAGCTGGCGCAGCGTCAGCGCCAGCTCCTTGGCGGTACGCAGGGTCTCGGGGTGGTCGGGGCCGATGACCTTCTGCTGGGTGGCGGAGGTGCGTTGCAGGACGCTGTGCGACCGCCACAGCTCCCCGACGTCGCGCAGCCCCCGGCCGTAGTTGCTGGCCGAGGCGAGGGTGGACGGATCCTCCTCACCGAAGCGTTCCCGGCGCCGCTCGTAGATGTGCTGGTCGAGCTGGGCCGCCTCGCGGAACTGGCCGACCAGGCGCAGCGAGACGGCGAGGTTGTTCTCGGCGGTCAGGGTACGACCGCTGTCCTCGCCGAAGCTGCGCACGCTCAACTCCAGGGTGCGCCGGTCGCGCTGCTCGGCGTCGTGGTAGCGGCCCTGGGCCCTCAGGTCGGCGCCGAGGCTGCGGGCCGTCATCAGGGTGTAGAGGTGCTGCTCGCCGAAGATCCGGCGCTGCCGCTGGTAGACGTCCTGGTCGATGTCGAAGGCCCGGTCGAAGAGGCTCTGCGCCCGCAGGACGTTGGCCAGGTGGAACCTCATCCGCAGCTTGGTCGGTTCGTCGTCGTCGGTGTCGCGCCAGCGGTCCAGCGCGTCCTCGGCCAACGCACGGCTGCTCTCGTAGTCGCCACGCCGGTAGAGGTAGCGCACGGTGTCGGCGACGAGCTGGCGGGCCTCGTCGGCCGTCGAGGTGTGCAGCGCCGCGGGCCGTACGTGCGGCCACAGCTCGGCGTAGCGCGGCCAGTTGGCCGGCTTGTCCGGATCGCGAGGGCTGGCCGCGGCGAGCAGCAGTTGGGCCTGCCGCAGCGTCTCGTCCGGATCGTCGAGCTGGTCCTTGATGACCAGTTGCACCAGCCGGTGGATGCGGACGGTGTTGTTCTCCGCGTCGACCTGGGCGAGGCCGTAGCGGCCCAACTCGGCGGTGACCAGCCCCTGCAGGATCGGGTCGGTAAGGGTGGGGTCGAACGAGGCCATGAAGGCGGCGAACCGCTCGCCGGTGAGCATCGCGACCGGGATCGGCTCGGGAGCGTAGTAGGAACACAGCTCCAGCAGGCGCGCGGCGGCGGGCTTCTCCTGCCGCAGTTGGCGCAGGGTCACCAGCCAGGTGGCGGCGAGCGCCTTGGAATAGCCGGCCGACTGCCGTCCGTCGAGGATCCGCAGCAGGCCGGGAGTGTCCAGCGACGCGAGGTACCGCTCCACCGGCAGCGCCGTGGCCCGCAGGTAGGCCGCGCCCTGCTCGACCGCCAGCGGCAGGTCGCCGAGCTTCTCCGCGACCTGGGCCGCCTCCTCGTCGGTGAGCCCCCGGACCCGGTCGCGCAGCAGTTGCACGCTCTCCATCCGGTCGAAGACGGACAGTTCGGTGGCCGTGGCGTACTCGCTCCAGGTCTGGTCCCGGGTGGTGAGCAGGATGTGCCCCGGGCCCTGCGGGATCAGCGCCCGGGTGGCCCGGGACGGCTCGTCGGCGTTGTCCAGGACGATCAGCCAGCGCCGGCCGCCCCGGCGCAGCGCGTCGAGCACCCGCCGGACCGACTCGGCGCCGCCGGCGACGCCCAGCCCCATCGCCTCGGCGAGGTCGGCCAACCCGCCCCGGATCCGCTCCTCGCTGTCGGCGGGGATCCACCAGACCAGGTCGTAGTCGCGGGCGAAGCGGAGCGCGTACTCGGCGGCGAGCTGGGTCTTGCCGACCCCGCCCAGACCGTGGATCACCTGCACCCCGGAGGCGGGAGACGCGGTCAGCCGGTCGCGCAGCGCCTCCAGCTGTGCCGCCCGCCCGACGAAGGCGGTGCCGTGCTGGTGGACGTTCCAGACCGCCGGGAACGATCCGGGGAACCGGCCGACCGTCCGTCCGGTCACCGTGTGCGGGGGTGCGCCGACCTCCTCGAGCAGCAGGGTCCGGGCGGTGCCGGCGTCGGCGGCGCTGACGTCGACGGGCGTGCGGTCGGTGTAGGGCAGGGCGAGCCGGGACTCGTCCACCCGCAGCGGCACCAGGACACCGGTGCCGGCGATCTGGTCCCGGCTGGCGGCGACCTTCCAGGTCTCCCCCGCCAGCGGGGTGGCCGCGAAGTGCCGGGTCAGCACCACCAGCACGCGGCTGGCGGTGGCGAGCGCCCGGTCGAACTCGGCCCGGCCGCCCGCGCGGACCGGCACGTCGACGGCCCGCCGGTCCACCCGCAGGCCGGCCTCCTCGAGCTGGTCGCTGATCCACTCCGCCCAGAGCCGGTCCATCGAGGCGTAGCCGACCAGCACGGTCTGCTCGGCGGTGAGCCGGGAACGCTCGAACGCGGCCAGCGAGCGGCGGCGTTCCTCCTCCGGCATCGGCTCCAGCCGGCTGACCCGGCCGTCCGTGACCACCGAGGTGAGGTGCTCGTACGCCGCCAGCAGCGTGCCCGACTGCTCCGGGCGGTCGCCGAAGGCGGCGAGGATCTCCTCGTACGCGTAGAACGCGCGGTACGGCACCTCGATGGTGTTCCAGTAGCGGGCCCGCGCGGTGTCGGAGAGGTGGTCGAGGAACGACGCGAACTCGGCGCGGACCAGGTCCCGGCCGGTGTCCAGCTTGCGCAGCTCGGCGTCCTCCACCCGGCTCGGCACCGGCACGACCAGCGGCGGGTCGTCGGGGCGTTGGGCGCGGATCGAGCGGGCCACCGCCGCCGCGCCCCGGATGCTCTGCGTGGACATGGTGAAGCAGTTGACGACGGTGTCGGGCAGCTGCACGGTGCAGATGCCGGCCACGTCGCTCAGGCCCGTCCGGCTGTCGATCAGCACGATGTCGTACTCGGCGCGCATCTGGGCGCGGACCGCGTCGAAGAACGCCGCCCCGCCCTGTCGTTCGTAGAAGTTCGACCAGTCGAAGGTGCTCACCAACCGCGAGTAGCCCGTGTCCTGTTGGCCGGCCGCCACGAAGTCGATGACGCCGCCGTGCGGGAACTCCCAGTTCAGCGAGACCGCCATCCGCTGGATCTTGGCGTGCCCGGCGAGCAGGTCCTGGGGGTCGTCGGCGGGGTCGCGCTGCATGGTGGCCATCGAGTAATCCCAGATCATCTCGATGACCCCGGGCGTGGCCCGCAGCTCGGAGTCGCGCAGGAACGGGTGGAAGTAGCGGTGCAGGCCGGGTGACTCCAGGTCCCAGTCCACCACGAGCACCTGGAGCCCCTGGCTGGCGAGGATCCAGGCGACGTTGGCCAGGGCCATCGTGCGGCCCGTGCCGCCCTTGTAGGAGTAGAAGGTGACGATCTGCCCGCGCGCCACGTCGTTCACCGCCATGGGCTGCCCACCTCCGCCATCAGGGACCCTCCAGGATCGGTCGGTGCACCGGGCCGTCCGACGGCGGCTCCTGGTAGACCGTGCCCGTACGGTAGATCCGGCTCTGCGCCACGACCAGGGCGTCCTCGAGCTCGGTGTGGAAGCGACCGGCGGTGGTGATCTCCGGCCGCCAGGTCGCCGGATCGTTGCGCACCACGTGGTGCGAGAGCACCCGGGCCAGGGTCTCCCACATCCGCTGGTTGCCGTCGGCCGCCGCGTCGTCGGCCGCCGACCAGGGCACCAGCACCGGCGTGGTGGTGTCGGGGTCGCGGTCGTAGCCGACCAGGGTCAGTTCGTAGCGCGGCAGGCCGGCGGACCAGACGTCCACCACGAGCACGACGATCTGGTTGTGTGCCCGGGCCCACTCGCGTACCTCGGCGAGGTCGACGGCGTCCTCCACCGTCCAGCCGTAGCTCTTGGTGGTGGCGACGGCCCCGGCGTAGCTGCCGATCGGCGCCTCCAGTTCGGGGCGGTACGGCCGCCAGTCCCGGGCCAGCGCGCCGTAGCGCTCCTCGGCACCGGGCCGGCTGTCCGCGAGTTCCGCCGAGCTGCCGGCGGCCAGCACGAACCAGACGTGCCGGGCGCTGGTCGCGCGGGGCACCCGGGCCGGGGAGGCTCCGACGGCCGAGGGCCGCCGCGGCGTCTCGAAGGCGCTGGTGACCTTGGCGAGCACCGGCCGCTGGGCGGGGCGGGCCAGCCGGTGGTCCCGGTCGGTCTGCACGATGTGCTTGGCCAGCGCGTCGACGAAGTCCTGGTAGTCGTCGTGGTGCCGGCGGCGCTGCTTGAGGGTGAGCAGCCCGTCCTGGGCGTACACCGCGCCGGCCGGGAAGTTCTTGTGCTGGAAGCCGGTCATCACCTCGGGCAGCCGGTCACAGGGGATCCAGCGGATCGGCAGCACCGCGGGTGGACGGCGGTGGAACTGCCGCTCGTGCTCGTCCACCCGGTCGACGAAGACCCGGAACTCGCGTCCACAGTAGTCACTGACCACGTAGCGGGGCGAACTCAGTGCCACCAGGCAGGAGCTGCTGGCCAGCGCGTCGGCCAGCTCGTGCGACCAGGTCGCGCCGAGCTGCATCCGCCCGTCGATGAATCCCGCCTCGTCCCATCCCACACCGGCCAACCGGGCCACGGCCTCGCTGAGGTCGCCGAAGAACTCCTGCACCTGGCCGTTGCGGTTGTCCTCATGGGCGTAGCTCAGAAAGAAGAGTGGCACGCCCGCCTCCGCTCACGGGTTCCACGACGATACGGAAAGTGTAAGTCCGTCGATGCCAGGGTAACCGCGTGCGATCTTCACACCGAGCCCCCGGAAGAGTCGTATCCCCGACGGTTACCGGGCGATGGCCCGGCACGGCACCGCATCCTCGAACTGCTCACCGACGGCGAGATGACGGCCGGCGGGCTGTGCGGGGTGATCCGGCGGCTCTACGCCGTGGACCCCCGGCCCCTGCGGGAGGTCGACCAGCGGCTCGACCACTTCCGCCAATTCTGGACGCCGCCTCTGCACGCCCTCGCGTCCGAGCTCGCCCGCGGCCGGCGCGGGCGCCGGTTACGAGAGGGCGCCGAAGCCATGGACGATCCGCCGGAGAAACAGGAGTGACCGATGATCGAGGCGACCGAGCAGCTCAACGCCGTACGCCGCCAGGTCGGCCGGCGGTTGCTGGAGGCCGGCGAGGCCCGGATGACGGAGGAGAGCGAGGCCTGGTCGGCGCGGCCTGACCGGCCCGGCGCCGCCCCGCGGTGAAAATGCGCGGCGGCATGTCGGTGCCCTCGGGCAGACTCGCCGGCATGTCACCGCGATCCGTCGCCGGGCTCGTCGCCGCCGCGCATGCCGGCCAACAATTCCGCTACCTGCACTTCTGGGGCCACCGGCCGAGGCGCGACGGCAGCGTCGGGCCCGGTTGCCTGAGCCAGTGGTGGCCGGCCCCGTTCAGTGACGGCGGGCGGACGTACGCCACCGCCGAGCACTGGATGATGTGGCACAAGGCGATGCTGTTCGGCGACCCCGACACCGCCGGGCGGATCCTCGCGGCCGGGCACCCGCACCGCGCCAAGTCGCTCGGCCGCCAGGTGCATGGCTTCGACCAGGCGACCTGGGAGGCCCGCCGCTACGACATCGTGGTGGCCGGCAGCGTCGCCAAGTTCGGCCAGCACGACGACCTGCGGGCGTTCCTGCTGGCCACCGGCGACCGGGTGCTCGTGGAGGCCAGCCCGACGGACGCCGTCTGGGGCATCGGGCTGGCCGCCGACGATCCGCGCGCGGCGGATCCGGCGGGCTGGCCGGGGCAGAACCTGCTCGGCTTCGCCCTCATGGACGCCCGCGACGCCCTCCGGGCTGGCCGGCTCTGACCGTCGACCGTCGTCGCCGTGCAGGTCGAACCGCCGTCGCCCGTGCAGGTCGGGCGGCGAGTCGGGCGGCTCGGGCGACGGGTCGCGGCGGTCCGCACGGCGACGGGTAACGTGCTGCGGCATGACTGCCACGGCGTACTCCCACTGCTCCTTCTGCGGCACCGCCTACCCGGCGGCGGCCGGGTGGCCGCGGGTCTGCGCGGGCTGCGGCGAGACGGTCTGGCGCAACCCGCTGCCCGTCGCGGTGGCGGTGCTGCCGGTCCGCACCGCCGAGGGCCTCGGCGTGGTCGTCGTCCGCCGCGACATCGAGCCGGCACGCGGCCAGCTCGCCCTGCCGGGTGGCTTCATCGAGCACGGCGAGCAGTGGCAGGACGCGCTGGTCCGGGAGCTGCGGGAGGAGACCGGCCTGCGCGCCGAGGCCGCCACCGTCCGGCTCCTCGCGGTGCACGGCGCTCCGGCCGGCGGCACGATCATGATCTTCGGCGAGCTGCCCGAGCAACGGGCCGAGACGCTGCCTCCGTCGGCGCCGACCGAGGAGGCGACCGAGTGGCTGGTGCTCACCGAGCCGACGGAGCTGGCATTCTCCACCCACACCCAGGTGCTCGCCGACTTCCTCGCCCGGCGCGCGGACTGAGCCGGACCGGTCAGACCGCGAGGTAGCCCGCGGGCACGGCGTCGGTGAGCCAGACGCCGTTGGCGCTGCGGTAGAAGACGTGCCCGTCGCGGGCCATGGCCGCGGCGTCCACAGTCAGGACGACCACCCCGCCCGCCCGCCGCGCGCCCACCCGTTGGGCGGTCGCCTCGTCGGGCGACAGGTGGACGTGGTGGCGACCGGCCCGGTGCAGGCCGGTGGCCCGGATCGAGTCGAGGGCGGTGTCGCTGGTGCCGTGGTAGAGCCGGGCCGGCGGCGGGCAGGGGGTCAGCCCCAGGTCGACCGGGATCGAGTGCCCCTGGCTCGCCCGGACCCGCTCGACGCCATCGGCGCCGCGTTCCACGGCGAAGCGTTGCTTGTCGTTGTCGGCCACCACGGCGTCCAGATCGGCGCGGTCGATCCGCAGCGCGCCGAGCAGGTCCTCCACCGGTACCCAGCCGCCCTGGTCGGGCACGAGGCCGACCCGTGCGGGCTCGTGCCGTAACGCCCGGGACATCCGCTTGCTCAGCCGCACCATCGCCCGATGATCCATCCCCGGAGTCTGCCTCCCGCCGCACGCTCCGCGCCATCGGAATTCCCAGCGCCCACACTGGACATCGACCGACGCGGCGAGGGGTAGGGAAGGGCCCTTCCTATCCGGCCACCCCCGTGCTGGCCGGGCCGGACCGGGCTCAGGCGGCGGCGCCCCGGCCGGCGACGGCGGCGGTCACCTCCACCTCGATCAGCGCGCCGGGCAGGAAGAGCCGGCTCACCTCCACCGTCGTGCTGGCGGGCGGTGGCGTGGCGGTGAACAGCCGGCGCCGGACCGAGGCGTAGCCGGGGAGGTCACCGAGGTCGGTCATGAACGTCCGGATGTGCAGTACGTCCGCCAGACCCGCGCCGTGGGCGGACAGCACCCCGTCGACGATCTCGAAGATCCGTGCGGACTGCGCGACGATGTCGCCCGGCCCGACCAGGTGGCCGTCGTCGTCGACGGCCACCTGACCGGCGAGCACGAGCAGGGCGCCGCCGGGCAGATCGAGGCGGGCCACGTGGGCGAACCGGTCACCGAACGGGGCGGCGACGGTCGGCGGGTTGTCGAGGGTGAGGTTCACGAGCACTCCAGCGGTACGAGGGTGGCGATGTCGGCGGTGGGGTCGGCGGCGGTGTCCAGCGTGGACCGGGCCGCCCGGAGCATCGGGGCCGGGGCGCCGCCGAGCGCGTCCCGGGCCAGGTCCAGGTCCTTGCCGGCGAGCGCGACCGGGAAGTCCGCGTCCCGGCTGGCGGCTCTCGCGAGCACGCCGCCGAGCGGGCCGCCGGCCAGCGCGTCGAGGGCGGTGTCGGGGTCGACGCCGACGGCCCGGGCGACCTCCAGGGTGTCGGCGAGCCCGGCGACGGCGACGAGCAGCGCCGTGTTGAGCACGAGTTTCAGCGCGGCCCCGCTGCCGGTGTCGCCGCAGTGCCGTACGGCGCCGAGCGCCCCCAGGACGGGCGCGACCCGGTCGACGGCCGTACCGGCGCCGCCGGCGAACACCCGGAGCCGGCCGGCGCGGGCGGCGGCCACGCTCCCGCCGACCGGGGCGTCGACGAGGCCCACGGTCGTGGGCAGGCGTGCCGCGAGGTCACGGACGGCGGTCGGACCGATGGTGGACATCTCCACCAGGCAGGCGCCGGCCGGCAGGGCCGCCGCGGCTCCGTCCGGCCCGAACAGCACCGCCCGCACGGCGGCGGCGTCGGTGAGCATGGTGATGGCGACGGCGGCGCCACGGACGGCGTCGGCCGGGGTCAGGGCCACCCGGGCACCGGCCGGCCCGAGCGGGGCGGCACGGGCGGCGATGCGGTTCCACACCGTCACCCGGTGTCCGGTGTCGAGCAGGCGCAGGGCGATCGACGCCCCCATCCGCCCCACGCCGAGTACGGCGATCTCTGTCATGCGGGAAACCGTAGGTCGGGAGCCGCCATGCGACCAACGAATGAATCCCATGGCAGCCATGCGAGATGCGCATGTCACGGCGTACGCTCCGGGGATGCAGCCGCTCGCTCTCGACGTGTTCCGGACGGTGGCCCGGGTCGGATCGATCACCGCCGCCGCCCGCGAGCTGCGCTACACGCAGTCGGCGGTCTCCCGGCAGATCGCGGCGCTGGAGGCCGACCTGGGCGTGGCGCTGTTCGACCGGCTGCCGCGCGGCGTCGCGCTGACCGAGCCGGGGCGCTGCCTGCTGCCGCACGCCGAGGCGGTGCTGGACCGGCTGGCCACCGCCCACCGGGACCTCGACGCGCTGCGCGGGCTCGGCGGCGGCCGGCTGCGGGTGGGGGCGTTCGCGACCGCGATGGCCACCCTCGTGCCGCGGGCCCTCGCCGCGTTCCGCGCCGCGCACCCCCGGGTGGCCCTCTCGGTGCTGGAGGGCCGGACGCCCGACCTGCTGGAACGGCTGCTCGCCGGCGACGCCGACGTGGCCGTGGTGAGCGCACCGCCGGACCGGCCGCCGGACGCCGGGCGGTTCGACCTGCGCCACCTGCTCGACGAGCGCCTGCTGGTCGCGGTGGCCCGGGAGCATCCGCTGGCCCGGCGCCGCACGGTGCGCCTGGCCGAGTTGGCCGACGACCCGTTCGTCGCCGGATCCGCCGACGGCGACGACCCGCTGCTGCGCGCCGCCATGCCGCCCGGTTTCCGGCCCCGGGTGGACATCGTCGCCGCCGACTGGACCGGCAAGCTGGGCTGCGTGGCCGCCGGGCTCGGGGTCGCGCTGGTGCCCGCGCTGGCCGTCCGGGCCGCGCCGGCCGACCTGGCGCTGCTGCGCCTGCACGCCGACGACGCGCCGTCCCGTCGGGTGTACGCGGCCACCGCCGCCGGGCGGTTCCGGCCGCCCACGGTCGACCGGCTGCTCGCGGGCCTGGTCGAGGAGGCGGCCGGTGCGGGGCGCCCGGCGGCGCGGGGTACCGGCCGGCGGCCGATATCCTCGACCGGGTGAACGCGGGCCGGCAGACCGAGCGCAAGCTGATCGCCTCGAACAAGAAGGCGCGGCACGACTACACGATCCTCAAGACCTACGAGGCGGGCATCGTGCTGGCCGGCACCGAGGTCAAGTCGCTGCGCGAGGGCCGGGCGTCGCTGGTCGACGCCTTCGCCCAGGAACGCGACGGCGAGCTGATGCTGTACGGGCTGCACATCGCCGAGTACGGCTTCGGTAGCTGGACCAACCACGCGCCCCGGCGCACCCGCAAGCTGCTGCTGCGCCGGGTGGAGATCGCCCGGATCCTGGAGCGCACCCGCGAGGGCGGGCTGACCCTGGTGCCGCTGTCGATGTACTTCTCCGGCGGCTGGGCGAAGGTCGAGCTGGCCCTGGCCAAGGGCAGGAAGTCCTACGACAAGCGGCAGGCCCTGGCCGAGCGGGACGCCGAGCGGGAGATCGCCCGGGAACTGGGCCGCCACCTCAAGGGCCGCACCGCCCGGCGGGGCTGACCGCTTCCCTGGTCAGGCCGCCGCCTCGATCGACACCGGGGACATCACCGACTGGGGGCAGCGAACCGGAGGCCTCCTACGTCGGCTCGATCGGCCTGCTCAAGAAGCCGTACGTCTACATCCGGGGCAACCACGACTCGGGACGCACCGCGGCGGCCGTGGCCCGCCAGCCGAACGCCATCGTGCTGAACAACACCACCACCACGGTCGCGGGCCTGACCATCGCCGGCATCGGCGACCCGCGCTTCACCCCCGACAAGAACACCTCGCCGCCACGGTGCGCAGCTCGCCGAGCCCGGTGAACATCGCGCTGGTGCACGACCCCGCCTCCGCCGGCCCGCTGTCGGGCGCTCTACTTCGACCAGGACAAGCTGCTCCAGGCATACGACGACATCACCGTCGGCGGCACCGGGCCAGGCGCAGGTGAACCTGGAGCGGCACATCGTGGAGGACCCACGGGCGGGCATCCCGGCCCCGGTCACCCCCACCCCGACCCGCTGAACGTCGCGCCAGCCCACCCTGCCCCTCGCCCCCGCCCCTCGCCCCCGCCCCCGCCGCTGGCCTTCGCCTGACCTGGTCGCTTGTCGAGCTGCGTCGCCGCCCCGCCTCCGACATCACCTAAGTGCCGGCATCACCTTGAGTAATGGCTTCCGCCCGCCGCCAACTCCCCCTCCGGACGCTTTGCTCTGCAGCCATGGACGCACCAGTAACGGAACGTAGGGTTCCGCTGGCGAAGAGCGGCGGAACCCACTGGACATAATTGCTGCTGAACAGGGTGGTGCGTCCGTGGCTGCACAGCAAAGGGGGCGCGCGAATGCCTGCCCGCCCGCACCCCAGTCGTCACACTCGGTCACATCATCAGCGATTACCTTCTGTCACGCTCGCTGGCCGCGCTGGCGCGACCCGTGGGCAACACACCGTCGGTTGCCACCGCCACGACGAGTCCGCGTCATTGCCAGAGACCGGAGGAGAAGCACGTCTCTCACCGTTGCACCCGCCCTGCTCGACGCCGCCGAGCGCGGCCCCGTCGACGACGCCGAGTTCGTCGCCTGCGTCCGCGACTCCCTGCCGTACGCCTGGAAGACGGTCAGCCGGGTCGCCGCGTTCCGCCCGGCGGCCGTCGACTCCGACGCGTACCGGCGGTTCGTCTCCCCCCGGGCCAACTGCTCAACCAGTCCCCCGAGCTGCGCAACTGCTGACGTCACCGGCGGGCGGGACGGGTGTCGAGGGCACCCGCCCCGCCTCGGGGCGTCGGTGGGCAGCCGGTCCCGTCGCCCGGTGGCGGTGAGCGACGGCCCCGCCGCCGGGCGGCGGTGGGGCGACCGTCAGCGGGGCCCCGGGAGCGGCGTGGACGACGTGCCGGGGTCGGGCGACGGCGGCACGGCCGGGACAGCGGTCGGCGGTACGGCCGGATCGGGCGCCGGCAGCCGACCGAGGCAGCGTGCGTCCGGCCGGTCGACCGGCTGCCGGGGGATCATCCAGTCCAGCGCCGTCTCCTCCACGTGCCAGCCGTACACGGCCACCCGGCTGACCGGGATCCGGCCCGGATCGGGGCAGAGGAGCTGCCCGCGTACCTGGTCGTTGGGGAGGAAACGCACCTCGCCCCGGCCGTCCAGCACGATCGTCATCCGGTCGGTGACGGTGACCGCCTGGCCGCGTACCACCTCCCGGACCGCGCCCGTCTCCGGCCCGACCTCGACGGCGACGTCGGGCAGCAGCGGGACGCGCAGGAAGACCACCCCCAGCACCAGCGGCACCACCGCGGCAACCGTGTAGGACAGGGTGCGGGTCAGCGCCGGGGCGACCGGGCGCGGTATCGGGCCGGTGAGCACCACGGCCCCCAGCGGTGGCACGACCAGCAGCAGGGCCGTGGCCACCTCGCCCTCGCGCAGCGCGGACGGCACGGCGGGCGCCAGCCAGGCGAAGCTCGCGGCAGCCGCCACGACGGGCAGCACCAGCCCGGTGACCAGGATCAGGCGGGCCCGGTCCGGGTGGCGCAGCCGGGTCCGCAGCGCCAGCAGCCAGAGGGCGAGCATCAGCAGCAGCGGCAGGAACCGAAGCTGCCAGGTGAGCGCCGCCAGCGCGATCGCCGACACCAGGACCCAGCCGGGGGTACGCACCGTGCCGTAGGCGAGCAGGGAGCGTTCGGGGTCGAACCGCTCAGGCGCGCTGACCTGGAGCAGCCGGCCGAGGACGGCCAGCACCAGCACGACGAGCGGAAACGCCCAGACCAGCGCGATCAGCAGGGCGCTGAGCAGCCCGAGCGGGCTGACGTACTGCACCAGCAGCAGCATCGTCGGCATGTCCTGCCGGCTGAGCCGCCAGAGCCGCAGCACCAGCAGCAGCACCGGGAACGCGGGCAGCAGCGTCAGCAGCCACTGCTGCGCCTGTTGCGCCTGCTTGGTCCCCGGGCGACGGTCGACGCGCCCGAACGCGGCCGGCTCGGAGACGGCAGGGCCCATCTCTCCCACGGCCACTGCCGCACCTCCACTGTCTCCTCAGGCTCCGGCTGCCGGCCGACCGCCACCTGCTGCGGGTTGCTGTACTGCTGTTCGGAGGCGAGGTAGCGGTCGAACGCCGCCTTCCACCGGTCGCCGTCCGGGCCCTTGGCGGACTGGTAGAGGGAGAGGTTGACCAGGTCCCGCATCGCCGGGTTGGGGCCGGTGTTCACGCCCCACTTCTCCGCCGCCTCCGCACCGATGTCCCAGTGCCGCAGTTCCTTGCGCCGCAGCAGCTTCGTCGCCGGCGGCAGCTCGCCCGATGGGCGGGGGCCCACGAATCCGGCCAGGATCGCCGCGTCGGTGGTCACGGCGTCGACCTCACCGTCGTAGAGCGCCTGGACGCACTGGCTGATCCGGTTGCGGCCGATCGGGTTCGCCCCCGCCTCGCGCAGGCGCTGTTCGGAGGTGGACGTGCCCAGCGTGCAGACCTTCGCCCGGTCGAGGTCGCGCAGGCTGGCGACCTGCCGGGGGTCGGACGCGAGGGTGAGCACCGACTGCTCTGTCTCCAGGTAGGGGAAGGAGAAGACCACGCCCTGCTCGCGACGGCGCTGCTCGGTGATGCTGTAGGAGGCGATCACCAGGTCGACCGTGACGAAGCTGCCGTCGGCGTCGCGCGCCTGCCGGCGGGCCCGGTCCTCGCTCTCGATCGACAGCAGCGTCACCTCCGGGGCGTCGAAGCCCAGGTCCTCGGCGATCATGTACGCGATCTCGATGTCGAAGCCCTCGAACGCGCCGTTCTCCAGCCGCTGTGCCACGCCCGGCTGATCGTCCTTGACCCCGATGACCAGCCTGTCCCGGTTGGCCAGCCCGGCCCGCTCCCGCAGCTCGTCCCAGGTGGGCGGGCCGCTGGCCACGATCACCCGGACCGCGGCCGCCGCGACCACGACCAGCAGGAGCAGCAGGGCCGCCAGGCGCACCTGCCGGGACCTCGACCGGCGGGCGGTGGCGGCCACCGCGGGCCCCGGCGCCGACGGGTCGGTGCTGGTCTCGTCGTCGTGACCCAACTCGGCCCTCCCCGTCGCCGTCCCCGTCCGAGCCCTCCATTGTGGTCCATCCCGCCACGTCGCGACATCATGCGGACGGCCCGGGCGCGGCGCGGCACCCGCCACCGCGAATGCGAGGGAAGGATGCTACTCAAGGCCGCATGCGCGATGGGAGGACCGGGCTTTGCCTCGCGGCTGCCGGCCGCTAGGGTGGGCCGGTGACGACGTTCCGCATCGGGGAGGCCGCCGAACTGCTCGGCGTCAGCGCCGACACCGTGCGCCGCTGGGTCGACGCCGGGCGGCTCACCGCCGGCCGCGACGAGCACGGGCACCGGGTCGTCGACGGGGTGGACCTCGCCGCGTTCGCCCGGGGGCAGGCCGCCGACCCGGACGACCGGTCGGACGCCTCCTCGGCCCGCAACCGGCTGCGCGGCATCGTGGTCAACGTCGTGAAGGACACCGTGATGGCGCAGGTCGACATCCAGGCCGGGCCGTTCCGGATCGTCTCGCTGATGAGCCGGGAGGCGGTCGACGAGTTGGGCCTGCGGGTCGGCTCGCTGGCCGTCGCGGTGATCAAGTCGACCACCGTGGTGGTGGAGCGGGCCACCCCGCCGGGTGCCGGCAGAGGGAGGCAGGGCTCGTGAGGGCACGCTGGCTGCGTACCGTGGCGGTGGTGGTGGCCCTCGCAGGGCTGGCCGGGTGCGGTGACGGGGGTTCCGCCGGTGCCGGCGGCTCGACGGACGGTTCGGGCGTCGGCGGCACGGTGACCGTGTTCGCCGCGGCCTCGCTGACCGAGTCGTTCACCCGGGTCGGCCGGGACTTCGAGGCGGCCCACCCGGGCACCACCGTGGTCCTCAACTTCGCCGGCAGCGCCGCGCTGGCCGCCCAGATCAACCAGGGCGCCCCGGCCGACGTGTTCGCCTCGGCGGCGACGCGCAACATGGCCACCGTCACCGAGGCCGGCAACGCCGACGGCGACCCGGTGGTCTTCGTCCGCAACCAGCTCGTCATCGCCGTGCCGAAGGGCAACCCGCGGGGCGTCGCCGGGCTGACCGACCTGGCCCGGCCGGGGCTGAAGGTAGCGCTCTGCGCGGAGCAGGTGCCCTGCGGCGCGGCGGCCCGGACGGCGCTCGACGCCGCCTCGGTCGCGCTCACCCCGGTCACCCTGGAGCAGGACGTCAGGGGCGCGCTGTCCAAGGTACGGCTCGGCGAGGTCGACGCGGCCCTCGTCTACCGCACGGACGCGCTGGCCGCCACGGCCGACGTCACGGCCGTCGAGTTCCCCGAATCCGCCCGCGCCGTCAACGACTACCCCATCGTCGTGCTGCGGGACGCGCCCAACCCCGACGGCGCGCGGGCCTTCGTCGCGTACGTCCGCTCGGAGCGTGGCCGCGCGGTGCTCACCGGGGCGGGATTCCAGGCCCCGTGACCCGCGTCGACAGCGTGCGGGTCCGGCGGCGGAGCGCCGGGGTGCCCGTCGCGTTGCTGCTGCCTGCCGGCCTCGGCCTGGTCTTCCTCATCCTGCCGCTGGTCGGGCTCCTGGCCCGTACGCCGTGGGCCGACCTGCCGCAGCGGCTCGCCGCACCGGGCGTGCTCACCGCGCTACGGCTGTCCCTGCTGACCGCCACCCTGGCCACGCTGTTCTGCCTGCTGCTCGGGGTGCCGCTCGCCTGGCTGCTGGCGCGCGTCGAGTTTCCCGGCCGACGCCTGGTGCGCGCCCTCGTCACCGTGCCGCTGGTGCTGCCGCCCGTGGTCGGCGGGGTGGCGCTGCTGCTGGTCTTCGGCCGCAACGGGCTGCTCGGCGGCTGGCTCGACGCGACCTTCGGGATCACCCTGCCGTTCACCACGGCCGGCGTGGTGCTGGCGGAGGCGTTCGTGGCGATGCCCTTCCTCGTGATCGCCGTTGAGGGCGCGCTGCGCGGCGCCGACCGTCGGTACGAGGAGGCTGCGGCGACCCTCGGCGCCGGCCGGTGGACGACGTTCACCCGCGTCACCCTACCCATGGTGGCCCCGGGCCTGGCGGCCGGCGCGGTGCTGTGCTGGGCGCGGGCGCTCGGCGAGTTCGGCGCCACCATCACCTTCGCCGGCAACTATCCGGGGCGGACGCAGACCATGCCGCTGGCGGTCTACCTGGCCCTGGAGACGGACGTGCAGGCCGCCGTGGTGCTCAGCCTCGTCCTGCTCACCGTCTCGGTGGCCATCCTCGCCGGGCTGCGCGACCGCTGGATCACCGCCCCGTGAGCGCGCCCCTGCTCGACGCCCACCTGGTCGTGGACCGGGGCGGGTTCCGGCTCGACGTGCCGCTGCGGGTGGCCGCCGGTGAGGTGGTCGCGCTGCTCGGCCCCAACGGGGCGGGCAAGACCACCGCCCTGCGCGCCCTCGCGGGCCTGCTCCCGCTGACCGCCGGCCACCTCACCCTCGACGGCGTCGACCTGGACCGGCCCGGGCGGCGCGCCTGGACGCCGACCGAACGCCGCCCGATCGGCGTGGTCTTCCAGGACTACCTGCTCTTCCCGCACCTACGCGCGTGGGAGAACGTGGCGTTCGGACCCCGGCGGCACGGCGCCGACCGACGCACGGCCCGCGAGACCGCCCACGCCTGGCTGGACCGGGTCGGCCTGGCCGAGCACGCCCACCGCCGGCCCCGGCAGCTCTCCGGCGGGCAGGCGCAACGGGTCGCGCTGGCCCGCGCGCTCGCCGTCGCGCCGGCGCTGCTGCTGCTGGACGAGCCGCTCGCCGCACTCGACGCGCGGACCCGGCTGGACACCCGGGCCGAACTGCACCGGCACCTGGTCGCGCACCCCGGAGCCACCCTGCTGGTCACCCACGACCCGCTGGACGCGCTGGTGCTGGCCGACCGGCTCGTGGTCGTCGAGGAGGGCCGGGTGGTGCAGGAGGGCGACGGGGCGACCGTGGCGGCCCGGCCGCGCACCGACTACGTGGCCCGGCTCGTCGGGCTGAACCTGTGCCGGGGCCACGCCGACGGGCACCGCGTCCGGATCACCGACGGGCTGACCCTCACCGTCGCCGACCGGCTCGACGGCGAGGCCTTCGTCGCCTTCCGGCCGTCGGCGGTGGCCCTGCACCCCGCCCGGCCGGCGGGCAACGTGCGCAACACCTGGACGGCGACGGTGGCGGGCGTGCAACGGCACGGCGACTACCTGCGGGTGGCGCTCGACGGGCCGATCGAGACGGCCGCCGACGTCACCCCGGCCGCCGCCGCCCGGTTGGCGCTGACACCCGGCCAGCAGGTCTGGGCGGTGGTCGACGCGGCGCAGACCCACGCGTATCCCGCCGGTTGACGCGCAAGCCCTGGAGCCCGGTGGCGCGGAGGCCGTGCGGGCGCGGAGCCAGGGCAGGCGGCCGAGCCGGGCCGAACGGGCGCGGACCCGGAGCTGACCCGGAGCAGGGCCGACGCTGACCCGGAGCAGGGTCAGGCGGCGGGGTCGGCCGCCAGCAGGTCGGCGTGGGCGGCTCGGAGCCGGGCGAGCGCGGGGTCGCTGCCCGGAACCACGCGCCGGTCGAGCTCGGCCCACACCTCGGCGAGGGCGGCGGTGACCGCGCGTAGCTCGGCGGCGTGCCGGCGGCTGCTGCGCCGGTGTGCCTCGTCGAGACGGCGGGCCCAGCCGGCGGTGACGGCGGCGAGGCGGTCCGCGTCGGCGGCGGCCTGCGCGGCGGTGCGGGCGGCGGTCGCCGGGACGATCGCGGCCACCGGGCGGGGATCGCCGTCGCGGGTGACGACGGTGACGGTGTCGGTCAACTCGGCCAGCGCGACGAGCTGGGTGAACCGGGTGCGCGCCTCGCGCAGCGGCACCGAGCGGGGCTGGTCGGTGTGCGGGGTGAGAGCGGGGACAGCCATGGATGGATGGTCGCCGCCGGGTACGACATTTCCGCACGCCGACGGTCCAGGGTGGACGGGCGGGGGCCGAAAATGGCGCGGGTCGGACCGGCGCGGCCGGATACGCTGCCCGCCCCACGCCGCACCGCGAACCGGTGCGGCGCACCCCTCCACGTGAAGGAGCTGCCGTGTCCCGCCTCGACGTCCGGACGGTCGACCTGCGCGCGATCAACTCGCTGACCAAGTACCCGTCGATCCCCACCTACCACGCCCTGGACCCCCGCAACGGCGGGCTGCTGGCGGAGTGCGTGGCGTTCACCGGGCCGGTCACCCTCACCGAGAAGATCGACGGGACGAACGCCCGGATCGTCGTGCTGCCCGGCGGCGCGTACCTGATCGGCAGCCGCGAGGAACTGCTGTACGCGCGGGGCGACCTGATCGGCAACCCCGCGCTGGGCATCGTGGACGCCCTGCGCGACGTGGCCGACCGGCTGACCCACGCGGCGTCGGACGACCGGATCACGGTCTTCTACCTGGAGGTGTACGGCGGCAGGGTCACCGCCGCCTCCCGGCACTACACCGCCGACCGCCAGGTCGGGCACCGACTCTTCGACGTGGCCGTACTGGACGACCCCACGCCGATGCTCGACTGGCCGGCGCAGCGGATCGCCGCCTGGCGCGACGGCGGCGGGCAGCGCTTCCTCGGCGAGGCCGACCTCGTCGGGCGGGCCGACGCGCTGGGCCTGCCGACCGTGCCCCGGCTGGCCACCGTCCCTGCCGGAGACCTGCCCCGCGACATCGAGGGCATGCACACGTTCCTGGCCGACCACCTGCCCCGGACCCTGGTGGCCCTGGACGGGCCGGCCGGCCGGTCCGAGGGACTGGTGCTCCGCGCAACGGACCGCTCGGTCATCGCCAAGGCGCGGTTCCAGGACTACGAGCGCACCCTGAAGCGCCGCGTGGCCCGGCGCTGACCCCGGGTGTAAGGAAGGGGCCCTTCCTATCGCCTGGGCGATAGGAAGGGCCCCTTCCTTACAAATCGATCTGGACAACTACAGTTAACAATCCTAATAATTGTGCATCCGTCGATCCGACGGCCCTCGTACCCGGGAGGTCCGGATGCGTCGCCCTGCCCGAAACCTGTTGCTGGCCGCCGTCGCGGCCCTCGCCACCGTAACCGCCACCACGCTGACCCTGGCCGCGCCGGCCCACGCCGCCGGCCCGACCGCCACCTTCGTCAAGACCGCCGACTGGGGCACCGGCTGGGAGGGCCGCTACACCGTCACCAACGGCGGCCCGAGCACCATCACCGGCTGGCAGGTGGCCTTCACCCTGCCGCAGGGCACCACCCTCGGCTCGTACTGGGACGCCAAGCTGAGCAGCGTCGGCCAGCGGCACACCTTCTCCAACCTTTCGTGGAACGGCACCATGGCCCCCGGCGCCTCGGTGTCGTTCGGGTTCCTGGCCACCGGCTCCGGCTCCCCCACCGACTGCACGCTCAACGGCGCGCCGTGCTCCGGCGGCACGCCGACCACCCCGCCGACGACCACGCCACCGACCAGCGCCCCGCCGAGCACGCCGCCGCCCACCACGCCACCGCCGACCACTCCGCCGCCGACCACTCCGCCGCCGACGGGCGGGCTGCCCCGGCACGCGCTGATCGGCTACCTGCACGCCAGCTTCGCCAACGGCTCGGGCTACCTGCGGATGGCCGACGTGCCCGCCGACTGGGACATCATCAACCTCGCCTTCGGCGAACCCACGACGGTCACCTCGGGCGACATCCGGTTCCAGCTCTGCCCGGCGGCCGAGTGCCCGGGCGTCGAGACCGAGGCCGAGTTCATCGCCGCGATCCGTGCCAAGCAGGCGCAGGGCAAGAAGGTGCTGCTCTCCATCGGCGGGCAGAACGGCCAGGTCCAGCTCACCACGACCGCCGCCCGGGACACCTTCGTCCGGTCGGTGGCGGCCATCATCGACAGGTACGGCCTCAACGGGCTCGACATCGACTTCGAGGGCCACTCGCTCTACCTGAACACCGGGGACACCGACTTCCGCAACCCGACCACGCCGGTCATCGTCAACCTGATCTCCGCGATCCGCACCCTCAAGCAGCGGTACGGGTCGGGCTTCGTTCTCACCATGGCGCCGGAGACGTTCTTCGTCCAGCTCGGCTACCAGTACTACGGTTCGGGCCCGTGGGGTGGACAGGATCCGCGCGCGGGGTCGTACCTGCCGGTGATCCACGCGCTGCGCAACGACATCACCGTGCTGCACGTGCAGGACTACAACTCGGGGCCGATCATGGGGCTCGACAACCAGTACCACACCATGGGCAGCGCGGACTTCCACATCGCGATGACCGACATGCTGCTCGCCGGCTTCCCCGTCGCCGGCAACGCCGACCGGGTGTTCCCGCCGCTGCGCGAGGACCAGGTGGCCTTCGGTGCCCCGTCCTCCCCCAGCGCCGGCAACGGCTACCTCGCCCCGGCCGGGGTGCAGGCCGCGGTGAACTGCCTGGTGCGGGGGCAGAACTGCGGCTCGTACGCTCCGCGCAGCGGCACCAACCCCGCCTTCCGGGGCCTGATGACCTGGTCGATCAACTGGGACCGGTTCTACGCCTGGGAGTTCCGCCTGAGCCACGGCCCGTTCCTGCGGTCGCTGCCCTGACCCCGGCGCCGCCGTCCGGGCCACCCGCCCGGACGGCGGCGGCACACCGGTCGCGCCGTCCGGGCCGCCGTAACCCGGTTGCGCGGCCCGGGCGGGTCGGCCCACGATCGGCGGGCGGGCCCGGGCCGGACGGACGCCCGGCTGCGGGCACGGTGCCGAGCCGGCCGGTCGGTCACCGGGGCCACGACCGGCGATGGGAGGCGATCGTGCGAACCGTCCGCGAGGTGGCAGCCGGGATCGACGCGCGGGCCGTGGTGCTCGTCGAGGGGGCGAGCGACCGGGTGGCCCTGGAGACCCTCGCCGCGCGCCGGGGCCGGGACCTCGACGCCGACGGCGTCCGGGTCGTGTCGATGGGCGGCGCGACGAACATCGGCCACTTCCTCGACCGACTCGGCCCGGCAGGCCGGGGGCTGCGGTTGGCCGGCCTCTACGACGAGGCCGAGGAGAATTTCTTCCGGCGGGGACTGGAACGCTGCGGCCTCGGCGCCGACCTGTCCCGGGCCGGCATGGCCGCTCTCGGGTTCCACGTCTGCGTCGCCGACCTGGAGGACGAGCTGATCCGCGCGGTCGGCGTCGACGGGGTACGGGACGTGCTCACCGCCGACGGCGAGCTGCGCTCGTTCCGGCTGTTCCAGCGACAGCCGGCCCAGCGGGGACGTCCCGTCGAGGCCCAGTTGCACCGGTTCATCGGCACCCGGTCCGGCCGCAAGAGCGCGTACGCGCGCCTGCTGGTGCAGGCGCTGGAGCCGGACCGGGTGCCCCGCTCACTCGACGCGGTGCTCGCCTGCGTCTGACCGGACGCCCCGCCACTCGTGGGCGAGGAACTCCTCGGCCCGCCAGGGCTCCAGGGGACGCAGCTCGGCGTCCTCGGTCAGGGACAGGGCGAACACGACTGACATGCGCATGTTGTCCGCGTCCTCCGGCAGGTTACGGAACCGAGCGCTCGTGCTGACAGCTCGGTGCCGGTCACCCGCGCTACCGACACGAGCTGACGTGACCAAGCGGCTGGAGCTACCCGGCGACGCTTCGGCCGCCTCCAGTGGCGAAGGCCGTGCGCACCGGCGCGGGTATCCGGCGCAGCCTCATGACGGCGTCGCGCAACACGAGCAGCCCGGCCGGCAAACGCACGCGTCCGCCGCACCGGCGGCGGCCGTGGCCGCCCCAGCCGGCACGTCACCGGTTGCGGTGGCACGCGTGGTGGCGCGCAGGGCAGCGTTCGGTGCGCAGCAGGTGTCGCCCTTCCATGCCTCGCGGCCTTCCTTGACCGCGACGGCGGCGATGACCAGGGCGGCGATCGGGTCGGCCCAGGACCAACCGAACAGGCTGTTGACCGCCAGGCCGACGAGCAGGACCGCGGACAGGTAGGTGCACAGCAGGGTCTGCTTGGAGTCGGCCACCGCCGAGCGGGAGCCGAGTTCGCGGCCGGCGCGGCGCTGTGCGTACGACAACATCGGCATGATCAGCAGCGACAGCCCCGCCAGGGCCAGGCCGACGGTGGAGTGCTCGGCGTCGGCGCCGCCGAGCAGGGCGCGCACCGACTCGACGGTGACGTACGCGGCGAGGGCGAAGAACGAGACGGCGATGATGCGCAGTGCCGTCTTCTCCCGGGCTTCGGGGTCGCGGCCGGCGAACTGCCATGCCACCGCGGCCGCGGATGCCACCTCGATGATCGAGTCCAGGCCGAAGCCGATCAGGGCCGTGGATGAGGCGATCGTACCGGCGGTGATCGCCACGACCGCCTCGATGACGTTGTAGGTGATCGTGGCGGCGACGAACAGGCGCACTCGCCGGGTGAGCAGCGCGCGCCGGGCGGGCGAGGGCCCGGCCGGGTTGACCTGGATCAGCGGCAGGCTCATCAGCAGCAGCCCTTCTCGCCGGAGTCCGGGCACGCGGCCGGGTCGACAGCGAGCACCAGGCCGAGCAGGTCGCCCAGGGCGTGCGCCAGGCGCGGGTCGGCCAGTTCGTAGCGCGTGCGCCGCCCCTCGGGTGCGGCGACTACCAGGCCGCAGCCGCGCAGGCAGGTGAGATGGTTGGACAGATTCTGCCGGGTGGTGTTGAGCAGCACGGCCAGCTCCGCCGGATAGCCGGGCCCGTCGCGCAGGGCCAGCAGCAGCCGGGCCCGGGTGGGGTCGCTCAAGGCGCGCCCGAAGCGGGCCAGCACCTGCCCGTCCGTCAAGGTCTCCACCCGACGACAGTACACCTAGCGCTGTACTAACGACAGCGAGGCGGGGCCACCTCACAGCGAACCCTCAGCCATGACTCAGCCACAGAGTAAAGCGCTCGCTGTATCCTCGCCGAGATTCCGGCACATCGCCCGAGCGGACGGGCACGCCGACGAAAGGGACGCTGATGGCGGCGAACAAATCCAACGCTCGCAGACGCACGCCCAAGGCACCGGTGGGTGCCGGCGGCACCCGGACCGGTCGTCCGGGTTCGGGTGCGCCCAGCGGCGACACGAAGTCGGCCCACACGGCGGGCGCGGCCCCGTCCAGGGCCGCCCAGTCGGCCAAGGCGGCCAGGGCAGCAAGGGCGACGCGCCGGATGCGCAAGACGGGCATGAGTACGAACCTGAAGGTGACCCTCGGCGTGCTGGCCGTCGCGCTCGCCGTGCTGGCCGGCGTGGTGCTCGTCAACCGTGGCGGCGACACCACGCCGACGGCCGCGGCGGAGGCGGTGGTGCGACCGGACAGCCACCGGCTGTCCACCGCGGCGGACGGCAAGACCACGGTGGTGGAGTTCCTCGACTTCGAGTGCGAGTCCTGCTTGGCCGCCTACCCCGGGGTGGAGAAGCTGCGCGCCGAGTACGGCGACCGCATCACCTACGTGGTGCGGTACTTCCCGATCGCCAGCCACCCGAACGCCTACAACGCCGCGCACGCCGCCGAGGCCGCCGCCCGGCAGGGCAAGTTCGAGCCGATGTACAAGAAGCTGTTCGACACCGCGACGGCCTGGGGCCACCAGCAGCAGTCGCAGGCCGCCGTGTTCGAAGGCTACGCCCAGGAGCTGGGCCTGGACATGACCCGCTTCAAGGCCGACGTGGCCAGCGCGGAGGTCGCCGCCCGGGTCAAGGCCGACGCCACCGACGGCGAGGCGCTCGGCGTGCAGGGCACCCCGACGTTCTTCATCAACGGCGAGAAGTTCGACGGCCGCCCCGACTACGACGGCCTCAAGGCCGCCATCGACGCCTCGCTGAACTCGTGACCACCACCCGTGCCAGCGCGGCCGCTCAGCACGCGCCCGGCGACACATCCACGCTGAGCGACCGGGTGATCGGCTGGACGCTGACCATCGGCGGGATCGTCGGCGCCCTCGCCGCGTTCGTCCTCGCCGTCGAGAAGATCGCCCTGCTCGAAGACCCCGGCTATACGCCCACCTGCTCGATCAACCCGATCCTGTCCTGCGGCTCCATCATGGCCACCGGCCAGGCCGAGGTGTTCGGGTTTCCGAACCCGCTCATCGGCCTGGCCGCCTTCCCCGTCGTCGCCGCCGCCGGCGCCGCCCTGCTCGCGGGCGCCCGGCTGCCCCGCTGGTGGTGGCTCGCTCTGCAGGCCGGCACCGTGTTCGGCGTCGTGTTCGTGCACTGGCTGTTCTTCCAGAGCCTCTACCGCATCGGCGCGCTGTGCCCGTACTGCATGGTCGTCTGGGTCGCCATGATCGTGCTGTTCACCTACGCCACCCTGCACAACCTCGAACGCGGTCACCTCCCGGCGCCGCGCCGGCTCACCGCCACGCTGCTGCGGGTGCACAGCGCCATCCCCACCACCTGGCTGCTGATCCTGACCGCGCTGATCGGCGTGCGGTTCTGGGACTACTGGCGCACCCTGCTCTGACGTGGCGCAGTGGACATGCCGGCCGATGAGCGTCACCTGCCGGTGGCGCGTGGGCGTACATGATCACGGCGACGCCGAGCAGGCAGATGACGGCACCGATGAGGTCCCAGCGGTCGAGCCGCCCGCGGCGGCGGCCCAGTGGGCGCTGCGGCGCCGGCGCAGCCATCGCATGTCCCGCGCGGCGCAGGCTCATGCGGGCTCTTCCTGGGGCGCTCGGCGGTGCCGATGGTCACGTCGAGCCGCAGTACGACGGTGAGCCTGCGCCCAGGCACAGGGTGCATGCGGCGGCTCGGGCTGGCGATCGCACGAACCACCCGCCTCGCTATACACCTCGCGTATACGCGAGGTGTATAGTCCCGGGCATGTCGATCGGACAGACCTTCCTCGGCCTGCTGGAGGCCACCCCCCGGCACGGCTACGACATCAAACGCCTCTACGACGAGCGGTTCGGCCACGCCCGCCCGCTCGCGTACGGGCAGGTCTACGCGACCCTCTCCCGGCTGCTGCGCGGCGGGCTGGTCGAGGTGGACGCCGTGGAGCCGGGCGGTGGGCCGGAGCGCAAGCGCTACGCGATCACCGAGGCCGGCGTCACCGACGTGGCGCAGTGGCTCGCCCGGGCCGAGAAGCCCGAGCCGTACCTGCAGAGCACCCTCTACACCAAGGTGGTGCTGGCCCTGCTGACCGGCCGCCCCGCCGCCGACGTGCTCGACGTGCAGCGCGCCGAGCACCTGCGGATGATGCGCGAGCTGACCCGCCGCAAGCGCGACGGTGACCTCGCCGAGCAGTTGGTCTGCGACCACGCGCTGTTCCACCTGGAGGCCGACCTGCGCTGGCTGGAGCTGACCGCCGCCCGCCTCGACGAGCTCGCCGCGACGGTGCGGTCGTGACCGCACCGCTGCTGGTCGCCGAGGACCTGCACCACTCGTTCGGCCCGACCCGGGCGCTCGCCGGCGCCAGCCTGCGCGTCCACCCGGGCGAGGTGCTGGCCGTGATGGGCTCGTCGGGCTCCGGCAAGTCCACCCTGCTGCACTGCCTCGCCGGCATCACCCGGCCCGACTCCGGCCGGGTGTGCTACGCCGACCGGGACCTGGCCGCGCTGGGCGACGCCGAGCGCAGCGCGCTGCGCCGGGAGGAGTTCGGCTTCGTCTTCCAGTTCGGCCAGCTCGTGCCGGAGCTGACCTGCCTGGAGAACGTGGCGCTGCCGCTGCGGCTGAGCCGGGTCGGTCGCCGGGAGGCGGAACGCCGGGCCGCCGGGTGGCTGGACCGCCTGGAGGTCGCCGAGGTGGCCGGCAAGCGGCCCGGCGAGGTCTCCGGCGGGCAGGGGCAGCGGGTGGCGGTCGCCCGGGCGCTGGTCACCCGGCCACGGGTGGTCTTCGCCGACGAGCCGACCGGCGCGCTGGATTCGCTCAACGGGGAGCGGGTCATGCGGCTGCTCACCGCCGCCGCCCGGGACAGCGGGGCGGCCGTGGTGCTGGTGACCCACGAGGCGCGCGTCGCCGCGTACTCCGATCGGGAGGTCGTGGTGCGCGACGGCCGCGCCCGGGACCTGGAGGTCGCGGCGTGAGCGCGAGGAGTGAGCCGGTTCTGCGAGCCCCGCAGTCGCGAACGAAGGCAGGTGCCGTGAGCCGGCTGCGGCACGGCGCGGCCGACCTGGCGATGGGCGCCCGGATGGCGTTCACCGGCGGCCGGGACGGCTGGCTGCGGGCGGCGCTGACCGCGGTCGGCGTCGGGGTGGGGGTGGCGATGCTGCTGCTCGCCGCGGCGGTGCCCGGCGCGCTGGACGCCCGGCAGGCGCGCGGCGACGCCCGCGACGACCTGCGGATGGGCGAGCAGATCCCGGCCGCCGCGAACACACTGCTGGTCCGCCAGATTCACACGGAGTTCCGCGAGCAGCCGGTGCGGGGCCGGGTGCTGCGGCCCGAGGGTCCGGCAGCGCCCGTGCCGCCCGGGGTGTCCGCGCTGCCGCGCGCCGGCGAGGTGGTGGTCTCCCCCGCGCTGCGCGACCTGCTCGGCTCCGCCGACGGCGCGCTGTTCGCGCCCCGCCTCGGCGGGGCCACGGTCACCGGCGTCATCGCCGACGAAGGGCTGGCCGGCCCGCACGAGCTGGCCTACTACCTGGGCAGCGACACCCTCACGGCCGACGACGCGGCCCGGCTGGACGCCTTCGGCGGCGGGCTGCCCGGCGAGGCCTTCGACCCGGTGCTGATGGTGCTCGTGGTGGTCATCTTCGTGGTCCTGCTGCTGCCCATCGCGGTCTTCCTCGGCGCGGCCGTGCGGTTCGGCGGGGAGCGCCGCGACCGGCGGCTGGCCGCGCTGCGGCTGGTCGGCGCCGACGCCGCGATGGTCCGCCGGATCGCCGCCGGTGAGGCAGCCGCCGCGGCGCTGCTCGGCGTCGCGGTCGGCGGCGTGCTCTTCGCCCTCGGCCGGCAGGTGGTGCCGCTGGTCACCCTGATGGACCTCAGCGTGTACGCCGCCGACGTGCGCCCGCCGCTGCCGCTGGTGGCGGTCGTCGTGGTGGCGGTGCCCGCCCTCGCCGTCGTGGTGACGCTGGTGTCGATGCGGGCCGTGCTGGTCGAGCCGCTCGGGGTGGCCCGGCGCGCGACGCCGGTGCGCCGCCGGCTGGCGTGGCGGCTGCTGCTGCCCGCGGCCGGGCTCGGGCTGCTGCTGGCCGGCGCGGCCGGCATCGCCCCGCTCGGCAGCGAGCGGCAGACCGCGGCCGGCGCCGTGCTGCTGCTGGTCGGCGTGGTCACCCTGCTGCCCTGGCTCACCGACCTGCTGGTACGCCGGCTGCGCGGCGGCCCCGTCGCGTGGCAGCTCGCGGTGCGCCGCCTCCAGGTCGACAGCGCCGCCTCGGCGCGGCTGGTCAACGGCATCGCGGTCGCCGTGGCGGGCACCATCGGGTTGCAGATGCTCTTCGCCGGCGTCGCGGACCGGTTCACCTTCGACACCGGGCAGGACCCGTCCCGGGCCCAGGTGCACGTCCAGCTTCCGGAACGACCGGACCCGGCGGCGGCGCTGGACCGGCTGGCCGCCGCCCCCGGGGTGACCGGAAGCAACGCCACCCTGGGCACCGTGGTGACCGTCGACGAGCACCACGGTGTGCTGCGGATCGGTGACTGCGCGGCGCTGGCCGAGTTCGCCCGGCTCGACCGGTGCGCCGACGGCGACGTCTTCCTGGTCGCCGACTCGGAGGGCCGGCCGGCCGGCATCGTGCCCGGCGACACCGTCGCGGTGGCCGACGCCCCGGGGACGACCTGGCAGGTCCCCCGCGCCGCCCGGGAGGCGCCGGCCCGCGCCGACCCGTCCGGCTTCCAGCAGGCCGGCCTGCTGGTCACCCCCGGCGCGGTCGACACGGCCCGGCTGGGTCCGCTGCGCGCGGACGTCTACCTGCGGCTCGCGCCCGACCGGCCGGACGCGGTGGAGCACGTCCGCAACGCCGCCGCCGGCATCGACCTCTTCACCCCGGTGCTCACGCTGACCGGGAGCCGGCAGGCCACCCAGTTCGTCAACGTCCAGCGGGGCCTCTACATCGGTGCGGTGGTCACCCTCCTGCTGATCGGGGCCAGCATGCTGGTCGGCGTGCTGGAGCAGCTCCGGGAGCGCCGCCGGCTGCTGGCGATGCTGGTCGCGGTGGGCACCCGGCGCTCCACGCTGAGCTGGTCGGTGCTGTGGCAGAGCGCCGTGCCGGTGGCGATCGGGCTCGCCCTGGCGGTGGTCTTCGGGCTCGGGCTCGGCGCGGTGCTGCTGCGGATGGTGCGGACGCCGGTCGCGGTCGCCTGGCCGGCGCTGGGCGTCTCGACCGGGCTCGGGGCGGCGGTGGTGCTGCTGGTCACCGGGCTCAGCCTGCCGGTGCTGTGGCGGCTCACCCGCCCGGACGGCATCCGTACCGAGTGATCGCCGGCGCCGGCCCGCCCCCGGGCGGGCTACGGCGACTCGACGAGGGCGAGCAGCTCGGCGAGGTGCACGGCCCGTACGGCGGACCGGCGCCGGCGCAGGCCGGTGCGCAGTTGCCGCAGGCAGCCCGGGTTGACGGCCACCACCAGGTCGACCCCGGCGGCCTCGATCTCGTCGAGCTTCGCGTCCAGGATCCGCCGCGACTCCTTCGGCCGCAGCAGCGAGTACGTGCCGGCGGCGCCGCAGCAGGTGGCCGCCGAGGGCAGCTCCACGTGGTCGGCGACCTGACGCAGCAGCGTCCGGGGCTCGGCGAAGACGCCGAGGCCGTTGCGCAGGTGGCAGGAGTCCTGGAGGGCTACCCGGGCGCGCCGGCCGGCCACCCGCAGCTCGGCCCCCGGGGGCCGGTCGGCGAGCCAGGTGGACAGTTCGCGCACCCGGTCCCGGCCGAGTACGGAGGCCAGGTGCGCGGCGCAGCCGCCGGAGGTGGTGACGATCGTGCCGGGCAGGTCCGCGCCGAGGCGCTCGGCCAGCCGCTCGCCCCCGGCCAGGTCGCCGTTGTGGGCGTGCAGCGCGCCGCAGCAGCCCTGCCCGGTGGGGGCGGCCAGCTCGGGGGCGAGCGCGTGCGCCGCCCGGCTGACCGCCGGGTAGAGCCCCCGCTCGACGCAGCCCAGCATGAGCTGCGCGCCCGGCACTCCGGCCGGGTCCGGCGCGGACGTGGCCGGGGTGGGCGTGGCCGGGGTGGGCGTGGCCGGGGTGGGCGTGGCCGGGGTGGACGTGGCCGGGGTGGGCGTGACCTGTGGTGGGGTGGCGGCCCGGCCGCGGGCGGCGCGGCGGACGAGGCCGGACAGCCGCAGCAGCCAGCGCTGCTCGACGAGCAGCATCAGCGCCCGGGCCACCAGCGGTCGTCGCCAGCCGCGCCACTGGTGTACCCGCCACTGCTCCAGCAGGCTGCCGTACTCGACCCCGGCCGGGCAGACCGGCTCGCAGGCCCGGCAGCCCAGGCAGAAGGAGGACTGCTCGGCGAGGGTGTCGTCGTCCGGCGGCAGGGTGCCGTCCTGCAACGCCCGCATCAGGGTGATCCGGCCGCGCGGCGAGGACGCCTCGTCGCCGGTCATCGCGTACGTGGGGCAGGCCGGCAGGCAGAACCCGCAGGAGATGCAGCGGGACAACTGCTCCGGGTCGAACACGTCGCCGGTCACGAGCCCAGCTTTCCGGGGTTGAGGATGCCCGCCGGATCGAAGGCGGTCTTGATCCGGCGCAGCAGGGCGAGCTGGTCGTCGCCGAGGCGGGCGGCGAGGAACGGCAGCTTCGCCGCCCCCACCCCGTGCTCGCCGGTGATGGTGCCGCCGAGGTCGAGGGCGGCGGCGAAGACGTCGGCGAACGCGGCCTCGGCGCGGCGTACGGCGTCGTGGTCTTCGGCCGAGTCGAGCACGCAGGTGGGGTGCAGGTTGCCGTCACCGGCGTGGCCGAAGGTGGCGATGGCGACGCCGTGCCGGGCGGCGATGGCGTCGATCCGGTCGACCATCTCGGCGATCCTCGGCCGGGGCACGGTCGCGTCCTCCAGGATCGTGACCCCGCCCCGGCGGGACAGCGCCGGCAGCGCGCACCGGCGGGCGGCCAGCAGCGCCTCGGCCTGGGCTACCTCGCGGGCCGTGGTGACCTCCACCGCGCCGGCCTCGACGCAGGCCGCGCCGATCCGGTCCAGGTGGGCGGCGACCAGGTCGGGTGGCCCGTCGTCGCCGAAGAGCAGCAGGGCGCCCGCGTCGGCGCGCAGCCCCAGGTGGGCGAAGTCCTCCACGGCGACGATGCAGGCCCGGTCGAGGAACTCCAGCGTCGCCGGCACCACCCCGGCCCGGATCACCCGGGCGACCGCCTCCCCCGCGTCGGCGAGCGTCGGGAAGTACGCGACCCCGGTGTTCGTCGACGCCGGGGCGGGCAGCAGCGCCACGGTGGCCTCGGTGATCACGGCGAGGGTGCCCTCGGAGCCGGTGAGCAGCCGGGTCAGGTCGTAGCCGGCGACGTCCTTCCACAGGCGACCGCCGGTGCGGATCACCTCGCCGGTGGGCAGCACCGCCTCCAGGCCCAGCACGTAGTTGCGGGTCACCCCGTACTTCAGGCCGCGCAGGCCACCGGCGCAGGTGGCGATGGTGCCGCCGACGGTGGCGACCGTACGGCTGCCCGGGTCGGGCGCCCACAGCAGGCCCCGCGCGGCGGCCGCGTCGGCCAGCGCGGCGCTGGTCACGCCGGGCTGCACCCGGGCGAGCAGCTCGTCCGCGCTGACCTCCAGGATGCTCGTGAGCCGGGTCAGCACCAGCACGATCCCGCCGCGCAGCGGCACGGTCGCGGCGCACAGGTTGGAGCCCGCGCCGCGGGGCACCACGGGCACCCCGTGCCGGGTGGCCAGCGCCAGCACCGCGGCGACCTCGGCGGTGTCGGCCGGGAAGACCACGGCGTCGGGGCGGTGCGAGAACAGGGGCGTCGCGTCCCGCGCGTACGCCACCAGGTCGCCGGCCCCGTCGTGCACGTGCGAGGGACCGACGATGCCGCGCAGCTCGGCGAGGACGGTCGCGGACAGCGCCATGCCAACCCTTCCCGGCGCCGGCCCGCGCCCGTAGGTTTTTGCCGACGATCTGCCTGATGGTCGGCGACAGTTTTCAGCCGATCATAGAGAGCCGGGGCCGGTCAGGTGAAGGTGCCGCTGTCGGACGATCCGTCCTTCCCATCCTCGTCGGGCTGCGGCCGGCCGGCGGAGGTCCGCCACGCCGGCCGCAACCCGGTGGTCAGGCGACGTGGTGCAGGTATCCCGCGACGGACGCGTCGAGGACCTCCCGGCCGGGCCGGGCCCACACCTCGGCCGAGAAGACCTCCACCTCGACCGGCCCGGTGTAGCCGGCCGCGTCGACGGCCTCCCGCAGGCGGCGCAGCTCGATGCAGCCGTCGCCCGGCAGGGCCCGGCCCAGCAGCACCCCCTCGGGCAGCGGGGTGACCCAGTCGCAGACCTGGAACGCGGCGATCCGCTCGCCCGCCCGGGCGATCTGCGCGTACACCGTGTCGTCCCACCACACGTGGTACGCGTCGACGACCACCCCGACCACGCCCGGGTCGAACCGTTCGGCGATGTCGAGCGCCTGGCCGAGGGTGGACACCACGCAGCGGTCGGCGCAGAACATCGGGTGCAACGGCTCGATCGCCAGCGTCACCCCGGCCGCCGCCGCGTGCGGGGCCAACTCGGCGATGGCGTCGGCGACCTGCCGGCGGGCGCCGTCGACGTCCCGGCTGCCCGCCGGCAGCCCGCCGGAGACCAGCACCAGGACCGAGGTGCCGAGGGTGGCGGCCTCCTCGATCGCGCGCAGGTTCTCCTCCCGCCAGCCGTCGGCCGTGAAGAACCCGCCCCGGCAGAGCGAGGTGACCTCCAGGCCGGCGTCACGGACCAGCTTCGCGGCGCGGCCCAGCCCGTACTCGGCGACCGGCTCCCGCCAGAGCCCGATCCCCGGCACGCCGGCCGCCACGCAGCCGTCGACCACCTCGGGCAGCGGCCAGTGCTGCGACGTGGCCTGGTTGAACGAGAACCGTTCCAGCCCACTCACTGGTTCACCCCCGTTCGCGACTGCGGGGCTCGCAAACCCGGCTCACTCCTCGCGCTCACCGAGCCACCCCCGTTCGCGACTGCGGGGCTCGCAAACCCGGCTCACTCCTCGCGCTCACTGGTCCACTCCCGCCACCGTGAACAGCGCCCGCGCGCGGGCGGCGGCCAGGTCCGCGTCGGGCAGCAGCCCGGCGGCGTCGGCGAGGGTGAGCAAGGTGGCCAGGTGCTCCGGCGAGCGGCCGGACTGCGCCCCGCCGACCATCGTGAAGTGGTCCTGGTGCCCGGTCAGCCAGGCCAGGAAGACGATGCCGGTCTTGTAGTGCCAGGTGGGCGCCGCGAAGATGTGCCGGGCCAGGGGCACGGTCGGCGCGAAGATCCGGTCGTACGCCGCCAGGTCACCCTGGTCCAGCGCGGCCAGCGCGGCGGCGGCGGCCGGCGCGATCGCGGCGAACACCCCGAGCAGCGCGTCGGAGTAGCCGCTCGCGTCACCCCGGATCAGCTCCGGGTAGTGGAAGTCGTCGCCGGTGTAGAGGCGCACCCCGGCGGGCAGCCGGCGGCGCAACGCCACCTCGCGGTCGGCGTCCAGCAGCGAGACCTTGATCCCGTCCACCCGGGTGTCGTGGGCCTTGATCAGCTCCACCACGGCGTCGGCGGCCTCGTCGAGATCGGCCGACCCCCAGTAGCCCGTGAGCGCCGGGTCGAACATCGGGCCGAGCCAGTGCAGCACCACCGGCTCTTCGGCGACGGAGAGCAGCTCGTCGTACACCCCCAGGTAGTCCTCGCGACTGCGGGCGGCGGCGGCCAGGTGGCGGCTGCACATCAGCACCGGGCGGGCCCCGGCGGCCCGTACGTCGTCGAGCTGTTCGTGGTAGGCGCGGGTGACCTCGGCCAGGGTCGCCGGGCCGGGCGGAAGCTGGTCGGTGCCGACCCCGGCGACGATCCGGCCGCCGACGGAGCGGGCCTCGGCGGCACTGCGCCGGATCAGCTCCCGGGTGGCCGGGTAGTCCAGGCCCATGCCGCGCTGCGCGGTGTCCATCGCCTCGGCCACCCCGAACCCGTACGACCACAGGTGGTGCCGGAAGGCCAGGGTCCGGTCCCAGTCCAGCACGGCCGGGGCGCCCGGGATGTTCTCGGCCGTCGGATCGGCCACCACGTGCGCGGCGGCGTACGCGATCCGGCTGGTCGGCGGCCCGGCGGGGTGCGGGAAGCCGGCGCCCCCGGCCAGCCGGTACCGCCGCCCACCGGGCAGCACCACCTCATTGCTCGCGCTCACAGCGCCACCTCCGTTCGCGACTGCGGGGCTCGCAACCCCGGCTCACTCCTCGCGCTCACAGCTCCAGCTCCGGGATGTCCAGGCGGGCGCCCTCACGCGCCGACCGCAGGCCAAGCTCGGCGAGCTGCACGCCGCGCGCCCCGGCCAGGAAGTCCCACGGGAACGGCTCGTTGGCGACGACGTGCCGCAGGAACGCCTCCCACTGCACCTTGAACCCGTTGTCGAACTCCTCGTTGTCCGGCACGTCCGTCCACTGCGAACGGAACGGCTCGGTGGCCGGCAGGTCGGGGTTCCACACCGGCTTCGGGGTGACCGCCCGGTGCTGCACCCGGCAGTTGCGCAGCCCCGCCACGGCGCTGCCCTCGGTGCCGTCGACCTGGAACTCGACCAGCTCGTCGCGGTGCACCCGGACGCACCAGGAGGAGTTGAGCTGCGCCACCACGCCACCGTCGAGCTCGAAGATGCCGTACGCGGCGTCGTCGGCGGTCGCCGGGTAGGTGCGGCCCGCCTCGTCGACCCGCTGCGGCACGTGCGTCGCGGTCAGGCAGGAGACCGTCCGCACCCGGCCGAAGAGTTCCTCCAGCACGTAGTGCCAGTGCGGGAACATGTCGACGACGATGCCGCCGCCGTCCTCGGTCCGGTAGTTCCAGGACGGGCGCTGGGCCGGCTGCCAGTCGCCCTCGAAGACCCAGTAGCCGAACTCGCCCCGCACCGACAGGATCCGCCCGAAGAAGCCGCCGTCGATGAGCCGCTTGAGCTTGCGCAGCCCGGGCAGGAAGAGCTTGTCCTGCACCACCCCGGTACGCACCCCGGCGGCGCGCGCCGCCCGGGCCAGGTCGAGGGCGCCCGCGGTGTCCTCGGCCAGCGGCTTCTCGGTGTAGATGTGCTTGCCCGCCTCGATCGCCCGGCGGATCGCCTTCTCCCGCTGCTGGGTGACCTGCGAGTCGAAGTAGATCTCGACGTCGTCGCGGGCCAGCGCGGCGCTCAGGTCGGTGGTCCAGTCGGTCAGGCCGTGCCGTTCGGCGATCTCGCGCAGCTTGGTCTCGCTGCGGCCGACCAGGACGGGCTCGGGCCAGATCGACGTGCCGTCGGCCAGGGGCACGCCGCCCTGCTCGCGGATGGCGAGCAGGGAGCGCACCAGATGCTGCCGGTAGCCCATCCGGCCGGTGACGCCGTTGACGATGATGCCTATCGACCTGCGGGTCATGGTGTTCCTTCCCTCCGCGGGCGCCTCCGACCAGAACGGCGATGGGCGGCGACCCTCTTCCACGCCTACGCCGCCGCCCGGAGGTCCCTGGCGGCGGAGGTGAGGCAAGCGCTTTCCTGGCAGCGTAGGGAACGCTTCCCCACTCAGGCAAGAGGCCACCCGGCCCTGTTACGCGGCACTCACCGCCGGCTACGCCCCAAGGTCACCTGCGGGACCGGCGTAAGGCTTTCGCTACGGTACGGTGACGATGGCCGGCACCCGGGCACGGCCGTCGAGAAGCGACCGAGGGGGCGGCAGTGGCGACCCTGTCCGACGTGGCCCGGCGGGCGGGAGTATCCCCCGCGACCGCTTCCCGGGTGATCAACGGCAGCAGCAAACCCGTCACCGAGGAACTCCGCGAGCGCGTGCTCCAGGCCGTCGCCGAGTTGCAGTACGTGCCGAACGCACACGCCCAGTTGCTCGCCCGCTCGCACCGCACGGCGGTGGGAGTCATCGTGCACGACGTGTCCGACCCGTACTTCGCCGAGATCACCCGGGGCCTGCAACGGGTCGCCGCCGACCAGGGCCGGCTGTTGATGATCTGCAACAGCTACCGCGACCCGGACCGCGAGCTGGAGTACGTCGAGCTGCTGCGCGGCCAGCAGGTCGCCGCGATCATCCTGGCCGGCTCGGGTTACCACGACGCCACCTTCACCCGGTTGCTCAACGAGAAGCTCGCCGCGTACGAGGCGACAGGCGGGCGGGTCGCGGTCATCGGCCGGCACGAGCACTCCGGCGACGCGGTGATGCCGGACAACCGCACCGGCGGCCGGCTGATCGGCGCGGAGCTGTACGAACTGGGCCACCGGGAGATCGGGGTGGTGGCCGGGCCGGCGGTGCTCACCACCACCACCGACCGGCTCACCGGGCTCCGCGAGGCCCTCGCCGCGCACGGGCTCAGCCTGCCCGAGCACCGCGTACGACACGCCGCGTTCGACCGCGACGGCGGCGTCACCGCCACCGCCGCCCTGCTCGACGCCGAGCCGGAGCTGACCGCCATCGTCGCGCTCAACGACTCGATGGCGATCGGCGCGCTGACGCTGCTGCGCTCCCGGTCGGTGGCGGTGCCCGCGCAGGTCTCGGTCGTCGGCTTCGACGACATGCCGATCGCCCGGGACGTCACCCCGGCACTGACCACCGTCCGGCTGCCCCTGGTCGAGATGGGTGCGCGCGCGATGTCGCTGGCCCTCGACCCGGGAGCGGCGGCCCCCCGCGTCGAGGTGCTGCCCGCCGAGATGGTGCGCCGCGACAGCACCGGGCCGGCGCCCGAGGTCACCCCGGTCCGCTCCCGGTGAGCCGGCTCCGCGCCGACCGACTCCTGGTCGTCGGGTGCCGGGACGCTAGCCCTGCCGGGCGTCCCTGACGAACACGATCCCGTCGGTGCCGGCCAGCTGGGCGGGATCGAGCGGGGCGTAACCGAACCAGGGCGACACCCGGGCAGGCGGCGGCGGGTCGGCGAGGGCGGTGGCCAGCCGGCGGGCGTCGACGACGTACCGTTCCTCCGGCAGCGCGTACAGCAGCCCTTCGACGGTGTCGGCGGGTGGGGCGTCCACGCCACGGTGGCGGATCGTGCCGAGGGCCGTGGCGAGGAAGGCGTACTCCTCGCCCAGGTGGGCGCTGACGAGCGCGCCGGCGCTCCACCAGTGCACCGGCAGGTCGCCCATCCGCATGCTGCTGCGCGGCCGCTGGAGGTGGCTGTTGTGGGCGTGCACCAGCGCCGGCCCCCGTTCGGCGACGGCGAGCAGGTTGGCCGCCATCATCGAATCCCGCACGCCGAGCAGCCGGGCCATCCGGGCCGGTGACGTGTCGGCCATCGAGAAGTGGTAGCGCAGCAGGCCGGTGGCCGTACGCCCGTACAGGCGGGCCCGGTGCCAGTCCTCCCGCGAGGACGCCGCGATCAGGTGTGGCGTCTGCTCGTCGAGCAGGGCCACCAGTTCGTCGGCGAGCAGCCGCAGGCGGGCGGCCTCGGGCGTCCGCCCCACGGACCGGGACGGGTCCATCATCACGGCGGGATCGGTCCACCGGTCGTCGGCGCCGAGGAGCCCGTCCAGCGTCTGCGCGGCGCAGGGCAGCAGGTCGGCGTCGACCCGGGCGGCGAGGTACGCGTGCAGTGCGGTGAGCGCCTGCCGGGGGCTCGCGGCGCCGGTGATCTCCAGCGGGCCGTCGATCCCGGCGAAACGCACCTGCTCCGATGCGGGCCGGCCCTCGTTGTGGGCGCGCATCCAGCGCACCAGCTCCCGGTTCGCCGCGTGGGCGCCGAACCCGTGGCTGAAGCCGCGTGCCATGACGTCGTCGAGACGGCCCGCACCCGAGGTGACGTGGTCGTCCACGACCAGGCCCAGCAGGCAGTCGCTCTCGATCGCGATCGTCCGGTAGTGCTCCCGCTCGACGAGTTGCCGGAACAGGTCGTTGCGCAGTTCGAGCAAAGTCTCCTCGCCGTGGGTGGGCTCGCCCAGGGCGAGCAGCCTCGGCCGGGCGGGGAGCAACCCCAGGACGGTGGCGTGGCCGACGGCGTGGGCGGCGCTGGTGATGCCAGTCATGCCCTCAACGGTATCTTTGAACCAACGGTGGAAACTTCTCGTCGGAACCAGCAGGACGATGCCACAGAACCTTAAAAGCAGCGGAAGGCTCAGGCCGGTCGACCTGGCGCGGGCGCACGGCCTGTCCACCCAGGCGGTCAGGAACTACGAGGCGGCCGGCATCCTTCCGGCCGCCGAGCGCACCCCGCACGGCTACCGCACCTACACGCCGGTGCACGCGCGGGCCCTGGACGCGTTCCTCGCCCTCCTGCCCGGACACGGGCACCGGACGGCCGCGGCGATCATGCAGGCGGTCAACCGGGGCGCGACCGACGACGCGCTCCGGCTCGTCGACGAGAGCCACGCCCAGCTTCTCGACGACCGCCGCACCCTCCAGGCCGTCGAAGCCGCCGTCGGTGACCTCGCGCCGGTGCCGCAGGAGCGGGGCGACACGTTCGTCGGTCCCCTGTCGAGAAGGCTCGGCATCCGCCCGGCCACCCTCCGCAAGTGGGAACACGCCGGCCTGGTCCAGCCGCGCCGCGACCCACGGACGGGCTACCGGGTCTACGGCGCGGCCGACGTACGCGACGCCCGGCTGGTCCACCAGCTCAGGCGGGGTGGCTACCTGCTGGAGCAGATCGCCCCGCTGATCGCCCAGGTCCGCTCCGCCGGAGGCGTCGCGCCGCTCGATGCGATGCTGCGCGACTGGCGCGCCCGCCTCTCGGCCCGCAGCCGCGCCATGCTCACGGGCGCCGCGGCACTGGACGCCTACCTCGCCTGCCGGCCGGCAACGCCCGAGGGCGGGGTCAGATGATGAAGTGGGTCCAGTAGGCGAGCCACGTGACGAAGAGCGCGCCCTGGAGCAGGGCCAGGGCGGCGGTCAGCCAGGCGTCCGCACCCGCGTGGCGGGCCCAGCGCGCCAGCACGAGGCCGACCGGGAAGACGGCGAGCAGGTACCGCAGCAGGCTCTTGTACACCGGCGGGCCCATCGACAGCGGCACCAGGACCATGATCAACCCGTACGCGAGATAGGGCAGGCCGAGCCGGCGGGCGCCCGCGACCAGGACCGCCAGCACCAGCACGGCGAACCACACCCGCAGCGCGTCGCGGGGCGGGGTGTCGGTCAGGCCGTGCCACAGCACCGCCAGCGGGTTCTGCACCCTGATCCCCCAGCCCTCCTCCTGGGCGTGCTTGTAGGCGAACCAGTCGCCGCTCTGCCACCGGCAGAACGCCATGAAGGCCAGCCAGCCGGCGGGCACCAGCGCCAGCGGCCAGCCGACCCGCAGGTACGCCCACCACCGGCGCGGCCCCAGCCGGTAGCGGTGCTGCCGGAACAGCACGAGGGCCAGCGGGAGCACGACGAGGAACCCGACCGAGCGGCTCGACGCCAGGAAGAAGCCCACGACGCCGACGAGCAGCCAGCGGCCCCGCTCGGCGTAGTGGAAGGCGGCCAGCGCGAGGCAGAGGAACAGCGACTCGGTCAGCGCCGCCTGGAACAGGAACGCGGCCGGCAGGAGCACCAGGTAGCGGACGAACCGGCGGGCGGACGCGTCGTCACCGAGCAGCCGCTCCCCCAGCCCGTGCGCGAAGTAGAGCATCAGCAGGAACGCCACGTTGGCGACCAGCAGCAGCGCCAGCGCCGTGTCCCCGCCCAGCAGCGGGGCCAGCGGGCGGGCCAGGAACGGATACAGCAGCGGAAAGCCGAAGTCGGGCCACGGTTCGTCGAGCGGGAGCTGGGCCAGACGGTCGTAGAGGAAGGAGTCCCAGGCGAACCAGAGCGAGACCGCGCGGTGCCCGGAGACGGCCCGCTGCTGCTCGCGCATCATGGTCTCGTCCGGCGGCGGCGCCCAGGGCACCTCGTCGAAGGCGCTCAACGCGAGCACCCCGACGACGCTGAGCACGATCTTCGTCCCGAGGAAGACGGCGAGGACGTACGGCCACGGCGCCGGCACCCGGCCGGCGACCCGCGCCACCGTACGCCGCACATCGTGGGCGCGTCCGGCCAGCCGGGCGGGCACGGCACGCCGCCGGTCCGTGGCGGCCCGCCCTCTGTGCATCACGCGTCTCCCGATCCGGCGGCCCGACGGTGCCTCATCCCCGTTCCGGGGCGGTTGACACGTCCCGTACGCGATCACCGAGGCGTCGCCGGCCCGGACGGGAGTCCGGGGTGAGTTCCGGTCGATGCCGGGTAAGCGGGCCGCTCCGGGAACCGAAGCAGGAGGCGGGCATGGGTCAGGAGCACGGCACGGTGGTCATCGGTGCGGGACCGGCGGGCCTGACCGCGGCGTACGAGCTGCTCCGGCGGGGCGCCCCGGTACGGGTGTTCGAGGCCGACGAGGTGGTGGGCGGGATCAGCCGCACCGTCGAGCGCGACGGGTGGCGCTTCGACATCGGCGGGCACCGCTTCTTCACGAAGGTGGCCCGCGTCGAGAAGTTCTGGCACGAGATCCTGCCCGACGAGGACTTCCTGCTGCGACCCCGGATGAGCCGGATCTACTACCGGGGCGCCCTGTTCGACTACCCGCTGAGCGCCGTCAACGCCCTGCGCAACCTCGGGCTGCGGGAGGCCGTGCTCTGCATGGGCTCGTACGCGCGGGCCCGGCTGCGCCCGCCGAAGGACCAGTCGCACTTCGAGGGCTGGGTCTCGGCCCGGTTCGGGTGGCGGCTCTACTCGATGTTCTTCAAGACGTACACGGAGAAGGTCTGGGGGATGCCGGCCGACCGGTTGCAGGCCGACTGGGCCGCCCAGCGGATCAAGAACCTGTCGCTGGCCAAGGCCGTGCGCAACGCGGTCCTGCCCCGGCGCAACCGCACGGACGTGACCAGCCTGATCGAGGAGTTCCAGTACCCCAAGCTCGGCCCCGGCATGATGTGGGAACGGTGCACCGAGGAGGTCCGCCGGCGCGGGGGCCGGGTCGACACCGGCACCTGGGTGACCGCCGTACACCGGGATCCGGAGGCCCGCCGGGCCGTCGCGGTCACCGTCGACGGCGCGGGCGGACGGCGCACCGAGCCGGCCGCGCACGTCGTCTCCTCGATGCCGATCTCGGAGCTGGTGGCCGCGCTGCGCCCCGCGCCCCCGGCGGAGGTGCTGGCCGCCGCGGCCGACCTGCGGTACCGGGACTTCCTGACCGTCGCGCTGGTGGTACCGGAGGAGTTCTCGTTCCCGGACAACTGGATCTACGTGCACGACCCGGCGGTACGGGTCGGCCGGATCCAGAACTTCGGCTCCTGGTCGCCGCACCTGGTGAAGGACGGCCGCACCTGCCTGGGCCTGGAGTACTTCGTGTTCGAGGACGACGAGACCTGGCGTACGCCGGACGCCGAGCTGATCGCCGCCGCGACAGCCGAGCTGGAGCGGCTCGGCCTGGTCCGTCCGGGGGTGGTCGAGGCCGGATACGTGGTGCGGATGCCGAAGGCGTACCCGGTCTACGACGAGCGCTACCAGCACAACGTGGACGTGATCCGGCAGTGGCTGGCCCGCGAGGTGCCCAACGTGCACCCGGTGGGCCGCAACGGCATGCACCGCTACAACAACCAGGACCACTCGATGCTGACGGCCATGCTCACCGCCGAGAACATCGCCTGCGGCACCCGGCACGACGTGTGGTCGGTCAACGTGGAGCAGGACTACCACGAGGAGTCGCGCCACGACGGCAACGGCCACCGGGGCACCGGCCGGGACGCCCCCGTCGTACCGGCCCGGCCCGCCGCCCCGATCGGCACGACGATCGACGGTGCCGCGAGTCCCGAACGGCCGGCCCAGGTACGCCTCGGCTGAGCCGCCAGGTCTGAACCCGTCTGCCGCCTCGGTCGTCGACCTGTCGCCGACTCAGGACGCCCGGCACAGGTCGCCCCGGTGCTGTCGACAGCACCGGTAGGCGGTGTGCGCGCCCGATCGTCGCCGCCAGGCGCGCACACCCATCCTCAGCAGCAGCCCGACGGCGCCCCGCTGGTGGCCGGTTCCTTGTCGGCGGCCGGGGTGCAGCAGGCGCTGTCGGTGGTCTTCTCCAACTGCGGGGAGTCGGCCTTGACGGTGTAGACCTCCCACGGCTCGTCGCCGGGGCCGCGCACCCACACCTTGTCCTGGAGGGCGTAGCAGCACTCCGTGCTGTTCTCCTCCAGGGTGACCAGGCCGGATTCGGTGAGGCGCCTGGTGGCCGCGTCGACCTCGTCGGTGCTGAACACCTCGACGCCCAGGTGGTCCAGCACGGTCGGCTGGTCGGGCTCGCCCTCCAGGAGTACGAGCTTCAGGGGTGGGTTCTCGACGGCGAAGTTGGCGTAGCCGGGTCGGCGCTTGGCCGGCTCGACGCCGAACAGCTTCGAATAGAAGGCCACGGAGCCTTCGAGGTCGGACACGCGCAGGGCGAGCTGGACACGGGACATGGCGATTCCTCCTGGGCGGGTTCAGCGGACGTGGTAGGCGAACCACTTGATCACGGCTTGCCTAGACGCTTGTCGAAGCAAGACCTACGTTGCACCCTGATTCGAATTCTGTCAACGTAGACGCATGCCAAAACAAGCACTGCCGGTGGTGGACCTCGACGCTGTCGCCTGCTGCTCCCCGATCGCGGCCCGCCCGATGGACGCCGCGCAGGCAGTGGTCGTCGCGCCGATGTTCAAGGCCCTGGGTGACCCGGTCCGGCTGCGGCTGATGTCGATGATCGCGTCGGTGCCGGAGATGTGTGTCTGTGATCTGACCCCGGCATTCGACCTGTCCGGGCCGACCATCTCCCACCACTTGAAAGTGCTGCGCGACGCCGGCCTGGTCGACTCCGAGCGGCGCGGCACCTGGGTCTGGTACCGGGTGAAGCCGGAGGCGTTCCGGCAGCTCGGCGCGTTGCTGGACATCTCCACCGCCCCGGCCGCCGACAGCGCGGCGTGAGACTCGCCCTGCCCCGGCGGGCCTCGGCGGAGTTCGCCGGCACCGCGCTGCTGGTCGCCGTCGTCGTCGGCTCCGGGATCGCCGCCGCCCGGCTCTCCCCCACCGACGTCGGGCTCCAGCTCCTGGAGAACGCGATCGCCACCGCCCTCGCGCTGGGCGCGCTGATCCTCATGTTCGGGCCGGTGTCCGGGGCGCACTTCAACCCGGTCGTCTCCGCCGTCGACTGGTGGCTCGGCCGCCACACCGGCACCGGCCTGACCGCCCGCGACCTCGCCGCCTACACCACCGCCCAGACCGGCGGAGCCATCACCGGGGCGATGCTGGCTGGCCTGATGTTCGACCTGCCGGCCGTGACCTGGTCCCGTACCGAGCGGACCGGCGGGAACCTGTGGCTGGCCGAGGTGGTCGCCACCGCCGGCCTGGTCGTCCTGGTCTTCGCCCTCGCCCGCTCCGGCCGCACCTCCGCCGCCCCTGCCGCCGTGGGCGCCTACATCGGCGCGGCCTACTGGTTCACCTCGTCGACCTCGTTCGCCAATCCCGCCGTCACCATCGGCAGGGCCTTCACCGACACCTTCGCCGGCATCGCCCCGGCCTCCGTGCCCGGCTTCGTCGCCGCCCAGCTCGTCGGCGGCCTGGTCGCCGTCGCCGCCCTCGCAGCCTGGTACCCCCGCGCCGCCGACTCCGCCGACGCCGTCGTCGTGCCGCACCTCGCCCAGGAGAACCGATGACCGCCTCCACCAGCACCACCGGCATCACCATCACCGGCATGGGCGACCAGCACGCCGACGCCGTGCTGGACATCTACCGGCTCGGCATCGCCACCGGCAGCGCCACCTTCGAGACCGAGCCGCCCACCTGGGCGCAGTTCACCGCCAGTCGGCTGCCCGGTCACCGCTGGGTGGCCGTCGATCCCACCGGCCGGGTCCTCGGCTGGGTCGCCTGCTCCGCCGTTTCCGACCGGTGCGTCTACGCCGGGGTCGTCGAGCACTCCGTCTACGTCCACCCCGACGCCCGCGGCCAAGGAATCGGCCGCCTCCTGCTCGACGCCCTGATCGCCTCCACCGAGCAGGCCGGCGTCTGGACCATCCAGTCCGGCGTCTTTCCCGAGAACACCGCCAGCCTCGCCCTGCACGCCACCTGCGGCTTCCGCACCGTCGGCACCCGCGAACGCGTCGGCCGTCACCACGGCACGTGGCGCGACGTCACCCTGATCGAACGCCGCAGCCCTACCATCACCTGACAGGAAGAACGTCACCGATGAGCGACAAGCCCAGCGTCCTGTTCGTCTGCGTCCACAACGCCGGCCGCTCCCAGATGGCCGCCGGCTGGCTCCGCCACCTCTCCGGCGACACCGTCGAGGTCCGCTCCGCCGGCTCCGAACCAGCCGACCAGATCAACCCCGTGGCCGTCGAGGCCATGCGCGAGGTGGGCATCGACATCACCGGTCAACTCCCAGCCCGGCTCACCTGGGATGCCGCCGAAGCCAGCGATGTCATCGTCACCATGGGTTGCGGAGACGCCTGTCCCGTCTTCCCCGGCAAGCGCTACGAGGACTGGAAACTCATCGACCCCGCCGGGCAGCCCCTCGACATCGTCCGCCAGGTCCGCGACGACATCAAGACTCGGGTGGTGACCCTGCTCGCCGATCTGGAGGGGCACCGGTAGGTCGCCGGCAGCGCCAGCGGATCTTCGCTACGGGTGGGCGGGGCTTGAGCCCCTGAGGGCAGGACCCGACTATCGTTGGCCGATGCACGCCACATCACGCCTTGCGGGCCTGGCCGAACTGACGGGCGTGCGGAAGGTGTGGTTCAGTGGTTGGTACGACGGGCCGATCACAGGTCTGGCGATGCATGACGGTCACGAGTACTGGTTCATCATGGTCACCGATGATGAAGGTGGGAGCTGGGACTTCGACCCCCGCGTCTACGTGCTCCACAAATTGACGTCCGCGCAACTGCTGGACGCATGGGAGGCGCACCGCGGCTTCGCTGCCGCCGGCTTGCCGGGGTGCCTGCATTCACCGCGGTGTGCTGCCGCGAGCGCCACCGACGACCCGAAGCTAGCCGCTCTGCATGAACGGTGGCCGCCCGAGATCGAAGACGCCTACCTGGACGCTCCCGCGATCGGCTGGTTCAGAGGCGGTGCGCGTCAGGATGACCAGCACTCGGACCACTAGCCACCGTCGACCACGTCCCTCCGTAAACGCTTTGCCGTCCTGCCGTGCCCCCCATAGCATCCGCCGGATGCGGATCCGCGAGTTCCACGAGCCGGACTGGGCCCAGGTGTGGCCGATCATCCAGGAGGTTGTCCGGGCGCAGGAGACGTTCCCCTACGACCCGGAGCTGACCGCCGACCAGGCGTACGACATGTGGGTGGAGGCCCCGCCGGGACGGACGGTGGTCGCGGTCGACGGCGACACGGTGCTCGGCACCGCGAAGATGGGCACCAACCGGCCCGGGCCCGGCGCGCACGTCGCCACGGCCAGCTTCATGGTGGCCCGCGCGGCGCGCGGCCGGGGCGTGGGCACCGCCCTGTGCCGGCACGCGGTCGGCTGGGCCAGCGAGCGGGGGTACGCGGGGATGCAGTTCAACGCCGTCGTGGCGAGCAACACCACCGCCGTCGAGTTGTACCGGCGGGAGGGGTTCGCCGTGGTGGGCACGGTGCCCGGCGCGTTCCGCCATCCCGCCCTCGGCCGGGTGGGCCTGCACGTCATGTACCGGGAGTTCTGAGCGACAAAGGACGCCGCGCGCCGCGTCCCATCGGGGTGGGACGCGACGCGCGGCGGGCATCGTCAGGCGGCGGCTGCGGCAGCCTCGGCGCGCAGGTCCTCCTCAGAGACACCGCGGCGCCAGTAGCCCGAGAAGGTGACGTGGCGGCGGTCCAGGCCGCGTTCGGCGACGAGGTGCCGGCGCACGGAACGCACCATCGAGGACTCGCCGGCGACCCAGGCGTACGGGCTGCCGGGCGACAGCCGGGCGGCGCGGACCGCGTCGGCCAGCAGGCTGCTGCCGGGGGCGGTGGCGCCCCGCACGATCCAGCTCACCTCGGCCTGCGCCGCGCTGGGCAGTTCCTGGATGTCCGCCGCGTCGGGCACCTCGATCCAGGCCCGGACCCGGGTGCCGGCCGGCAGCCAGGCCAGGATCCCGGCGGCGGCGGGCAGCGCGGTCTCGTCGGCGACGAGCAGGACCGAGTCGGTGCCGGTCGGCGGGCGGAAGCAGACGCTGCGGTTGTCCTGCACGGCCGGACCGAGCAGGACGACCCGGTCCCCCGGCAGGGCGTGCCGGGCCCAGCGCGAGGCGGGGCCGGTGTCGCCGTGGCTGACGAAGTCGATGTCCACCTCGGCCCGCTCGGGACGCTGCTCCCGAATGGTGTACGACCGCATCACGGCGCGCACGTCGGCGTCCATCGCCCGGTAAGCGCCGAACCAGTCGTCGCCCTCCGCGACGGGGAGCACCGGCTCGGGCTGGCCGGGGTGCGGCAGGAACAGCGAGACGCTCTGGTCCCGGCCGCCACCGGCGAAGTCGGCCAGCTCCGGACCGCCGAGGGTCACCCGGATCAGGGACGCGCCGATCCGCCGGGCGGCGACGACCCGCGCCGCGTAGAAGCGGTACTGGACGGCGACGAGGGTCGTCATCCGGTGACCTTCTTCGCGCCCTTGATGGCGGCGGCCAGGTTCTCCAGCAGCGGCGCGGAGCCGGCGTACGAGAAGCGGGGCACCGCGTCCCACGGGGTGATCTGGTTGGCCTTGACCGCGGGCAGTTGCGCCCAGGTGGGCTTGGCGGCCATGTCCTTGGGCTGCAGGGCGGTGCTGCGGTTGTCGAGCAGCAGCAGGTCGGCCGGGAACTTGCCCGCGTTCTCCCAGCTCAGCGCCTCGAAGTAGTCGCCGGCCTCCAGCTTGGTGGGCACGACGATCTCGACGCCCAGCTCGGCGAAGTACATCAGGTCGGTGCTGACCTTCGGGTTGGAGGCGTAGAACTGGTCGGGGCTGCCGGAGCAGGCGAGCACCTTGATGCCCGGGTTCGCCTTGACCGCCTGGCGGACCGACTCGGCGGCGGCCTCGAAGCGGGCCTTGGCGTCGGTGACCTTCTTCGCGGACAGGTCGGCGCCGAGCGACTCGGCGAGCTGCGCGTACCGCTCGATGGGCTTGGTCATCGGCACCCGGGCGGTGGTGATGGCGACGCTGGGGGCGAGCGGGAGGATCTTGTCCTTGCTCTCGTCGGGCACGTACCAGAGGGCGCCCGGGTCGTACATGTGGGTGACGAGCAGCTCGGGCCGCAGGGCGGCGTACTTCTCCAGGCTGAACTCGCCCCAGACGTTGCCGAGGATCTCCACACCCTCGACGTCGAGGTCGCCGGCCTGCGGGTCCTTGCTGCCGTCGGCGCGCTTCGTCTCGCCGAACACGCCGACGATCTGCTTGTCGACCCCGAAGTCGACGAGTGCGGCGGCGACCCCGGTGAAGGCGACGACCCGGGTCGGACGCGCGGCGACGCTCACCTTCTCGTTACGGTCGTCGGTGAACGACCACGGGCCGCCGGAGTTCGACGCGGCGGGAGCGGCGGAGTCCTCGTCCCCACCGCAGCCGGCGAGCAGGGCGGCCAGGGTGGCGGCGCCTCCGGCGGCGAGCAGGCCCCGGCGGGAAAGGCGGCGGGCGGACACGGGATGCGACATTGGCGGCGTCTTTCCGATCAGGGTCGGGCGAATGACGATGGACAGCGGGGTTAGGTTAACCTAACCTAAACGCCTGTCAAGCCCCGCCCTCGTTTTCGCCCCACACCGGAGTCCACACTGTCCGCCACCACCTCCCCACGCACCGGCGCACCTCCGGCACCGATCGTCGTGCGCCGGTCCGGCCGCGCCGCGCCACGCGCCGTCGGTCTCGCGGTGTCGGTGTTGCTGCTCGTCGCCGTCGCGGTGCTCAGCATCGCCGTGGGCGCCAAACAGCTTCCCCTCTCCGACGTGTGGCAGGGCCTGCTGCACCGCGACTCCGCCGAGCACGCCGTCGTGTACGAGATGCGGCTGCCGCGTACGCTGCTCGGCCTGATCGCCGGGGCGGCGCTCGGCGTCGCCGGCGCCGTGATGCAGGCGCTGACCCGCAACCCGCTCGCCGACCCCGGGCTGCTCGGCATCAACGCCGGCGCCTCGGCGGCGGTGGCCACCGGGGCGGTCCTGTTCGGCATCGGCGGCGTCGGCGGGCAGGTGTGGTTCGCGCTGATCGGCGCGGCGGTCGTGACCGCCGCCGTGTACGTGGTCGGCGGCGGGCGCGGGGCGACCCCCGCCCGACTGGCGCTGGCCGGCGCGGCGCTCAACGCCACCCTCTACTCGTACGTCAGCGCCGTGATGCTGATGGACACCGCGTCGCTGGAACGGCTGCGGTTCTGGACGGTCGGCTCGCTGGCCAGTGCCGAGCTGTCCACCGTCCGCACGGTCGCGCCGTTCATCGCGGCCGGCCTGCTGGTCGCGCTGGCGGTCACCCGCCCGCTCAACGCGCTGGCGCTCGGCGACGACGCGGCGCGCGCCCTCGGTGCCCGCCCCGCCCTGGTCCGGGGCGCGGTCGTCGTGGCGATCACGCTGCTCTGCGGCGCCGCCACCGCCGCCTGCGGGCCGATCGTCTTCGTCGGGCTGCTCGTGCCGCACCTCGTCCGCGCGCTCACCGGGCCCGACCTGCGCTGGCTGCTGCCGTACTGCGCGGTCCTGGCGCCGGTGCTGCTGCTCGGCGCCGACGTGCTCGGGCGGGTGCTGAGCCGGCCCGGCGAACTCCAGGTCGGCATGGTGACCGCCGTGGCGGGCGGTCCGCTCTTCCTCTGGCTGGTGCGGCGCGGGCGGGTGGCCCACCCGTGAAGACCCTCCGCACCCCCGGCGGCCTCTCCCTGCGGCTGCACCCCCGCGCCATCGTCGTCGGCGTCACCTGCGTGCTGCTGGCCCTGGCGCTGAGCGTGTTCGCCATCGGCAGCGGCGACTACCCGATGAGCACCGCCGACGTGCTGCGCGCCCTCACCGGCCAGGGCACCCCGGCCGAGGAGTTCATCGTCACCGAGCTGCGGTTGCCCCGGCTGGTCACCGCGCTCTGCGTCGGCGCCGCACTGGCGCTGGCCGGGGCGGTCTTCCAGTCGCTGGTCCGCAACCCGCTGGGCAGCCCCGACATGCTCGGCTTCACCCAGGGCGCGGCCACCGGGGCGCTCGTCGTGGTGGTGGTCGGCGGCAGCAGCCTGGCGCTGGCCTCGTCGGCGGTGGTCGGCGGGCTGGTCACCGGCGCGCTGGTGTACGGGCTGGCCTGGCGACGCGGTGTGCACGGGTACCGGCTGATCCTGGTCGGCATCGGCACCATGGCGATCCTCACCGGGGTCAACGGCTGGCTGCTCACCCGGGCCCCGCTGATGGACGCCGCCCGCGCCGTGCTCTGGCTCACGGGCAGCCTGGACGGGCGCGGCTGGGTCAACGCGCTACCCGTGCTGATCGCACTGGGCGTGCTGGTGCCGCTCATGCTGGCCGCGTACGGGCCGGCGATGCGGCTGGTCGAGATGGGTGACGACGCCGCCGCCGCCCTCGGCGTACGCGTGGAGCGGATGCGCCTGGTCACGCTCGCCGCGGCGGTGCTGCTGGTCTCCCTCGCGGCGGCCGCCGCCGGGCCGGTGAACTTCGTGGCGCTCACCGCGCCGCACCTGGCGCGGCGGCTGACCCGGGCGCCGGGGCCGAACCTGCTGCCGTCGGCGGCCGTCGGGGCGGTGCTGATGGTCGCCGCCGACCAGGTCGCCCAGCGGGCGTTCACCGGGCACCAACTGCCGGTCGGCGTGGTGACCGGGGTGCTCGGCGGCGCCTACCTGATCTGGCTGCTGGCCACCGAGCGCCGGGCCGGCCGGCTGTGACCGGCCCCGGCGGGGCCGCCCACGACGAGAACGGAGCACCGAGCATGCAGTCCCGGCTGAGCGGCACCGCGATGACCCTCGCCTACGAGCGACGGACCATCGCCGAGGACCTGAGCGTCACCGTGCCCGACCGGTCCTTCACGGTCATCATCGGCCCCAACGCCTGCGGCAAGTCGACCCTGCTGCGGGCCCTGTCCCGGCTGCTGAAGCCCACCACCGGGGCGGTGCTGCTCGACGGGGAGGACATCCACCGGATGCCGGCCCGGGGCGTCGCGCGCACCCTCGGCCTGCTGCCGCAGACGTCCGTCGCGCCGGACGGCATCGGTGTGGCCGAACTCGTCGCCCGCGGCCGGTATCCGCACCAGGGGCTGCTGCGGCAGTGGTCGCGGGAGGACGAACGGGTGGTCACCGAGTCGATGGCCGCCACCGGGGTCGCCGACCTCGCCGACCGGGCCGTGGACGAGCTCTCCGGCGGGCAGCGGCAGCGGGTGTGGATCGCCATGGCGCTGGCCCAGCAGACTCCCCTGCTGCTGCTCGACGAGCCGACCACCTACCTGGACATCGCCCATCAGATCGAGATCCTCGACCTCTGCGCCCGGCTGCACGAGGAGCAGGGCCGCACGCTCGTGGCGGTGTTGCACGACCTCAACCACGCCGCCCGCTACGCGACGCACCTGATCGCGATGCGCGACGGGCGGGTGGTCGCCGCCGGCCCGCCCCGGGACGTGGTCACCGCGGAACTGGTCGAGGAGGTCTTCCGGCTGCCCTGCCGCGTGATCGACGACCCGGAGTGCGGCACCCCCCTGGTGGTCCCCGCCGCCCGCCGCCGGACCGGGGCCGAGGCGGGCACCCTGACGATCGCGGCAGGCGGCGGGAAGCGGGCGTGAGCACCGCCGGCCGGGGCCGTCGGACGCCCGGCGCCACGCCGGTGATCGAATTGCGTGCATATCGACGGAAATCACCGTATCGTGATGCACGATGCGTAATCTTGCCAGCACCTACCGACAAGACGTCGACGGCTTCGGCCTGGTGACGATCCGCCCCCTCGACCCCGACACCGACATCGACCTGATCCACGGCTGGGTCAGCCAGGAACGCGCCCGGTTCTGGGGGATGCGCGACGCCGGCCGGGACCGGGTCGAGGAGATATACCGCTACCTGGACTCGCTCACCACCCACCACGCCTGGCTGGTACACCGCGACGACACCCCGGTCGCGCTGTTCCAGACGTACGATCCGGCGGCCGACCCGGTCGGCGAGTACTACGAGGTGCTGCCCGGCGACCACGGGACCCACCTGCTGATCGGCGCACCCACCGGGATCGAGCGGGGCTTCACGGGCACCCTGCTGAACGTGCTCTTCGGCTTCGTCTTCGCCGACCCACGGCACCAGCGGGTGATCGCGGAGCCGGACGCGCGCAACGAGAAGGCGGTACGCCGGCTGCTGCGCACCGGTTTCGTCGCCGGGCCGCTGATCGACCTGCCCGAGAAGCAGGCCCGGCTGCTCTTCCTCGACCGGGAGACGTTCGAGACCCGCCGGCCCTGACGCAGCGACGCTCCCGGGCGGTCGGGCCGCCCGGGAGCGTCGCGGGGATCAGCCGCCCGGGCGCAGCACCCGGCCCGGCCCGGCGGCGTTGTCCGCCGCTGCCTGGCTGCGCTGGGCGCCGGTCACGCACACGTCGTCACCGAGGAACGCCTCCCGCCACACGTAGCCCGCGACACAGGTGTGCGGGCCGTACGGGCCGTTCACCCAACGGCTGGCGGCGGCGGCGTTGTCGGCGAGCACCTGCGACCGGGTCGCCCCGGTGACGCAGACGTAGTCGGACTGGTCGGCGTCGCGCCAGACGTACCCGCTGACGCAGGTGTTCGGCCCGGCGACGAGGCGTGCCGGGTTGCGCCGGCTCGCCGCGGCGGCGTTGTCGGCGGCGGCCTGGGTGCGCTGGGCGCCGGTCACGCAGACGTCGTCACCGGCGTACGCCTCGCGCCACACGTAGCCGGTGACGCAGGTGTGCGGGCCGTACGGGCCGTTCACCCAGCGGCTCGGGGCCGCGGCGTTGTCCGCCCACACCTGGCTGCGGGTGGCGGGGGTGACGCAGACCATGTCGCCCGGCCGGGCCTCCCGCCAGACGTAGCCCTGGAGGCAGCGGTTCACCACGTCGGTGGTGACGGTGACGGACGCGGCGTCGCCCGAGACCCAGTTGACGCTCACCTGCACGCCGTTGGCGTTGAGCGACTGCGCCGGCCCCCCGCCGGGCCCCGTCCGCAGCAGCGTGGGCGTGCCGTTGCGGACCTCGTGCAGCAGGACGGTGTCGGCCGGGATGCCGGCACTCCAGCCCGTCTTACGGCGGAACTCCACCGTGTAGTAGTGGAACAGGTCAGCCGGGTCGAACGGGATCCGGACCAGTTGCGGGCCGCCCGCCGACGGCACCTCCAGCGGCGCCAGCGTGATGGTCCGCGAACCCACGCCGTCGGCGGCCATGGTGAACACCCGGTTCTTCGGCAGCCAGCCCAACTCGTCGCGGTGGAAGCCGTTGAGCCCGACCGCGCTCGTGCCGTAGTTCGCGGTGGCGAAGGCGTAGATGTGCATCGCGCTCATCTCGTCCCACGGGTCGTCGTACTCGCCCGGCTGGGACCACGGCGCGTTCTGGTAGGTCGTGTCGTTGGAGAACGAGTGCCCGAGGTTGTAGCCGTGCAGCATCTCGTGGGCGGCGAAGCCGACATTCCAGGCCCCCGGGTCGAGCAGCACCCGCCCGCCGGCCGCCCCGGAGTCCACCCAGTCGTTCAACATCACGGCGGTGCGGTGCCCCGCGGGAACGGTGTAGCCGTTCGCCGCGGCGGTGTCGACACAGCGCTGGATGCGGGTGCCCCGGTCGATCGACTGGAACTGCGCCAGGGTGTACGACATCGTGTACCAACCCCGCACGTTCGAGCCGGCCAGCGAGACCCGGCCGCCGGACTGGTCGGCGAGGTAGTCCGCCACCCCACCCGTACCGAGACCGGCGTGGGTGAGGAAGTTGGCGAAGAACGACGGGGTCCTGGGCTCGGCCGGCTTGTCGCTGAACTTGCAGAGCAGCACCGACCAGGGGGTGTTGTTGCGGATCGGGCTGGCCGCGGCCGGCCCCGTCGCCGCCACCACCGTCCCGAGGACGGCGCAGCTGAGCGCCACGGTCGCCGTGGCGACCCGGCGCAGGAGGTTGGATCCCACTCGCACTCTCCGTTTCCGTCGGCCCGCACGGTGCGGGCCAGCGGGAGAAATGAGAGCACTCGGCGTCATCACGCGGGCACGGCAAGTCGCATTGACGACGAGCAGGAATCCGACTCGCCCACCGGGTGGACGCGCCTTCAGCGGCTGACCCGGCGGCCGGTGCCCGGCGGCGCGGGCGGGTGTCCCGCCCCGTCACCGGGGCGCGACGAGGCCGGCGTAGTCGTCGGCGGCGAGGGGCCGCTGGGACAGCGACCCGTCGGCGCGCGGCACCCCCAGCGGTGCCCCGGCCCGGAGGAAGGCCACCGTGTCGACGTCGGAGCGGGCCGTCAGGGTGCAGACGATCTGCCCGAAGGCGAGGACCTCGTCGCTGCGGCCCGTGTCGTCGCCGGCCCCACCGAGGTCGACGTCGACCTCGGTGCCCCGCGGCCGGGCAGTGGCGACCGCGACGGCCCCCGGCAGCGCGGTGGTGAGGCCGGTGTCGCGCTCGGCGGCGGTCGGACCGGCCAGCAGGTGCTGGAGCTGGGCGTCGACGGTCGGCGTGCCGTCGACGCGGCGCTCGACGCGGACCAGCCGGTCGTCCCGGACGAAGCAGAGCACCTCCATCGCCCGTCCCGACGTCAGGGTGGGCGTCGGCGTCGTGACGACCGTTCCCGAGGTGGGAAACGGCCCCGGCGGTGGCGCCACCGCGCGCGGGCCGCTCTCGGTCGGCACGCCGCACCCGGCGAGCAACCCGAGGACGACGAGCGTCCCGCCCACGCCGCGCCACGGGCCGCGGGACGCGGGCCCGGTCACGGCAGCACCCCGGGCAGCTCGACCCGGAAGCGGGCGCCCCCACCCGGGCGGTCGCCCACCCCGGCGCGGCCCCGGTGCGCGGCGGCGTGCTGCGCGACGATGGCCAGCCCGAGCCCCGTGCCGTCGCCGCCGGCACGCGAGTGCGCGGCCCGGCCGCGGACGAACCGGTCGAAGATGGCCTCCCGGTCCCGCGGGGGCACGCCCGGCCCCTCGTCGTCGACCTCGACGACTCCCGTCCCGTCCCGCTGCGACAGTCGCACGGCCACCGGTCCGCCCGCGTGGCGGATCGCGTTGTCGACCAGGTTGGCCAGGATCTGCTCGACGCGACGCTCGTCGACCAGCCAGCGGTCGGCGCCGCCCCGGTCGGCCCGTACGAGCGTGTCCGGCAACCCGCGCGCCTGACAGGCGCGCCGGGCCAGCGCCGCCACGTCGACCGGCGCCCGGTCGATCGGCTGGTCGCCCCTGGCGAGCTGGATCAGGTCGTTGACCAGCTGCTCGAACCGCGTGATCTCGTCGGCCACCAGCCCGGCGGCCGTGGCGGTGCGCTCGTCGAGGTGGTCCCGGCGCCGGGCCAGGACGCTGGCCGCCGCCGACAGGGTCTGCAACGGCGACCGCAACTCGTGGCTGACGTCGGCGGCGAACCGGCGGTCCCGTTCGATGCGCTGCGAGAGCTGGTCGACCATGTGGTTGAAGGACGTGGAGAGCCGGGTGAGGTCCGGATCGGTGGTCGTCGCGAGCCGGGCGGAGAAGTTGCCCGCCGCGATCTCCTGGGCGGCGTCGGCGACCGCCGTCAGCGGTCGCAGGCTGTGCCGGGTGGCGTACCAGCCCAGGGCGGCGCCGGACCCGGCGACCACGATCGCGACGGCCGTCAGCGCGAGCGCCAGGACCCGCAGGGTCTGGTCCAGCTCGCGCAGCGAGGTCAGCTCGTAGTAGCTGGTGGAGGGGGCCAGCGGCAGGCCGACCAGCAGGGTGGGCTGGCCGTTGACCCGGACCCGCTGCACGGCCGGTTCCCCGTCACGGACGAGCCGTTGCAGCTCGACCGGGATGGCGGCGGTCAGGCCCGTGTCCGCCGTACGCCCGTACCAGTCGTCGCCCCGGTGCAGCAGCGGTCGGCGGTTGCCGCCGGTGTCGAGGGACCGCAGCACCTCCACCACGTCGGGTGCCTCCGTGTCCAGGCCGGTACGCACCACCGCCGCGTCGAAGTACGCCGCCCGCACGGCGGTGCGCTCCCGCTCGTCGAGCAGGGACCTGCGGGTCAGCTCGTAGGAGACCAGCGCCATGGAGGCGGACAGCAGCAGCGCGCCGATGGCGAACCCGGCGGACACCCGGGCCCGCAGTCCCAGCCGCCTCACCGGGTCAGCTTGTAGCCGAGGCCGCGCAGGGTGACCAGGTGCCGGGGGTTGCCCGGATCGTCCTCGATCTTCTGCCGCAGCCGGCCCACGTGCACGTCGACGAGGCGCTCGTCACCGGTGTCGTAGCCCCAGACCCGTTGCAGCAACTGCTGGCGCGACAGCACCCGCCCGGCGTGCTCGGCCAGCTCGCACAGCAGCCGGAACTCGGTACGGGTGACCGGCACGGGCCGGCCCGCCCGGCGTACCTCCCCGGCGTCCGGACTGATCTCCAACCGCCCGAACGTGAGCACCTGCACGGGGTCGTGCGTCGCGCGGGCCCGGCGTCGCAGCGCGCGCAGCCGCGCCGAGAGTTCCTTGATCGCCACCGGTTTGACCACGTAGTCGTCGGCGCCGGCCTCGAGCGCCGCCACGATGTCGTGGGTGTCGTCACGGGCGCTGACCACCACGATCGGCACGTCGTCGTCCCGGCGCAGCCGCCGGATGCACTCGAAGCCGTCCAGGCCCGGCAGCATCAGGTCGACCAGCACGTTGTCGGCCGGTTCCCGACGCTGCATCAGCAGCCCCTCCTCGGCGGTGCCCGCGCCACGGACGCGGTAGCCCTCGTCCTCCAGCGCGAGCAGCAACGCCAGACGGATCCGGTCGTCATCCTCGATCACCAGCACGCCCGTCATACCGGCATCATCCCCAAGGCGGACGCGGACGCCCAGCCGCGTCCGGCGTTCGACGGTTTTGTCACGCAACTGTCATACAACCGCGTGGCCCGCGCCACGGCCGGTGTCGAGGGTGGTGGGCGAAACCCACGGGCCGGTGACCGCCGGCCGACCGGTCCCGGAGGAGGAGGCAGATGACCGTCGCCGGCCTCGTCACCGCACTCGCCGTCGGTCTCCTCGTCGCCGGGGTGGGCTGGCTGGTGGCGCCGCACCGGCGGGAGGTGCCGGTCTGGCTGGCCCTGGTGTCCGGGATCGTCACCGCCCTGCTCGGCGTCATCCTGGCCCGCATCGTCGGCCTCGACACCGACCGGTCCGGCCTGTGGAGCGTCGGCGTACCGGCCGTCTCGGCCGTCCTCGGCGTCACCCTCGTGACGGCCACGGCCGGCCCGCGACGGCCGGCCGCCCCACCACCCGGAACGCGGCCGGACCTCGATCCCACGCCGACACCACCGGTCACGGACCGGCGGGTCGCCCGGCCCGACCTCCCATGGAGGAAGACACCATGACCGTCGTACCGGACGAGCACCTGATGACGTTGATCTGCGACAGCTGCGGAGACACGATCACGGGGACCGCGTGCGTCCTACCGGACGCCGAAGTCGTCTGGACCCTGGTGGCCGAGCACGGCTGGAGCGGATCGGCGTTCGCCACGGGCCCGCACCGCTGCCCCCGGTGCAGCCTGCTGCCCCCGGACGACACGGGCGGCACGGGCGGCACGGGCGGCACGGGCGGCACGGGTACGCCGCCGTCGGGCGGGGTGCTGGGCGTCGACCACCTCGACGACGTCGCGGTGGTCACGGCCACCGGCGACATCGACGTCGACGCCGCCGACGACCTGCGGGCGGCCCTGCGGCAGACCGTGGACGTCTCTGGGCACGTGGTGGTCGACCTGACCCGGGTCCGCCTCATCGACGCCGGCGGGCTCGGCCTGCTCGTCCGGGCACACCGCGACGCCCGGGACCGCGGCGCCGTGCTGTGCCTGGCCGCTCCGTCCCGCTTCATCCGCACCGTGCTGCACACCATGCGGCTCGACGGGCTGTTCCCGGTCTTCGAGAGCCCGGAGGAGGCCCTACGGCGGCTGTCCGCGGAGGGGACCGCCGACGCTGACGGCGACCGGGGCGGGGCCGTGGCGCGGCCCGCCCCGGCGGCGGTGACCGACGCGCTGTCCCGCTGAGCCGACACCGGGCCCGGGTCGCTTCCGGGCCCGCAGACCATCGACAGGAAAGAGTGCAGAACCATGCGTACGCCCTGGCCGTACCCGGACGAGGGCGCGTTCCGCCCCGATCCGACCGAGCCCGCGCCGGACGACGAGGACGGCCGGCTGGCGGCCCTGGTCGCCCAGCGGCTGAGCAGCGACTGGACGACCCGCCGCCAACAGATCGTGGTGACCGTGCAGAACCGGGTCGTCATCCTCGCGGGCATCGTGGCAGGCCCGGACACCCGGCGGGCGGCCGGCGAGATCGCCTGGGACGTCCAGGGCGTCGTCGACGTCTGCAACGCACTGCGACTCGTCGACTCCCGCCGGCCCCGCCGCTGACCGGCTGCCCCGGCGCGGACCGCGACACCCGGTGGAGTTGCCCGCCGGCGGATACCGCGCGCTACTCGTTCAGCAACTGCTCACGCAGGATGTCCGCGTGCCCGCAGTGCTGAGCGAGCTCACGCAGCACGTGAAGATAGACCCAACGCAGCGGAAGCGGGCCGCGCCGGTTGCCGTACAGCAGGTCGTCCAGTCCGAGCGACGACGTCGCGTGGCGGGAGGCCGCGCACGCTTCCCGGTACGCGTGCTGGACGGTGGCGATGGTGTCGTCGTCACGCAGGACGAAGGACTCGTCCGGCGTGGCCGGAATGCCGATCTCGGTACGCGGCCGGCACGTGACGGCCTCGTCGAACCAGACCTTCTCGACGAACGTGGCGTGCGTGACCAGCCCCAGCAGCGTGGTCCGGGAGGGCACCAACGACCGGCGTGCCTGCTCCTCGGTCAGCCCGTCCAGGCAGTCGTGGAGCGCCCTGCGGTGCTCGTCGAGGAACGCCTCGAACTGGAGCCGGGCCGGCTGGCCGATGACCTCTTCCGCGAACGTGGCTGGCAGCAAGGACATGCGCAAAGCATCGCAAGGACCTCCCCCGGGAGCAAGTGCGCCCGCCGATCCCCCCGCTCGGCGGCTGGTACGAATGACGGATGGCACACGCCGAACCCGACGCGCTGGCCGTGGCCGGACACCTTGCCGACCGCTGCGCCGACGTCATCGGTGCCGCGACGCGATCGGTGATACTGCACGGGTCACTCGCGACCGGCGAGTTCCGTCCCGGCCGCAGTGACATCGACCTGCTGACCGTGATCGACGGCGGGCTCTCCGACGCTCAGGTCGCCGCGTTGGACACCCTGGTACGACGCGCCGACGTCCGCGGCGCGAGCGGCGTGGACCTGCACGTGGTGACCGCCGACGTCGCCGGCGCACCGACCCGGACGCCACCGATGGAGCTGCACGTCGGCCGGTACGACGGATCCTGCGTCGGCGTGGAGGTGGAGTCACACGTGGCCGCCGCGCCGGACCTGCCGGCCGAGTTGTCCATGGCCCGAGCGGAGGGACGCGCCCTGATCGGCGCGGACCCCCGCGACGTGGTGGCGCCGGTGCCGGCCGCGTGGGTCCGGCAGCGGGGCCGGCACTGGCTGACGACCTGGCTGGCCCACACCGACGACGCCGAAGACGCCGCCCACATGGTGCTCACCGCCTGCCGGATCTGGCACTTCGCGGTCGAGGGCAGGCACTCCGGCAAACCGACAGCTGCCAGGTGGGCCCTGCGCCGGGACGGGTCACTGACAGCCGTCCGGCAGGCCCTCCACCAGTACGCCGCCGATCCGGCCGCGCCCATCGACGAAGCCGGCATCGCGAAGGTGCTCGACACCGTCCTCCGCGAGACTGCTTGACGGCGCCCAGGCTGCCGTCCATGACCGACAACGCCTGGGCACCGGGGCACCGGGCCGGCCGCTAACGTCCGGGTATGGCAGCAGAAGCAGCGGGAGCGTTTCGTCGGACGCCGATCGAGCGATCGGACCAGCGCGTGGCGTGGGAACGGACGGACCAGGCGTTCTTCGCCGCCGGTGCGTGTCACGTCCTCGCCTGGGTCTGCCGAGACTCCTATCCGGAACGGTCGATCCAGACAGCGGCGGTCCGCTTCGCCGGCGAGCGGCAGGTCTGCCACGTCTACGCGATCTGGGAGGGCTGGGCGTTCGATCACTCGGGCTGGCATCCCGAGCCGCAGTTGCTGGCGGTCAACACAGAGTTCGAAGGCCAGCCGCTGGAGCGCGTCGAAATCACGGTCGGTCTCGCGGAGTTCTGCGAGCAGCACCACAGCCGCATGCCCCACCAGTATTGGCAGGACCCCCTGCCCCGTGCCCGCGAGTACGTGGGCCGCCACGTCCCACCATGGGCGTCGCGACCCCGGCCGTCGATGCCGTGATCGTGTCAACGCAGCAGGGCTCCGGCGCCTTCGGGGTGGCCGCGGGCCGGGTTTGATCGGATGGGCTCGTCGGTGCCGTTCACTATGGTTGGTCGATGGACGTTGTCAGCACTGCCGACGTCTCGCCGGGCGACCGGTTCGCCTTCTGGCGTGAGGTCAGCGCGAAGCTCTGGGTACCGTACGACTTGGCCCGGGAACGGCAGGCGGAAGCCGGATTCGAGGCGCGGGTCGGCATCAGCGGGTTCGGCCCGGTGCAGGCGACCCTGATGACGACGATGGCACACTCGGTGCGCCGCACGCCCCGGCTGATCCGGCAGGCCGACCCGGAAGTGTTCAAGGTGAGCTGCATGGTCAGTGGCAGCGGCACGCTGACGCAGGACGGCAGACGGGCGGAGTTCGGCGCCGGGGATCTCGTGCTCTACGACACCTCGCGTCCGTACCTGGCAGAACTCCGGCCGGACGAGTCGACGAGCCGGATGCTGCTCCTGCGTTTCCCCCGTGCTCTGCTGCCGTTTCCGCCCCGGGAGCTGCGTGACCTGAGCGCCGTCCGCATTCCCGGCGCCCGCGGCGTCGGCGCGTTGTCGTCGCGCTTCCTGCTGCAGCTCGCCGACCAGATGAACGAGTTGACCCCGGCCGAGACCACGCGTCTGGCCACCCTGACGCTCGACGTGCTGATCACGGCGTTGGCCGACGCGCTGGACACCCAGAAGGTCGTCCCCGCGGACACACGCCGGCGGGCGCTGACCGCCCGCATCCACGCCTTCATCAGCGACCATCTCGGTAACCCGGACCTGACCCCGAACGTGATCGCCGCAGCGCACCACATCTCCGTGCGCTACCTGCACAAGCTGTTCCAGCAGGAGGGGCACACCGTCGCCGGCTGGATCCGCGAACAGCGCCTCGACCGGTGCCGACGCGACCTCGCCGAAGCCCGGTTCGCCGCCCGCACGATCAACGCGATCGCCGCCCGGTGGGGATTCACCAGCGCCGCGCATTTCAGCCAGGCGTTCCGCGCCCGATACGGCCAATCGCCCACCGAGTTCCGCCACCAGCTCCCGACGGTGCACCGGGACAGCGCCCTGCGGAAATGGTCTGGAATGCAGTTCAGGGCCACCCCGCAAGGGGTGACCCTGAACTGAAAGATGTCCGGCGGCGTCCTACTCTCCCACACCCTCCCGAGTGCAGTACCATCGGCGCTGGAAGGCTTAGCTTCCGGGTTCGGAATGTAACCGGGCGTT
>NZ_JBEYVB010000042.1:0-55828 GCF_040643815.1 Micromonospora sp. NPDC047074
CTCGGGAGGGTGTGGGAGAGTAGGACGCCGCCGGACATCTTTCAGTTCAGGGTCACCCCTTGCGGGGTGGCCCTGAACTGCATTCCAGACCATTTTCGCGCCGGCCCGCGACATGCCTCTGCCGGGCCTTCGGCAGAGACGACGGATCAGTAACTGCCGGGGCCGACCCCGCGCAGCGTCCCGCCCGGACCCATGCGGGACCTTCGCGGCGGCCCCGTGGTCCGTAGCGCCTCCGCACAGGCGGCGTCGCGGGCATCCTGGTCCCCACCGGACGGGTCGATGACACGGAAGCCGTGCAGGCGAACAGCGTCGGCATCGACGTCGGCTGCGGACGGACGGCCCTCGATGACGAAGCCGAACAGCGCGCGCAACGCTTCCTCGCCCAGGGCGAGGGGATGGAACGGCAACGGGTAGGGATCCTGGCTGTGCCAGCCGGGCACCGGCTCGACCGGATGCGCGCCCGCCCAGTACGGCAGCTCGAAGCCGTACGGCTCGCCGATGCTCTCCTGGATCCCGCCGTCCGGCGACAGGCTCAGCGACCGGACCAGCACACCGTCCTCCCAGACCGCGAAACCGAGCCAGTCCGCGACCGAGTGCATGCCGTGCATGATGATCCGCCGACCCGCCCCAGCCTGCCGCAGGTGCTCCGGCAGCTCAGACGGGCAGTCGAGGACGAGTCGGTGGTTGCCCGCACGCTACTTGGCGGCCACGACCGTCGCGGCGCGGTGTCACCCCACTGATCCCCCACGCACCGGAGCCGGGGCGCCTCAGTGGTGAACTCGGTGCGCGTACCCCGGAAAGGCGCTGCCCCGCCGGAAGGCCGGCGGGGCAGCGACGTGCGGAAGTGGGACGATGGTCAGGACGGTTCACGGGCGCAGATGAAGCGGGGCTCCGCGGAGTAGCGCCAGGTGAACTTCTCCCGCTTCACGACCTTGCCGTCCTTCTTGATGACCCGGAAGGCGTCCTGGGTGAAGCCCTGGCTGCCGCTGGCGGGGATGCAGGTCGGACCGGGCTCCAGGTAGACCGTCTTGGGCTGCGTGATGTTGCGGCGCGGGCTGTATTCCGTCTTCACGCTGTCCCAGATCTTGGTGCTCCAGATCGACACCGTGATCGAACCCGACGTGTAGGAGGTGTCGATCAGAAGGCCGTGCTCGGTGTTGTTGCGGAACTTGAAGTCCAGGTCGGGCCAGAAGATGGTCGACTCGATGACCGCCGGGTACCGGCTGAACCAGTACGAGTGCGGCTTGTGCTCGACGTCCTCCAGCCCCGCGTAGTACGTGGCGTTGAACAGGGTGGTGGTGAACTGCGAGGTGCCGCCTCCCACACCGGGGACGAGCTTGCCGTCGAGGATGACCGGGGCGTCCCGGTAGCCCTGGGCGTAGCCGCGCTCGCCGGTGTGCCCGTTGAGCGAGAAGGTCTCGCCGGGGAGGACCACGGTGCCGTCCACGTCCTTGGCGATCGTGACGATGTTCTGGCTGCGTGGCGAGGACAGCCCGCCGGTGAACCGGGTCGTGAAGGTGGAGACCCGCTCCTTGATGCCCAGCTCGCCGAGCTTCGCGGCGGTCAGCTCCGGCTCCGCCGGCTTCAGCTCCCCGGTGACCTTCCGGTCGTCGGCCTGCGGCAGGACGGCGAGCAGGTCCCGGCCGAGGGCGGCGCTGTCGAGCTGCTGGCCGGGCTTCCCGTCGACGATCTTCGGCTTGCCGCCGGAGATGGTCATCCGGGCGTCCTTCGGCGGCACCTCGACCGTGTTCAGGTCGTTGCCGAGCGCGGTGCGCAGCCGCTTCACGTCCACCTGCGGGGTCAGCTTGCCGGCCTTGTCGGCGGTGAACCGGAGGCTCCGCGCGATCGCCTGCGGCGGGATCCGCACCGATCCCTTGCCGGTGGTCAGCGTGACCGGCGCGGCGACCGCCGGCTTGGCCAGCTCGGCCACCATCCGGTCCACCTCCTCGGCGGTGGTCGCCGGGTGCGTCTCGACCAGCGGCACCGTCACCGGCTGGCCGCTGAGCCAGCCCTCCCGCACCACCTGGGCGGAGCGCTCCGGATCCAGCGCCAGGCTCGGCTTCGGGTGCACCGCCTTCGGCGTGGTGCCCTTCCAGGTGATCGCCGGCATGGTCATCTTTCGGCCCTGGTCGCCGACCACCTTCTCCAGCGCCGCGTCGAGCCGGGCCGCGTCCACGGCCACCACCGGCTGCACCGTGCGGGACCCGACGAGCCGGTCGACCGGGTGCGCCTCGGCCTCGGCCGCCGCCGCCACGGTGGCGTCCACGTCGACCGTCAGGCCGACCGCGGCCGGGTCGATCGTGGCGGTCTGCTCGCCGACGCGCACCGACAGCGGGGCGGCGAGGCTGGTGGCGCGACGGTCCAGCTCCGCCCGCAGCTCCCGGGCGGCGTCCGCACGGCTCCGGCCGCCGAGTTCCGCGCCGAGCACCGTCGTCCCGCGTGGCACGTCACCGGCGTACGCGTAGGCGCCCACCCCGGCCACGGAGGCCAGCACCGCCGTGACGACCCCGGCGGCCAGCAGCAGCCGGACCCGACGGGACCGGCCCCCGCCGCCCGGCGTGCCCGCCGGTGTCACCGGCTGCGGCTCGTCGCCCGGCCAGGTCACGGCCGTGACCTGCACAGTGGGCCGGTCGTCGGCGGGTGGAGTCTTCTCGCCGTACAGCGTCACGGTCACCTCGATCGGACGTGCCACAACGGGGGGAGCGCGCCTCCGCCCGGAAGACACCTACGGTAACCGGCGGCCCGGCGGGGCGGCAGTCCGCGCCCACCCGTTCCGGCACGGCGTGTCCCCCGGCGTCCCGGCGCTCACCGGCCGGCTGCCGGCGCGCACGGTGGGCGTGACACGGTAGGGCCATGCGAGCGGTCGAGGCGGTACTGACGTACGGCGGCGGGTGGCTGGACCGGGCGGGGCAACTGCGCGCCGATCCCGCGCGGCTCGCCACCCTGCTGGCGGAGCCGACCAGCACCCTGCTGCCCCTCTGGCGGGACCACTGCCTGGTCGCCGCCGACCTGCCGGTGCGGCTGACCGGTGACCGGGCGGCCGGGGCGCTCGCCGTCGCCGACGAGACCGTGTTCCTCGGCATGCACGACGGCTCGGCCGTCTTCGCCGTCGACCTCTCCGGCCTGCCCGAGGCCGCCGCCGTCGAGGTGACCGGGGCGGGCGCCGCCGTGGACGTACGCGCGCTGGTCGGCCGGCTGGAACCGGCCGAGGCGGCCGTCCAGGCGTACGCGCGGGGGCTGCTGCACTGGCACCGGCAGCAGCGGTTCTGCGGCACGTGCGGGGCGTCGACCGACGCGCGGGGCGGCGGGCACGTCCGGGCGTGTGCGCGGCCGGACTGCGGGCGGCTCCTCTTTCCCCGGATCGAACCGGCGGTCATCGTGCTGATCGAGGCGCCCGGCGCCCCGGAGCGCTGCCTGCTGGCCCGGCACGCGGGAGCGCCCGAGGGGGCGTACTCGACGCTCGCCGGCTTCGTGGAGGTGGGCGAGAGCCTGGAGGACGCCGTCCGGCGGGAGATGGCCGAGGAGGCCGGGGTGACGGTGACCGACGTCGCGTACGTGGGCTCGCAGGCGTGGCCGTTCCCGGCCGGCCTGATGGTCGGCTTCCGGGCCACCGCCGCGTCGGAGGACGTGCGGGTGGACGGCGAGGAGCTGCTGGAGGCGCGCTGGTTCACCCGGGACGAGCTGCGCGAGCGGACAGCCGCCGGACGCCCGCTCGGCCGGGTCGACTCGATCGACCACCACCTGCTGCACTCGTGGCTCGCCGCCGGCACCTGACCGCCGCCGGGGCCGTGGGCTCGCTCAGGGGGTGCCGATCGGCGAAGGGCCGGACGTGCGACGGAAGGCCAGCGACACCATGAGCACGGCCGTCAGGACGGCGGTGCCGAGCGCGCAGACGAGGATGCCCTCGACCGTGCGGGGGGCGGCGAGCAGGGCAACCCCGGCGAGGCCGGCGGTGGCCGCCCAGAGCGGCGCGGCGGGCCATCGGGCCCCCGTCGCCACCCGGTCGTTGACCAGCATGAACACCACCGCGTAGAGGGCGCCCACGGCGGCGAAGAGCGGTGCCTCACCGGCCAGGTGCAGGTAGCCCGCGCCACCGGCGAGGCGGAACGCCAGCTCGCCGGCGAACGCGGAGGCGCCGACGAGGACCCCGCCGCAGGCCAGGATCAGTGTCAACGCGGCGATCCGGGCCCGCCGGTCGCCCTGGGCGAGCCGGGGCAGCACCAGCACGGTGACCACCTGCGGCGCCCAGAGCGCGCCCTTGGTGAGCACCGAACCGACCGCGTACCCGCCGGAGGCGTCGCCGGGGAGCAACTGGCGGGCGAGGATCAGGTCGGCGTACGAGATGGTGAGCATCGCCAGCGACGCGCCGCACGCCGTCAGCACGTGCCGGGCGGTCAGCCGGCGGTCCACCGCACCGCCGGCGGGCGTGCTGGGCGGGGCCGGCGCGGCGGCCGGGTCCGGCCGGGCGAGGTGGGCCAGCAGCGGCAGGGCGGCCAGCCCGGTGAGCGTGGCGAGCAGCAGGCAGGCGACGGGCCCCCGGCCGAGGGCGAGCCCGAGGACGAGCCCGCCGTAGCGGCCCGCGGCGAGCACGGTCATCGCGGCGGCGAGGCGCAGGAACCGCTGGTCGCCCTGGAGTTCGCCGAGCCACCTGCCCGCCAGCACGGTGGCGAACGTGGTCGCCGCGAGCAGCAGGGTCAGCGCCACCGGAAGCCGGAGCGCCGCGCTGAGCACCGGGGCGGCCAGCGCCGTCACCCCGGCGGTGAGCGCTGCGGTGCGCAGCGCGAGGCGGGTGCTGCCGCTGGTGGCACCCCACCGGGCGCGGTGGGCGGCCACCGCGATCTGGAGGCCGAAGCCGGGCACGGCCGCGATGGCGGCGAGGGCGAGCGCGGTGGCCAGCGCGCCCAGCTCGGCGGCGGCCAGCCGGCGGGCCCCGAGGACCGGGACCAGGTAGGCCAGCGCGTTGGTCAGCATGGTGGCGACGGTGACGGCGGCACCCGCCGCGCCGAGGCGGACCACCCCGGCGTCCCTGCCCGTGCTCCGGGTCATGTCACCCCATGTCGCGTCGCTGTCCGGCGCGGCCGTGCGCACCGCCCCGGCGGAACGCCGGGACCGTGGCCCGACCCGGGGTGACGGTACCGGTCGGCCTGGCGGCTCGTCAGTCCCGCACCCGCGACCCCTGCCAACCGACGCGGGATGCGTCTAGTGTGCTGGCCCATGGCGTCGACGCATGTGACATCCGCGGCCACCTCCGGTCTGGCCGCGGTCCTCCCCGAACGGTTCGTCGCGGGCGCGATCCGCCGGGTCTATCCCCGGGTCGAACCGGAGCTGGCCCGGCTCGCCGGATTCGTTCCGCGTGGCGGCACGGCGGTGGACGTCGGCGCCTGGTACGGCCCGTGGACGGCGCGGCTGCTCCGGCGTGCCGACCGGGTGGTCGCGGTGGAGCCGACCCCGCCCCTGGCCCGACAGCTGCGGGCGGCGTTCCCCACCGTCGAGGTGGTCGAGGCGGCCGTGTCGGACCACGACGGCACCGCGTCGCTCTACCTGCCCGAGGGCGGGGCGATCGTCGGTACCTCGTCGCTGGAGGATCCGCGGCAGGGCAGCCCGGTGGAGGTCCGCCGGATCACGCTCGACTCGCTCGGCCTCACCGACGTGCGCTTCGTGAAGCTGGACATCGAGGGGCACGAGCTGCCGGCGCTGCGGGGGGCGGCGGAGACGATCCGCCGGGACCGCCCGGTGCTGCTGATCGAGGTCGAGGAGCGTATCCAGCCGGTCGGGCCGCTGCTGGACCTGCTCGCCGACTGGGGTTACCACGGGTACGTGCTGCCGGGGCGGGACTGGGTGCCGCTGGCTGACTTCGACCTCGGCGGGCACCAGCGCGCCGCGATCGCCCGGGTCGGCCAGAGCTTCGCCCGCCGGGTGCTCTGGCCGCGCCCGCGCTACGTCAACTCGGTGCTGTTCCGCCCCGAGTGAGGGCCCGCGCGCAGCCCCGGTCACGCGGGTCGAGGCGCCCTACTCCGGCCTCGGGGCGGGATTGCCGATGGCGATCTCGTTCGTGCACAGCGTCAGTTCGGTCCCCGTCACGGACAGTTCCACGGTGTCCCCGCCACCCGAGATGCGGAAGAACCGCTGGTTGAGGCCCTTCCTGACCGGGAACACGGCGGTGCCGTCGCCGAGCCGGAGAACGGCGGTGCCGTCCGCCGAGCTCAGGTAGCCGATGCGCACCACCCAGTACCAGTCGTCCCTCGGCTCGTTGAGCGAAATTCGGACCGTCTGCCCGCTGGACACCACGTAGCCGCAGCCTTCCTGCGGGCCGGGCCGGTTCGTGCTGCCCTGGACGGTGGCCACCTGGATGCGGCCCAGCGCGTCCAGGACCGACGGGTTCTCGGCCTCGTCGACGAAGGTCGGCCGGGTGCCGAAGGCGCGGAAGAACCGGGACTGGAGGTTGTAGGGGAAGGAGAGGGTCGGCACGACGTTGTCCGGGACCGGCTGGTCGAAGAAGACCGTGCCCGGCGGGGCGCTGGCCATCTCGATCCGGACGGTGTCGATGTACGACCGGCCGGACTTCCTCGACCACTCGTCGCTGTAGCGCGAGGTCGTCCAGGCGGTGCCCAGGCAGATGGCCAGGAACACGACGACGAGCCCGGCGGTGGCCATCTCGCGGTAGCGCGCCGGCAGCGGGGCGAGCAGGCTGGGCGGCTCCGCCGGCGACGCGGTGGAGCGTGGCCGTGACACCGGCTCGGACGTCGGGCGGGCCAGACCGAGCAGGGCGACTCCGACACAGAGCGCGGCGACGACGACCACGTCGCTGACGTAGCGGGGGACCCCACCGGCCACCGCGCTGAAGACCGAACCGAGTCGGGTCGCGGCCAGCATCGCCCCGACCATCAGCAGGTAGAACCCGAGCAGCAGCCAGGCCCGACCGGCGACGCGCTGCCGGCGTACGGTCACCACGATCAGGGCCACGAGGACGGCCCAGGCGCCCCACGTGCCGATCTCCGGTGGTGCCGCCACCGGCGCGCCGTCGCCCGCGCCCAGCCACTGCCACGGCCCGCCGAGCAGACCCGGCACCAGGGTGGAGCCGAGCATCTGCTGGAGGAACGAGAGCACCTCGACCGGAGAGTCCGGCCGCCGCAGCGACGACTCGGACCGGGTCAGGTAGGCGGCGAGGAAGCCGAGTGAGACGACGGTCAGCACGAGCCAGGACGCCCACCACCGCTTCACCGTCGTGGACACGGTGCGTACCACCCCGCCCTGCGCGAAGAGCAGGGCGGTGAGAAGGAAGACCAGCGGCACGACCAGCAGCGCCTTCTCGAAGAAGAACAGGCCGAGGAGCACCGACAGGCCCAGGGAGACGAGGTGCCGCGCGCGCCGGGTGTGGACGTAGCTGACCTGGGCGCCGATCGCGAGCACCATGGCCAGCTGCATCGGGAGCATGTTGACGCCCACCGCCCACCAGGACGTCGCCTCCAGGGTCAACGGGCTGAACAAGAACATGCCGAGCGGGACGAGCAGCAGCCAACCCGGCCGCAGCAACCGGCGGAGCAACCGGAAGAACAGGACGCCGAGCAGCGCCTGGCAGATCGCCATCAACAACACGTACGGCCAGTAGGCCATCCCGAAGGCCTGCGTCACCAGCCACATCACCAGGCGCCCGCCGGGCATGAGGTGGTTGTTGTACAGGCTCAGCAGGTGCTCGGGAGTCAGGTCGGACTCGGCGGCCTGGGTGATCAGCACGTAGTCGTCGGCGGCCAGGAAGCCGCGTGCGGCGAGGTGGGTCCGCCACAGGACGCTGAGCGCGATCATCGCGAGCGCGACCGTACGGAGCGGGTTCCCGCCCAACCAGCCGCCTGCCCGCTCGTTCTCCTCCGCGCGCGCCTCGGCCACGCGTGCCCCCGTCGATGCCATGGCGGGAAGACTGCCATACCGCCGACCGGTGACCCATCAGGCCAACGGATGGTTCGGGCGTCGCGCCGGGCCCGCGTACAGTGACCGCCACCAGCGCGGCGGCCGTCGCGTCAGGGTGTCTGGTGAGGTCGAGCGGATGCGTGAACGGCTGGTGCCGCACGGCGTGGCCGCCGCCGTGACGGCGGTGGTGCTCGCCCCGCTGGCGCTGCCCGGGTACGTGCTCCGTTACGACATGGTCTTCGTGCCCCGGCAGGCGCTGAGCTGGGAGGCGATCGCCCCGGCCTCGGCGCTGCCCCGGGCCGTCCCGCAGGACGCGGTGGTCGCGCTGGCCAGCCAGGTGGTGCCCGGCTGGCTGCTGCAACGGCTGGTGCTCTGCGCGATCGTGTACCTGGCTGCGCTGGGCGCCGCCCGGCTGGTGCCGACGGACCGGGTCGCCGTCCGGGTGGTGGCCGCCGTCGGGTACGCCTGGACGCCGTACCTGGCCGAGCGGCTGCTCGTCGGGCAGTGGGGGCTGCTGGTCGCGTACGCCGCCCTGCCCTGGCTGGTGCGGGCGGCGCTCGACGTGCGGGCGGGCCGGCGGGGTGCGCTCCCCCGGCTGCTGCTCGCGGCGGCGGCGTCGGCCATCACGCCCACCGGTGGGGTGCTTGCCCTGGTCGCGGTCGCGGTACTGCTGCCCGGGCGGTATCCGACGGCCGTCCGGTCGACGTCGCTGGGCGTGGGGCTGACGGTGCTGCTCAACGCGCCGTGGCTGGTGGCCGGGCTCGCCAGCGGCGACGCCGGCCGGTCCGATCCGGCCGGGGTGGTGGCGTTCTCGGCCCGGGCGGAGAACTGGGCCGGCCCGCTGGTGGCGCTGGCGGGCACCGGCGGCATCTGGAACGGGCAGACCACCCCCGCGTCGCGGGCGGTGGTGCTGGTGCCGCTGGCGACCGCGCTGCTGCTGGCCGTCGCCGGGTACGGCGTGCCGCTGCTGCGCCGGCGCTGGCCGCCGTCGGCCGCCGGCCGGTTCGGCCTGCTCGCCGCCGGTTCGTGGCTGGCGGCGGCGCTCGGGGTGCTGCCCGGCGGCGCGGACCTGCTCGGCTGGCTGGTCGCGACCGTGCCCGGCGCCGGCCTGTTCCGGGACGGGCAGAAGCTGCTGGTGCCGTACGCGCTGGCGTTGGCGGTGACCGGCGCGCTCGGCGTGGAACGGATCGCGGACCGGCTGGCGGCCCGCTTCGACGCGACAACCGCAGCCGTGGCGCTGGTCGGCGCGGCGCTGCTGCCAGTGGCGATCCTGCCCGACCTGGCCTTCGGCGGCGCCGGCCGGCTCCGGCCGGTGAGCTGGCCGCAGGACTGGGCGACCGTGGCCCGGTTGACGGCCGAGCGTCCCGGCGAGGTGATCTCGTTGCCGTTCCAGGAATACCAGAGTCACCCCTGGAACCACGGCCAGGTGGTGATCGACCCGGCGCCCCGGTATCTCGCCGTGCCGGTGCTGATCGACGACACGCTGCGGGTGGGCGGCCTGGCGGTGGCGGGCGAGGATCCGCGCGCCGCCCGGGTGCGGGAGGTGCTCGCCGCCGGTGCGCCGCTGTCGGCGACGGGCGTGCGGTGGGTGCTGGTGCAACGGGCGGCCGGCCCGGCGCCGGCCCCGGCGGCGCTGGCCGGGCTGCGGACGGTCCACGCGGGACCGGAGCTGACGCTCTACGAGAGTCCGCACTGGTCGCCGCCGCCCGCGCCGGCCCGGCCCGGACCGGTGGGACTGGCCCATCTGTTGGCCGGAACGGTGGTGCTGGGAATCGTTTTTTCGGGCGCTGCGCGGGGACGCTACCGCGTGGTAGCGTCCCGGCACGCGAGTCCCGCGGAAGGAGAAGGTGGATGAGGAACCTGCCCGCGTTCGTCGCCGTCGGGGTACTCGGGGTCGTGCTCGGCCTGCTCGGGAGCGTCGGACTGGCGAATGCGCTCAGCCCGTCCGCCAAGGAGGCCGCCACCACCAAGGTGAGTGAGCAGGGGACCGAGGCTCCGCTGTACGGCACGCGCTGAAACCACACGCACGAAGGGCGCCCGCCCCGCGGGCGCCCTTCGTCGTTCCCATGGCTCAGGCCCCGGCGGCCACGCGCGTCACCAGGCGGGCGAACCGGGCACCCGTCGCCGCCCAGGTGAAGCGGGACGCGTGCACCAGCGCGGCCTCACCCATCGCCTTGCGTCGCACGTCGTCGGCGAGCAACTCGCGTACGACGGCCGTGAACTCCGGCTCGTCGTCGACGAGCAGCCCGGTCTCGGTGTCGACCATCGCCTCGGCGACGCCGCCCGCGTAGCGGAACGCGACGGTCGGGGTGCTGCGGGCGGCGGCTTCCACGATGGTCAGCCCCCAGCCCTCCTTCAGTGAGGGGGTGAGCGCGAGCCACGCCGAGGAGAGCACCTCGTGCTTCTCGTCCTCGCTGATGAAGCCGGTGAACCGGACGTGGTCGGCGATGCCCAGCGATACGGACAGCTCCCGCAACGGCTGCTCCCACCAGCCCTGGCCGGCCACCACCAGCTCCAGGTCGGGCAGCTCGGCGACCAGCTCGGCCACGGTGCGCAGGGCGATCTCCACCCGCTTGTGCGGCACCAGCCGGCCGAGCACCAGCAGCGACGGGTGCGGGGTGCGGGGCAGCGGCGGGCCGGTCACCGGTGGCGTTCCGTTGGGCACCACGTCGATCCGCGTCGCGTCCACCCCGAGGGTGGCCAGCTCCGCCCGGCTCGCCTCGGACACCGTCACGTAGCGGCAGCGGCGGTAGAGCCGGACCGCCAGCCACGACTCGATCCACCAGCCCAGCCGGGCCATCCACGGGCCGAACACCACCGGCCACTGTTCCCGGTGCACGTGGTGCACGAGGGCGAGCACCGGGCGGCCGGCGTACAGCGGGGCGAAGAACGGCACCCCGTTGCAGACGTCGACGACCAGGTCCGGCCGGCCGAGACCGCGCCGGCTCAGCGGACCGAGACCGAGCCGGCCGGCGAGGCAGGTCAGCGCCGCCCGGGCGTAGACCGTCATCCGGGAGCCACGCCGCAGCACGGCCACGCCGTCGGGCGTGGTCCCGGTCGGGCCACCGTTGTCGTGCGCGGCGCAGAGCAGCGTGACCCGGTGCCCGGCGGCGACGAGTTCGGCGGCGATGCGCTCGATGTAGACCTCGGAGCCGCCGCCTTCCGGGTTTGTCGTGTCGCGCCAGTTGAGGAAGAGAACGTGGCGCGAGGGGGTGCCGGAGTTGTCCACGCTGCTCCTACCGACGAGTAAGTGAGCACGATCGCGCCACCCTAGGGCGACGTGGGTCACATTCGCAATGGGCCGCATCGGTGCCGGGGGTCCGGCGACAGGTGGTCGGGTGGGGGTTTGCCGGCGGCGGAAAACCTTGGCAGGGTGTGCAGCGCGACCGCGTACGGTAGCCGACACCGTTTCGGCGTCCTGCGGCGCGACCTGCGGCCGGACGCTTCGCTCCGGCGACGACGAGGAGGTGACCGGGCGTGCTGCGCGACGGTCCCGTGGCGCTGCGGCAACTCTTCCGGCGGTCGCCGGTGGTGCTGCTCAGCGCCGCGCTGGCGCTGCTGCTGGCCGGTTGGGCCGCGGTGGCGTACGTGCGGTCGGACCGTGGCGTCCCGGAGTGCCTGGACCGGGTCCGACTGCGGGTGGTCGCGGCCCCGGTGGTCGCGCCCGCCCTGGACCGGATCGTCCGGGCCAGCGTCGGCACCCAGCCCTGCGTCTCGATCGCGGTCGAGGCCCGGGAGTCCGCCGCCGTCGCCGCCGAGGTGGCCGACGGCGGGGACGTCGCCGACGCCTGGGTGCCGGAGTCCACGTTCTGGTTGCGCCGGGCCCGCGCCGCCGGCGCCTTCGAGGTGCCCGGTCAGGGCACGTCGCTGGCGAGCACCCCGGTCGTGCTCGCGGTGACCGAGCCGGCGGCCCGCCGGCTGGGCTGGCCGGCGAAGCCGCTGACCTGGCGGTCCCTGATCGGCCCGGCGGCCCGCGCCGCCAGGGTGGCGCTGCCCGATCCGGCCGCCGACCCGGCGGGCGTCGGGGCGGTGCTCGGGGCACGCGCTCTGACGGCCGGGCAACGGGACCCGGCCGGCGCGGTGGCGGCGGTGCTGCGCCGGCTCGCGGACCGGACGTTCGCTCCCGGCGACGGCGGGACCGTGCCGGCCGGGACGGGCCGGCCGGGGCGGGCCGACGCCGTGGCGACCAGCGAGCAGGCGGTGCTCGGGCACAACGCGCTCGCCGGCGCCGACAAGTTGGTCGCCGCGTACCCGGAGGTCGCGGTTCCCTCGCTGGACCTGCCGTACGCGGTGCTGCCGGCCGCCCAGGGCCCGGTCCGGAAGGCCGCCGCCGACTTTCTCACCAACCTGCTCACCGTCGAGGCCCGCGACACGCTGACCGGGTACGGCTTCCGCACCGCGGCCGGCTTCCCGCCCGCGGTGCCCCGCGACGGCCGGCTGTCGCCGGAGGTACGCGAACCGGTGCCGCTGCCCGCCGAGGAGGTCGTCACCGAGGCGCTGACCGGCTGGAGCGGTGTGCAGCGCAGTGCCCGCATCCTGACCGTGCTGGACATCTCCGGCTCGATGGCGGCCAAGGTGCCCGGTTCCGACGAGACCCGGCTCGGGGCCACGATCAAGGCCGCCCGGGAGGGATCGGGCCTGCTGCTCGACAACAGCGAACTCGGCATGTGGGTCTTCGCCACGAAGGTCGACGGCGACCGGGACCACCGGGAGATCCTGCCCGTCGGCCCGCTGGACGCGGCGCACCGGGAGCGGCTGGCCGAGCGGCTGGCCGCCGTCCGGGTCAAGCCCCGGGGCGGCACCGGGCTGTACGACACGACGCTGGCCGCGTACCGGGAGGCCCGACGGCACTGGACGCCGGGACGGATCAACCTGGTGCTGATCATGACTGACGGCCGCGACGAGGACGAGGAGAGCATCGGGCGGTCCCGGTTCCTCGCCGAGCTGGCCGGCCTGCAGGACCCGCGCCGGCCGCTGCCGATCGTCTTCATCGGGCTGGGCAGGGACATCGACCCGGACGAGCTGAAGACGATCGCCGAGGTCACCGGTGGGCAGGTGTTCCGCACCGAACAGCCCAGCGGCATCCGGCAGATCTTCTTCTCCGCGCTCGCCGACCTGAGCTGCCTGCCCCCGGAGTGCCGGCGGTGACCCTGGCCCGTCGGCTCCTCCGGCCGGCCCGCGAGGCGCCCGGCACAGCGCTGTCGTTGCTGCTGCTCACGGTGCTCGCCTTCGGGCAGCGGCCCGGTCAGGTCACCTTCGACACCAAGCTCGACCTCGCCGCGAACCCATTGCACTTCATGGCCCGGGCGCTGCACCTGTGGAACCCCGAGGCCACCTCCGGGGAGTTGCAGAACCAGGCGTACGGCTACCTGTTCCCGATGGGGCCGTTCTTCGGCGGGGGGCAGTTGCTGGGCGTGCCGCCGTGGATCACCCAGCGGGCGTGGACCGCGCTGCTGCTCGCCGCCGCGTTCTACGGCCTGCTGCGGCTGGCCCGGGCGCTGGGCGTCGGCACGGAACCCACCCGGTACGCGGCCGCGCTCGGCTACGCGCTGGCCCCCCGGATGCTCACCGAGATCGGTGCGCTCTCCTCCGAGACGCTCGCCGCCGCGATGCTGCCCTGGGTGCTGCTGCCGCTGGTCCTGGTGCGCCGGATCGGGTCGCCGCGCCGGGCCGCCGCGCTCTCCGCGCTGGCCGTGCTCGGCATGGGCGGGATCAACGCGGCGGTGGTGCTGCTCGCCCTGCTGCTGCCCGGGGTCTGGCTGCTCAGCCGCCGCTGGGACCGCGAGCACCTGCGGCTGGTGGGCTGGTGGTGTCTCTGCGTCGTCGGGGTCTGCCTCTGGTGGATCGTGCCGCTGCTGCTGCTCGGCGAGTACAGCCTGCCGTTCCTCGACTACATCGAGTCGTCCACCACCACGACGGCGGTGGCCTCGCTCTTCCAGGCGGTGCGCGGCACGAACCAGTGGGTCGCGTACATCGTGCAGGGCGACCCGTGGTGGCCGGCGGGCTGGCTGCTGATCGACCACCCGGTGCTGATGACCCTCACCGCGGTGGTGGCGCTTGTCGGCCTGGCCGGGCTCGCCGGCAACCTGCTGCCCGAGCGGCGCTTCCTGGTGCTCGGCTTCCTCACCGGGCTGACCCTGCTCACCATGGGCTACGTCGGCAGCCTGGACAGCCCGCTCTCGGCGCCGGTGCGGGACCTGCTGGACGGCCCGCTGGCGCCGTTCCGCAACGTGCACAAGCTGGATCCGGTGCTGCGGCTGCCGTTGATGCTCGGCTTCGCGCACGGCGTCGACGCGTGGGTCACCCGGCTGCACCGGGCCACCGCCCGCCGCCGCCCCGCCCTCCGGCTGCGCCCGCTGTTGTACGTACCGGTGCTGCTGCTGGTGCTGGGGGCCGCCGCGCCGGCCTGGCTCGGCCAGTTGCGGCCCGGACCCGGCTGGTCGGACCTGCCGCCGCACTGGCGGGCGGCGGCGACGTGGCTGGCGGAGCGTGACGCGCTGGCCCGCACCCTGATGGTGCCGGGCTCCGGCTTCGGCCAGTACGAGTGGGGACGGTCCGTCGACGAGCCGCTCCAGGCCCTGGCCGGGGCGCCCTGGGCGGTGCGCCACCAGATTCCGCTCGGCTCGGCGGGCAACACCCGGATGATGGACACGGTCGAGTCCGTCCTGTCCCACGGCCGGGGTTCGGCCGGCCTGGCCGACTTCCTGGCCCGCTCCGGGTTCCGGCATCTGCTGCTGCGCAACGACATCGACCGCACGCAGGTGGACGCGCCGCCGGTGGCGGTGCTGCGCCAGGCCCTCGCCGGGTCGCCGGGGATCGCGCGGGTGGCGACCTTCGGCAGCACCACCACCTTCGGCCGTACGCCCGGCAGCCCGGTCGACGAGGCCGCCGGCCCGCTGCCGGCCGTCGAGGTGTACGAGGTGCAGCGCCCGGTGCCGGCCGCCTCGGCGGTGCTCGCCGCCGACGTGCCGACGGTCAGCGGCGGGCCGGAGTCGCTGCTGCCGCTGCTGGAACAGGGGCTGGTGGAGCGGGACCGGCCGGTCGTGCTGGCCGGCGACCGGGCCGGCGCCCGCGACGACGAGTCGTGGATCGTGACCGACGGGTTGCGCCGCCGGGAACGCGACATCGGCCGGGTCCGGGACAACCTCAGCCAGACGTTGACGGCGGCCGAGGCGAGCCGGCAGGGGCGTGTCGCTCTCGACCTGCTGCCGTTCTCCGGCGACCGGCACCAGACGGTCGCCACCTACCAGGGCGTACGCGAGGTGACCGCCTCCACGGCGGCCAGCTTCGTGGACAGCCTGGCCCCCGCCGACCCGTCGCACCTGCCGTTCGCGGCGGTCGACGGCGACGACCGCACCGCCTGGCACTCCGCGCCGCTGGTCGGGCCCGTCGGGCAGTGGCTCGAAGTGGACCTGGACACGCCGCGCGAGGTCGACCGCGTCACGCTCGCCTTCGTCGACGACCTCGGGGTGGGGTGGCCGGTGACGCGGTTCCGGCTCACCACGGACCGGGGCTCGGTGGACCACGAGGTGGCCCGCACGTTCGGCGCGCACCCCTACTACACGCTTCCGGGCTCGACCAGCAGGGTGCGGGTCACGGTGCTGGCGGTGGCCGGCAACCGCGTCGACGGCGGGGTGGGCATTCGCGAGCTGGCCATTCCGGACACCACCCCGCGCCGTGCGCTGCGCACCCCCACGGACCTGCCGGCCGGCTTCGCCGGCCCGGTCTCCTGGTCGTTCAGTCGAGGGCCGGTCGACCGGCCCGCCTGCTTTCCGGTCGCCGCAGACCCGGGCCCGGACGCCACGCCGTCCGCCACCGCCGGCGTCCGGCCCGCCGGGACGGTGATCCGGTGCGACAGGTTCCTGGCCCGCTCCGGCGAGGAGCCGCTCGGGGTGGACCGGGTGTTCCAGAGCACGAACCCGGGTACGTACCGGCTGGCCCTGACCGCCGTGCCCCGGCCGGGCGGGTCGTGGACGCCTGCCGGGCTGCCGGTCCGCGCCGCCGCCTCCTCGTACCTGGCCGGCGACCCGGCCGTCGCCGCGTACGCGGCGGTCGACGGCGACCCGGGGACGGCCTGGCTGGCCGACACCGGCGACCTGCGGCCCACCCTGCGGCTGAGCTGGTCGGGGCCGCGCCGGATCGGCGAGCTGCGGCTGCTGCCCGCGGAGTTGCCCGTCGGCTCGCTGCCGCGGTCGGTCGAGGTGCGCACCCCGGGCGTCAGCCGGGAGCTGCCGGTCGGCGCGGACGGCGTGGTCCGCTTCCCGTCGGTACGGACGGACCGGATCGAGATCGTGGTGCGGGAGTCCGCCGCGCGGGTGGCCGACCGGCGCGGCAACGGCTGGACGGCGACGCCCGGCATCGCCGAGGTGCGGATCCCGGGCCTGGACGACCTGCTCCGTCCGCTCGCCGGGGCCACGCGCGTCGTCGAAGGGTGCGGCTCGGGGCCCGCCGTCGAGCTGGACGGCTTCCGCTACGACACCTCCGTCGCCGGCACCCTCGCCGACGTGCTCGCCGGTCGGCCGCTGCCGGTCACCGTCTGCGGCGACACCGGTGCGGTGGTGGACCTCGCGGCCGGCGGGCACCACCTGGCGACCTCGCCGTCGGCCGGTTTCGTCGTGCAGGACGCCTCGCTGCGCCCGGAGGCGGCTGCCGCCGCGCCCCGCCACCGTGAGGTGCGCGTGCTCGACTGGGATCCGACGGACCGGCGGGTGCGGGTCGCGGCCGGTGGGGCGGCGCTGCTGGTGGTGCCGGAGAACGCGAACGCCGGCTGGACGGCGAGCCTGGACGGTCGGCCGCTGACCGCCACCCGGGTCGACGGCTGGCAGCAGGCATGGGTGCTGCCGGCCGGCGGCGACGGGGAGGTCCACCTGGTGTTCGCGCCGGACCGGACGTACCGGGGCGGGCTGGCGGCCGGGGCGGGAGCGGCGCTCGCGGTGCTGCTGCTGGCCGTCGTGCCGGTTCGGCGCCGTGCGACGACCGGAGCCGCGCCGGCCCTGCCGGGCCCGATCCCGGCCGAGGGCCCCGCCTGGGTCACGGGCGTCTCGCTGGTGGTGCTGCTGGCCGCGCTGGGCGGCGTACTGCCGGTGGCCATCGTGCTGGCTGCCATGCTGCTGCGGCAGTTCGCCCGCCGGGCACTTCCGGTGGTGGTCTTCGGCGCGCTCACCGTCGCCACCGTGACGGCCGTGGCCGGCCGGTTGCAGGGCCACGGCCAGGAGTGGGCGTACGGCCCGTGGGTGCAGGGGGCGATGCTCGTCGCCGTCGGCGCGGTGGTGGCCGCGGTCCTGCCGGTGCCCGGTGTGCCACCGGACGCCGCCACTGCGGACGCGCGGGCGGACGCCGCCACTCCGGACGCGTGGCCGGACGCCGCCACTCCGGACGCGCGGGCCGGTGGGCGGGTCGCCGCGCCGGACGGGGCGGTCCCGGGGCCCGGCGGGGCTGCGGCGGTGCCCCGCGCGCGGCCCGGCGCGACGGACCCGGATGATGTGACGCCGGGCACGGGCGACGGGCGGCCGACCGGAGCCCCGGATCGGAACGAGGACGGGACGGTGGCGCGGTGAGCACAGCAGTCGACGGTGCCGGTGGGCGGGCGTCCCACCGCCGGTTCGCCACGCTGGGCCGGTCGGTGGCCCTGTTCCGGGCCTTCCTGGTCGAGCAGACCGACCCGGACCACTTCTACGGCCTGCTCGCCGAGGACTCCGTACGCCAGGTGGCGGGCTACACCCCGCTCGCCGGGCGGACGGTGCTCGACGTCGGTGGCGGGCCGGGTTACTTCGCGGCGGCCTTCCGTGCCGCCGGGGCCCACTACGTCGGGCTCGACCCCGACGTGGGCGACTTCTCGGCGGCCGGGGAATCGGTCGCCGGCATGCTCAGGGGCAGCGGCACCGCCCTGCCCGTCCGTTCGGGCGGGGTGGACGTGACGTTCTCGTCCAATGTGCTGGAGCACGTCTCGGAGCCGACCCGGATGCTCGACGAGATGGTCCGGGTGACCCGCCCGGGCGGGGTGCTCTTCGTGTCGTTCACCCCGTGGCTGTCGCCGTGGGGCGGGCACGAGACCGCGCCCTGGCACTACCTCGGCGGTGACCGGGCGCGGCGGCGGTACCAGCGCCGTACCGGCCGGCCCCCGAAGAACCGGTTCCGGGAGACGCTCTTCCCGACCTCGATAGCCCAGACACTGCGGTGGGCCAGGGGCAACGACGACGTCGAGGTGCTGGACGCCCTGCCGCGCTACCACCCGTGGTGGGGGCAGTGGGTGATCCGGATTCCCGGCGTCCGGGAGGTCGCGGCCTGGAACTTTCTGCTCGTCCTGCGCCGCGTCGACGCCGAACCCGGTGGCGTCGACGTCGAACCCGGCGGCGCGGCGGAAAAAACTGAGCTGACCGGGGGTCGCGTTGCTATGTAACCAAGGAGTAACCTCGCGGCCATCTCTCATCGACAGCAGCGAAAATTAGCTCCTCCGGGGAGGAAACATGAAGCACCGCGCCATAGGTGCCGTGCTGTTCGGCGGCGGCGTACTGCTCCTGGCACTTGCCGCCGGGCTCGTGCTCGTCGTCAAGCCCGCGATGACGAAGCTGCCCTACGATCTGGACGTGTCGACCTCGGTCGCCGAGGCACGGGGTGCGACCTTCCTCCAGATCACCAACGGCAGCATTGCGATCAATCGCGGTGACCTGAAGTCGACGGTCCAGGTCTCGCCCGACGCGGTGGCGACCGAGAAGCTCTCCGGTGACCTCGACGGCAAGGCCGTCGTCTGGCAGGTCGGGCAGACCGTGGACCGGACGGACACCAAGGAACTGGTCAGCGCCTACGGTGCCGCGCTGGCGCTCGACCGGGTCTCCGGCGCCGCGCTGGAGTGGAACGACCAGTACCTCGACGACACCGGCACGCGGGAGAAGGTGCAGTTCTCCGGCCAGATGTACAAGTTCCCGTTCAACGCGGAGCAGAAGACGCACCAGATCTTCGACCGCGACCTGCGGGACGTCCGGCCGGCCGAGTTCAAGGGCACCGAGGACATCAAGGGCATCGAGTCCTACCGGTTCGAGCAGGTGATCACCGACGAGCAGCTGAACCTGGCGGAGGAGCGGGTCAAGCTGCTGCTCGGCACGCTGGCGCCGGGCGCGACCACCGGCAAGGTCGTCTACAGCAACACCCGGACCGTCTGGATCGACCCGGTGACCGGCTCGTTCCTCAAGGTGCGCGAGGTGCAGCGCAAGACCCTGGTGCCCGATGTCGGCGCGCCGGCGACCCTGCTGGACGCGGACTTCTCGTACAACGAGGACACCGTCAACGCCTCGGTGGAGCGGGCCGAGGAAAGCCGGCAGAAGCTGACCCTCCTCGGCGTCTACGTGCCGGTCGGCCTCGTGCTGCTGGGCCTGGTGCTGGTGGCGGCGGGCCTGCTGGTGGCCCGGCGGGGCGCGGTCCAGCCGGCTGCGGAGGCACGCCACCGGGCCGACGCGGGGTCCCTCGACGACACGCGGGCGGACCAGCCGGTGGCGCGCGACGACCGGTCGGTGCCGGGCCAGCGCCGGGTGTCCGGCGAGGTCGACCAGCGTTGACCAGGCCCTGACCGGGCAGCAGGAGCCGAAGGGGTGGACCGGTCTGGTCCACCCCTTCGGCGTCGGACGGTCCCGCCGACCCTGCCGACTCAGAGGCGGGCGAGCGCCTTGCGCAGCGGGTCGAGCCCCAGCGAGCCGAGGTCGAGCGCCTGGCGGTGGAACTCCTTGAGGTCGAAGTCGGCACCCTTGCGGGCCCTCGCCTCGTCGCGGGCCTGGAGCCAGATCCGCTCACCCACCTTGTAGGAGGGGGCCTGCCCCGGCCAGCCGAGGTAGCGGTTCAGCTCGAAGCGCAGGTTCTCCTCCTGCACCCGGCAGTGCGCCCGCATGAACTCCCAGCCCAGCTCCGGCGTCCAGCGCTCGCCGGGGTGGAAGCCGAACGGGTTGTCCTTCGGGATCTCCAGCTCCAGGTGCATGCCGATGTCGACGATCACCCGGGCGGCCCGGAACGCCTGGCCGTCCAGCATGCCGAGCTTGTCGCCCGGGTCCTCCAGGTAGCCCAGCTCGTCCATCAGCCGCTCCGCGTAGAGCGCCCAGCCCTCGCCGTGCCCCGAGACCCAGCAGAGCAGCCGCTGCCAGCGGTTCAGCAGCTCGGCCCGGACGGCGGTCTGGGCGACCTGGAGGTGGTGACCCGGCACGCCCTCGTGGAAGACGGTGGTCACCTCGCGCCAGGTGGAGAAGTCGGTGACGCCCTGCGGCACCGCCCACCACATCCGCCCCGGGCGGGAGAAGTCCTCGCTCGGGCCGGTGTAGTAGATCGCGCCGTCACTGGTGGGGGCGAGGCGGCACTCGATCCGGCGTACCTGCTCGGGAATGTCGAAGTGGGTGCCGTGCAGCTCGCTGATCGACTTGTCGGCGAGCGTCTGCATCCAGTCCCGGAACGCCTCCTTGCCCTGGATGGTCCGGGCCGGGTCGGCGTCCAACGCCGCGACCGCCTCGTCGATGGTCGCGCCGGGGCCGACGATCCGGGCGGACACCGCCCGCATCTCGGCCTCCAGCCGGGCCAGCTCCTCGAAGCCCCAGGCGTACGTCTCGTCCAGGTCGACCCGGGCACCCAGGAAGTACTGCGAGGCCAGCTCGTAGCGCTCGCGCCCCGCGGCCTGCTTCTCCCGGCCCAGGGGTGCGAGTTCGGTGCGGAGGAACTGGCCGAACTCGGCAGTCGCCGCGGTCGCCGCCGCCGCGCCCCGGCGCAGCTCGGCGCCGAGGGTGCCGTCGGCGCCCAGCCGCTCGACCAGCCCGTGGAAGAAGTTGTCGCCGTCCGGGTCGGTCCAGACGTCGCACTGCTTGGCGACCTCGACCAGCTGCGGCCGGGGGCTGACGTGGCCGGCGGAGGCCGCCTCGCGCAGCGTCGTCTTGTAGCCCTCCAGCGCGCCCGCGAACCGGTTGAGGCGGGCGGCCACGTTGGCCTTGGCGTCGTCGCCCTCGGTCGGCATCAGGTCGAAGACCATGCGGAGCTCGTGCAGGCCGCTGGAGATCACGTTGACCTCGCTGGTCGCCTCGCCGGCGTCGTAGCGGGCGAGGTCGAGGCCGAGCCGCTCCTGCATGGCGTCCTTGGCGGTCCGTTCCGCCTCGGATTCCGGCTCGGTCACGTCCAGGTCGGCCAGGGTCCGCCGGGTCAGCTCGGCCCGGGCCACGTAGCCGTCGGGCGACAGGTCGTCGAGCTGGTCGTCGTAGCCGGCGATGCCGACGTAGGTTGCGCCGATCGGGCTGAGCGGCGCCCACTCGGCCACGTACCGGTTCGCGAGGTCATCGATTCGTCCCACCCCGCGACCCTACGTGACCTGGGGCCCCGCCTGTCGACCGTGTCAGCCGTGTTCAGGGCAGCAGTTCGGCGGGGTCGAAGTCGATCGGGAACGGCAGGTCGGCCGAGAGCCGCCGACCGCCGACCGCCCTCGCGACGGTGTCGTAGCCGCCGAACGTGCCGGGGGTGAAGAGCTCCGCCTGGGCATGCCCCAGCCGGCGGGTGAGCTCGACCCGCAGGAAGTACGGCACCCGCCCCTCCGCGCACCGCATCGGCTTGTCGACGAAGTCCTGCCGGCGGCTGCCGGGCGAGACGAACTCGACCGCCATCGTGCAGAGGTGGGCCGAAATCCACCGGTCCTCCTCGTCGGTCTTCGGCAGCGCGTGCAGGACGGTGACGTCGGGCTGGATCCAGCGCCGCGGTGAGAAGGTCAGGTTCATCTGCCCGAACACGTAGAACCCGTGGGTCTCCGCGGCGGGTGACAGCATGCGGGCGAGCTTTATCTCGCCGTAGCTGTCCGTGCCGACCTCGGCGGGTGTCATGACCAACCTCCCGTCGATGCACTCGTAGCGCGCATCGGGCAGCTCCGGCAACGGGAGGTACCGGTCGGCGAACTGGGTCGTCCACAGGCCGTCGTGGTCGACGAGCGGGTCGAAACGCATCGGCATCGCCACGGCGTGCACCTCCTCGGGGTGGTCAACGCGTCACCAGCGTGGGCGGTTCCTGTGGTGGTCGACACGGCGTGGAGAAAGTCGCGGGACTTCGTCGTACGGCTGGGGCAGAGTGTCAGGGGTGACAGTGGATTCCACTCCTGACCGGGCGGCGCTGCGGAGCTGGCTGCCCGGGTTCCTGGCGCTGGCCGCCATCTGGGGCTCCAGCTTCCTGTTCATCAAGATCGGCATCGGGGAACTGCATCCGCTGCACCTCACCCTCTACCGGGTCGCTGCCGGCGCGGCGACCCTGCTGCTGGTGCTCGCCGTGCTCCGCGACCGGCTGCCCGCCGAGCCCCGGGTGTGGGCGCACCTCACCGTGGTCGCGGCCTTCGGCGTCGCCGTGCCGTTCACCCTCTTCGGCTACGGCGAGCAGCGCGTGGAGTCGATGCTCGCGGGCATCTGGAACGCCACCACCCCGCTCATCGTGCTGCCGCTGGCGGTGCTGGTGTTCCGCACCGAGCGGCTCACCGCGCGCCGGGCGGTCGGGATGGCGCTGGGCTTCGTCGGCGTACTGGTGGTGCTCGGGGTCTGGCAGGGCGTGGGTGGGGCGCACTTCGCCGGGCAGTTGATGTGCTTCGGCGCGGCGGCCTGTTACGGCGTCGCCATCCCGTACCAGAAGAAGTTCGTCGCCGGCAGCGCCCACTCGGGGCTGTCGCTCTCGGCGGCGCAGCTGCTGGTCGCGACCGCCCAGCTCGCCGTCGTGGCGCCGCTGGTCGCCGGGGCGCCGCCGGTGCCGACCGTTCTCTCGGCCGAGGTGCTCGCCAGCGTGCTCGCGCTCGGCGCGCTCGGCACCGGTCTCGCCTTCGTCATCAACCTGCGCAACATCCGGATCGCCGGGGCGAGCACCGCCTCCGCCGTGACCTACCTGGTGCCGCTGTTCGCGGTGCTGATCGGCGCCCTGGCCCTCGGCGAGCGGCTGCACTGGCACCAGCCGGTCGGCGCGCTGATCGTGCTGCTCGGCGTCGCCGTCTCGCAGGGCCTGATCGGTCGCCGCCGGCCCGAGTTCGCTGGCCTCACCGAGCCGTCCGCGCCCGTCGGCGTGACCGGGTCGACCACGGCCGATGCCGCTGTCGTCGCGCCGGCCGCTGTCGTCGTGCCGGCTGGTGTCGTCGTGCCGGCTGGTGTCGCCGTGCAGGCCGCGCCGTCCGTGCCGGTTGCCCGCCGCTGAGCGATCCCGGCCTTAGCTTGTTGCCCGGCCTTCGCCCGTTGCCCGGCCTTAGCTCGTTGCCCGGCCTTAGCTCGTTGCCCGGCCTTCGCTCGTTGCCCGTCGCCCGGCGGACGGGTGGAACACCATGGGTGTCAACGCCCGCCTTTGACAGCCATGGTGTTCCACCCGTGAACGTGGCGGGATATGCCGTGGGCCGGCGACCTTCAGGAGCGGCGCGGCCCGGCGCCGCACGCGCCGCCGCTTCGCACCCGTCCAGGCGCGGTCACCGCTCCGCCGCCCGTCAGTGATGGCCGGGGCCGCCTGTGATGGCCGGCGCGTGCGATGGCCGGGCCGCCTGTGATGGCCGGCGCCTGTGATGGCCGGCGCTTGTGATGGCCGGCGCGTGCGACGGCCGGCGCTTGTGATGGCTGGTCGCTTGTGATGGCCGCGCCCGGTGGCCGCCGGCGTTCGTGTGGTGCGGTCTCATGAACGGGGCAGCTCGACAGCGTCCGTGCTGCCATCCCCCTGGTCGCCGGCGGGTTGCCCGGCGAGGGCCCGGTCCACCAGGTCGAGGAGCCAGGACCTCAGCGGGCGGAGCGGGTCCTGGCGACCAGGCGGTCGGCGTCCCACGTGTTGATCACCCGCTCGGCGGGCACCCCGCACAGGGCGGCGCGCTCGCAGCCGAACCGCTGCCAGTCGAGCTGGCCGGGCGCGTGCGCGTCGGTGTTGATGGCGAAGTCGCAGCCCGCCTCCAGCGCCCGGCGGATCAGCCGCTTCGGCGGGTCCTGCCGCTCCGGCCGTGAGTTGATCTCGACGGCCACCCCACGCTCGGCACACGCGGCGAAGACGGCGTCCGCGTCGAAGTCGCTCTCCGCCCGGGTACGCGGCCGGTGCGCCCGGTCACCCGGCCCCTTCACCCCGGCCGGCCGGGACGACACCATCCGCCCCGTGCAGTGGCCGAGGATGTCCAGGTGCGGATTCGCGATCGCGGTCAGCATCCGCCGGGTCATCTTCGCCCGCTCGTCGTTCAGGCCGCTGTGCACCGAGCCGACCACCACGTCGAGGCGGGCCAGCAGCTCTTCCTCTTGGTCGAGCGAACCGTCGGCGAGGATGTCCACCTCGATGCCGGTCAGGATCCGGAAGCCCTCCGGCAGCGCCTCGTTGACCGCCGCCACGTGGTCGAGCTGCCGGCGCAGCCGGTCGGCGGTCAGGCCCCGGGCCACCTTCAGCCGGGGCGAGTGGTCGGTCAGCACCAGGTACTCGTGGCCGAGTTCGACCGCCGCGAGCGCCATCTCCTCGATGGGCGAGCCGCCGTCGGACCAGTCGGAGTGGGTGTGGCAGTCGCCCTTCAGGGCGGTACGCAGTGCGGTGGCCGCCGCGTCCAGGTCGGTGCCCTCGGTGGCGAGCAGCCGGCGCAGGTAGACCGGCTCCTCGCCGGCGAGCGACTCGGCCACGCAGCGGGCGGTGACGTCGCCGACCCCGGACAGCTCGGTGAGCTTGCCGGTGCGGGCCCGCTGGGCCAACTCCGCCGCCGGCAGCGCGGCGAGGGCCGTGGCCGCAGACCGGAACGCCCGGACCCGGTAGGTCGCCTCGTTCGCCCGCTCCAGGAGGAAGGCGATCCGGCGCAGGTCGGCGATGGGGTCCCGGGCGCTCATGCCATGGAAAATACGCCTCCGCGCCGCCGGTCGTCAGACGACCGACGGCGCGGAGGGCCACGGAATCAGCGGAGGGCCACGGAATCAGCGGAGGGCCACGGAATCAGGAGTGCGGCAGCTTGACCAACGACCTGTCGCCGATGCCGAGGGTGGTCGGGTTGGTCCCGATCGCCGACCAGACCTCCACCCGTACCGTGCCGTTCGACAGGTTGCCGAGGGTGCCGGTGGCGGAGTGCAGGCCGCTCTGCTGCGTGTAGCGCTCGTAGCCGGCGACGGGGTCGGTGGCGAAGTACCGGTAGGTCTCCACCCGCTCCCAGCCGCCGTTGCCGGTCAGGTCGTAGGAGACCCGCACCTGCACCCCGTTGCCGACCGCGCTGCCGGCGTCGAGGAACAGGTCGAAGGTGGTCTGCCCGCCCGCGTACGTCAGGTCTAGGCCGGTCGCGGTGAACACCTGCGGGTTGGTCGGCGTGCCGTCCCGGTTCACGCCGCCGGCGCTGGCCACTGTGGCGGTCGCCGCGCCGCCGGCCGTGCCCAGCCCACCGCCGGGCAGCAGGTACCGGGTCGGCGAGTCCGACGACGGCGGCGGGGTGGTGGGCGGCGGCGTCGTCGGCGGGGGCGTCGTCGGCGGCGGGGTGGTGGGCGGCGGAGTGGTGGGCGGCGGGGTGGTGGGCGGGTTCGTGCCCGACACCCCGCCGGTGGCGGTGCCGCCGCTCCAGGTGTACGCCCCGCTGGTCGCCGTCCTGCCGGCGGGCACGTTGAGCCGGGTGCCGTCGGAGAACGTGACAGTCAGCGCGGTGGCGGTGATGTTGCTCGCCACGTACGTGCGGGCGCCGTCGCCGCGCTGGAACACCGCCGCCAGCGGGTGGTTGGCGGTGATGCCGGTCTGCACCAGCCCGAGCGCGGCGAGGTTGCGGATCCAGTGGAAGGTGTGCGCCCGGCTCTCGCCCTCCTCCGGCGTGTAACCGGGGTTCGCGGTGAGCTTCGCCAGCGCCGACGCCGGGTCCCCGAGTGCCAGGAACTGCCAGTGGATGTCCTGCCACACCGTCGGTTCCCCGCCGTTGTTGCGCACCAGCTCCTGGTAGTTGGCCCGGTTGGAGGCGGGGTACTGGCCCAGGTAGAGGTGCCCGCCGGTGACCGGGAGCATGTTGATGCCCTGGATCATCTCCGGCTCGGCGCTGAACCAGGTGGCGTACGCGCCGCCGTCGCCCCAGACCATGCCGACCGTGGAGTGCCCGAAGGCCGACGGGTAGTTCTCGTTGGTCACGTCGAACCAGTACTCGTGGATCGCCGCGGCCTGGGTCGTGTAGATGAAGATGCCGGCGTCCCGTACGGCGGTGTTGCCGGTGGCCTGCCCCCACTGGATGAGGGCGTTGGCGAAGTTCATCCCCTCGGACGAGGACTCCTGGTTGTTGCCGGCGTTGAAGGAGCCGTGCCCGGAGGCCCAGTCGTGCCCGGCGTAGATGTCGAAGTCGCGCAGGTACGGGAAGCGGTTGTCGGCGCGGTCGTAGTTGTTCGCGTCCCGGATCAGCAGGTCGATCATGCCGCCGTACTGGTCCTGCCGGGCCCAGGTCGGGTCGAACTTCGCCAGCGTGGCGGCGGCGGCGATGTAGTAGCCGTAGTGGAAGTGGTGGTCGTTGAGTTCCTGGTCGGAGCCGTAGGAGGCCGGGTAGCCGATCAGGGTGCCCCAGTTGCGGTCGTAGTGGAAGACGCCGTCGGTCTCGCCGGGCGTGGCGGTGAGCCAGTCGGTGAGCGTGCTCCGGATGGCGTTCAGCGCGGCGGTCCGGGTCTCGGCGTCGCCGACCTGGTCGGCGATCTCGGCGATCCGGGCCGCCCGGCCCAGGCCCTTGCCCGTCCAGTAGGTGTCGGCGCCGCGCTGGTCCATCGGGTTGGCCCGGGCCGCTGCGAGGTGGTTGCGCAGCGTGGTCAGGTCCGCCCCGGTGCCGGTCGCCACGGCGGGGACCTCCGGCAGTACCCCGTTGAACTTCATCGAGGTGCGGAACTGGTCGACGCCGGCGAGCACCTTCATCCGGCCGCGCGCCGACGGGTAGGTGAGTGTGAGCGGGGTGGCGCCGGCCAGCGACCGCCACTGGTGCGGGTAGAGGCTGACCACCGTCCGGCTCGCGCTGCCCTCGCGGGCGGTCGTGGTGAACCCGTACGTGGTGGTGACGGTGCTGCTCGCCTGGTCGTACGCGTACGAGACCCGGGTGCCCGTGACGTGGGCGTGGGCGTACTGGCCGTAGGTGCCGGCCAGCCCGGCGCGGGTGGCGGCGTCCGTGCTCGGGGTGGTGGGCAGCAGGGCGACGGAGAAGTAGCCCTTGCCGGCCAGGGTGGAGGTGATCCGTCCCCCGTTGACGGCCCAGGTGGCGCCGGTGGGCGCGTACGCGACATAGTCGTGCCCACGGACGGTGAAGCCGATCGTGGCGCCGCTGTTCGACCAGACCGTGGGGCTGCCGCCGGTGGCGTTGATCAGGGCGTCGCCGCCGCTGGTGCGGAAGTACGCGAACGGCAGGCCGTGGCCGATGGTGGCCCGCATGGTCCGGGTGCCGTCGGTCCAGTACGGGGTGACCGTCCAGTCGCTCCAGCCGTCGACCCTGACGACCGGGGCGGCGAGCGCGGCGACGCCCACCCGGATGTCCTCGGAGTACGTGTACTTGAACTCGCCGACCCCGGTCGCGGTGCCGCTGATGGTCGGGGTGGAGGTGGCCGAGATCCCGAGGCCGTCGCCGGCCGGCTGGTAGGAGGCCGGGTGCGCGTGCAGCGGCTCGCTGAAGGCGCAGTTGGTCCGCTTCCACAGCAGCGACGACCACCAGTCGTTGGTGGGGACCGGCCCGGCGGGTGCGGCGGCGGTGGCGAACTGCCGGGGGTTGGTGGTCATGTCTCCGCAGCCGGTGGGCAGGGGGCCCACCCGGTCGGTGGTGTAGCTGCCGGCGCCGACGGTGGCGGCCTGCGCGGGGGCGGTGGTGACGACGGCCAGGGTGCCCAGGGCGAGGGCCAGGGCGGAGGTGGCCGCAACGGCCCAGGTGCGGCGTGTCGCGGGAGGTTTCACGGTGCCTCCGGTCGGGGAGCGCCGGTCGGGACGGAGCATGACCGGCAAGGCGAATTGCGAAGATAGTGACTTCAGAGAGCGCTCTCTTGGGACCGGACGCTAACCGAGCGGCAAGACCCACGTCAATGTTTCCGAGCGGTGAACCGCTGATGCCGGCAATACGGGACCGGCTAGACCCCGCCGGCGGGCGTGAGCCGACCGGTTCCGGCCGCCCCCGTCAGCCGGTCGCGGGTGCCTTCGGGCAGCCGTGCTTGCGGTGCCAGCCGGCCACCTCGGCGGCCGGCTCCTTGTTGCCCTTGCGGCGCCACGAGTTCAGGTACGGCGCCGGCCAGACGACGCCCCGCCGGATCCACCAGCCGTCCCGCCCCTGGCACGGCGGGGAGATGCCGAAGTGCAGGTGGCAGACGTTGTTGGCGTTTCCGGTCCGGCCGACCTCGCCGAGCCGCTGCCCGGCGCGCACCCGCACCCCGGCGTCGATCCCGTCGGCGATCCGGCGCAGGTGCGAGCCGTAGTAGCGCACCCCGTCGTCGCCGAGCAGCGACACCGACAGCCCGCCGTTGTGCGGCCCTCTCGGCCCCCACTTGTCGAACCGGTCGACCCGGCTGACCTCCAGGAGGACGCCGTCGGTCACCGCCACGACCGGCTCGCCGCAGTCCGCGAAGATGTCCGTCCCCGGGTAGGCCGAGTGGGTCGGGTGGTAGGCGACGTTCGCCGCGCGTACCGGAAAGACGTGCGGCAGCCCGGCGCGGGTCGGCGCCGCGGCCGGGCCGCTGGGGGCGGCGGGGGTCGGCGTGGCGGCCGGCGGCGCCGGCTGGGCTGCGGTCGCCGGCGCGGTCGGGGGCGGGGTGCCGGGCGCCGTCCCGGGACGGGTCGTCGCGCAGCCGGCGGCCAGCACCGGCACGAGCACCAGCAGGACCGGGTACGCCGGACGCGCGCGGCGGTGTCCGATCGTCGGCGAGGGCATCCGGTCATCCTGACAGAGTCGGTACGGTGGGACGAACGTCCACGGCAGAGGGGAGGGGTCGGTGACGACCGGAGGCTACGCCTTCCCGCCCGATCCGGACGCCGGCTACCGGCCGGTGCCGCGTGCCCCCTCGGGGCTCTTCCCGTCCGGGCCGCCGTCCCGGCCCACCTACCGCGAGCCGCACCCGGTCACCGGCGCGGGCGTGGCGGTCGGCGGTGCCGCGGCGACCGCCTGGCTGCTCCTGTTCGGCCTGCTCGGCCGCAGTGTGTCCGGTTACGCCTGGTGGACGGTGCTGGCCGGCGGGCTGGCCTGGCTGGCCGCGCTGCTGCTGGTCCGTTCCGGCGACCGCGGGGTGGCCGTCGGGATCGCCATCGTCACCGCCGGTGGATGGAGCATCGCCGCCGCCATCGTGGCGGTGCGCTGGGCGTCGGGCGGGGACTGGCCGCTCTGGTAGAGCTGCGCTCCGGCCCGTCGGCCGGCCGCCCGACTGCGCTGAGTCGCCGGCCGGCTGCGCAGCGAAGCCCAGCTTGACGTGGCCGTCCGAACTCGGCACCCTCGCGGTATGGCCTGGACCACTCCGCGGCTCGATCCCGAGCGCAGCCGCCGTCGCCAGCAGCTCCTCGCCGAGTTGGCGGGCGCCCGGGCGGTGCGCCAGCGCGAACGGCCACAGCGGGTGCGCAGCGAGCGGCTCCGGGAGCTGATCGCCACCCGCCGCCGGATCGCCGGCTGACTTTCCAGGATTGACCGGTCCTTCGGGGCGTTGGCCGGTCTTCTGCCGACCCGACCGGCTAACGTGCACGCGTAACGGGTCGGCCTGCCGAGGCTTCTTTTTGGGGGGAACCGTGTCGTACTTCGCTGCGGCGGTCGTACGTGACGACAGCGGTTGGACGGCCGCCGAGGTGAACCTGCGGGGCGTCACCGACATCGAGGACGCGGCCGACCGGCTGCGCGACGTCGACCAGGACGCCGACCTGTCGCTGCTCTTCGTCGAGGCGGACGACGCCTACCTGGTGATCATGCGCCTGGACGAGGGGGAGGACCTGCGGGTCTTCGGCTCCGACTCCGCCTACGCCGAGGAGTCCCGGCTGGGCGCCGTGCTCGTCGGGGACCTGAAGACCTCCGTGACCGGCCTGGAGGACACCGAGGAGCCGCGCCCGTCCGGTGGTGGCGGCGAGGAGACCGAGCAGCCGGCCGTCGACCCGGAGGCCGATCCGGTCGGCGACGCCGACATCCTGGCCGACCTGGGCATCTCCGCGCAGAAGCTGCTCGACCTCAGCGCGCACGAGGGCATGATGCCGGCCGACGTCACCACCGAGGTGTGCCAGGCGCTCGGCTGCGCCGACGAGGTCGAGGAACTGCGTGAGATCTGACCCGTCCGGGCCGGGGCGAGCCGGGGCGGGCGGCGTCGAGCCGGCCGACGCCACCGATCCGACCCTGGGGACCGTACGCCCCGGGCAACCGACCCCCGGCGCGGCCGGCCGGGTCGGCCCCGGCGCCGACGAGGGGCTGGCGGACCCGGACGGCGCCGGCCGGCGGCAGCGGCACGAGCTGTGGATGCGCCGCGCGCTGGAGGTCGCCGTCACCGGCCCGGACAGCCCCGCCGGTGCGGGCCCGGACAGCTCCGACGACGTCCCGGTGGGTGCCGTGCTCTACGGACCGGACGGCACCGAGCTGGCGATCGGGCGCAACGAGCGGGAGCTGACCGGCGACCCGACCGCGCACGCCGAGGTGCTGGCGGTACGCCGGGCCGCCGAACGGCTGGGCCGCTGGCGGCTCGACGGCTGCACGCTGGTCGTCACCCTGGAACCCTGCACGATGTGTGCGGGCGCGCTGGTGTTGGCCCGGGTCTCCACCGTGGTCTTCGGGGCCTGGGAGCCCAAGACCGGGGCGGCCGGCTCGCTGTGGGACGTGCTGCGCGACCGCCGCCTCAACCACCGCCCCGAGGTCTACGGCGGCGTCCTGGAGCCGGAGAGCGCGGCCCTGCTGCGCGCCTTCTTCCGGGTGTAAGGAAGGGCACCCTATTAACGTCTGCGGTATAGGAAGGGCCCCTTCCTAACCCCTCAGGCGTCGGCCGGGGCGGGCCGGAGCAGGTTCGCGGCCACCGCGCGGGCGGTGTCGGTCCACGGGGCGGGTCGCAGGGTCGCCGGGTCGACCCGGACGATCGACCGCTGGCCCTCCGCGTGCACGACGCGGCCGTCCAGCGAGTGGAACCGGTAGGCGTACCGGGCGCTGCTGGTGCCGAAGTGGTCGAGCCAGAAGTGCACCGCCACGGGCCCGGTCCCGGTGACCGGGGCCCGGTAGGTGATGGTGAACTCGCGGACGGCGTGGAACACGTCCGGTGCGCTCCGCTGGCCGGCCTGGAACGCGACACCGTGGTCCGCCCAGTAGCCGGTCAGGGCCCGTTCGAGCAGTAGCGCGTACCGGGAGTTGTGCAGGAGACCGAACGCGTCGAGGTCGTCGAAGTGCACCGCGACGTGCGCGACGTGCCCGAACTCGACGGCGGGCTGGTCGATGATGGCGTGGCTCATGAGATGCCTTCCGGTAGCAGGGTCGGATCGGGGCACAGCGCCCGCAGGCGGTTCAGCAGGCCCAGTCGGGCGTGCCGGTAGGTGGTGTCGGGGTCCAGCAGCCGGGAGCGCATCGCGGCGGTGACCCCGAGCGCGTCGATCTCGTACGCCAGCTGCGGGACGTCCACGTCGGCGGGCAGTTCGCCGGCGGCGACCGCCTCCCGGACGAGGCGTTCGAGGAACGCCGTCCACTCGCCGAACGCCTCGGCGAGCCGGTCCCGGACCGGGCCGGGACGCGCGTTGTACTCGAAGTCGGCGCTGGCGAAGAAGCAGCCGCCGGGGAGGACCCGGGCGGCGAAGAAGTCGATCCGGGCCTGGTGCAGCGCCCAGATCCGTCGTACGCCACGGGGTGCGCGCAGAGCCGGTTGGACGACCCGTTCCTGCTGCTGGCGCACCGCCCGGTCGACGGTGGCGAGCTGGAGCGCCTCCTTGGAACGCCAGTGCGCGAACAGGCCGGACTTGCTGACCCCGAGCGTGTCGGCGAGCTGGGCGAGGGAGAGCCCGTGCAGCCCCACCTCGGTGGCGAGGACCACGGCGGCGTCCAGCGCGGCGGTGCGGGTCCGGTCCCCCCGCGCGACGCGTCCGTCGACTGTCATGGGGAGAGGCTAATCAAAAAGCACGACCGGTCGTATTAATTTGCCGGGTGACGGTGGTCACGAAAACGCGACGCCGCCCGCCATCCGGGGGGATGACGGGCGGCGCCGGAGCCGACGAGGATCAGGCGATGATCGTGTCCAGGGCGATCTCGACCATCTGGCTGAAGGTCTGCTCGCGCTCCTCGGAGGTGGTCTTCTCGCCGGTCTTGATGTGGTCGCTGACGGTCAGCACGGTCAGCGCGCGGGCCTTGAACCGGGCGGCGATCGTGTAGAGCGCCGCCGACTCCATCTCCACCGCCAGCACGCCGTAGTCGGCGAGGGCGTCGTAGAGGTCCGGGCGGTCGGTGTAGAAGGCGTCCGCCGCCAGGATCGGCCCGACCCGCATCGCGATGCCGCGCCGCTCGGCCACCTCCACCGACGTACGCAGCAGCCCGAAGTCGGCCACCGGGGCGTAGTCGATCAGCCCGTCGAAGCGCATCCGGTTCATGTTCGAGTCGGTCGACGAGCCGATCGCGGCGATCACGTCGCGCAGCCGGAGATCCTCGGACAGCGCGCCGCAGGAGCCGACCCGGATCAGCGTCTTCACGCCGTACTCGTTGACCAGCTCGTGGGCGTAGATGGAGGCGGAGGGCATGCCCATGCCGGAGCCCTGGACGGAGACCTCGACGCCGTTCCAGCGACCGGTGAAGCCCAGCATGCCCCGGACCGTCGAGTAGCAGGTGGCGCCCTCGAGGTAGGTCTCCGCGATCCACTTGGCCCGCAGCGGGTCGCCCGGCATCAGGACCCGCTCGGCGATCTCGCCCGGCTTAGCGCCGATGTGCGTACTCATGGGAAGGATCCTGCCAGGCCGCTCCCGGCGATACCGGTTCGGCGTCCGAAGCCGGGGTCATGTACCCTTCTCGGCGGTGGCGTGTCCGAGTGGCCTAAGGAGCACGCCTCGAAAGCGTGTGAGGGTTTACGCCCTCCGCGGGTTCAAATCCCGCCGCCACCGCTCGTGAACAGCGAAAACGCCCGGTCGATCCGCGAGGATCGCACCGGGCGTTCCGCTTGTGGTCTCAGTTTCCCCTGTCGCTGGTGACCGAGACGGCACCGAGGTTCGGCGCCGCTCTCCTGGCGAGTTCGCCGGCACGGTCCTGATCCGCGTTCCCCGCCACGACGATGCTCGCCCGTTTGGCGCTCAGCGACGCGCCAGCGATCGGATACTGGGCGGCCACCGCCTCGTAGGCGGCGATCGCCTCGGCGGGCACCCCGCCGTCGAGGTCGGTCTCGACCTTGAGCGCGGGCCGTACGTCGCGCTTCGTGTCGACCTCCAGGTGCGTCACGTCCGAGAGTGGCTGGTGCCGGTCGCCGGCGGCGAGCATGTCCCTGAACACCGCCATCGCGCTACGGGAATCGGCTGCCGTGAGCTGGACCCGCCAGCGGTCGGTCTCCTTCCTGGACGCGTCGTCGATGTCGCCGTCCACGACCCGGGCATCGGCCGTCAGCGACCGCCACAGCGTCTGTGCCTCGCTGGTGCGTCCCTTGTCCGCGACGACGGTGAAGGTGATGCCATCCGCCGCGATCCGGCCGGTGGTCGAGCCGTGCCGGGCGACATAGTCCCGCAGCTCGTTCGCCAACGCGGCCACGCGGTCGGCCGACGTGCCGTCCTTCACGATCAGGGTGCCGGTCGCCGTTCCTAGGAAGGGCAGGGTGTTGTTCCCGGTGGTTTCGACCTTCGCGACGTCCGGCGTGCCGGCCCAGTCGTCGACGAAATCCGTCTCGAGGGCCGTGCCCTTGTCGATGGCGCAGCCGGTCATCAGGGTCATGCCCAGCGCGAGCGCGATGATCGACATCGGCCGCCGCAGGATGTCTCTTCTCAGCGTCGTCTCCTCGAAACGGTTGGCCGGCCAGCGCCGGTCGGCCCCAGACCTGGTCCACGGTGGTCCGGGGCAGCCTGAGCCTGCGATCAGGCTAGCCTCCCTGGGCGCGGCGAGGCCGAGCCGTACCGGGATGGTCGTTCTGGTCTCAGGTGGTGTTCAAGACGCCGGTTCCGGCTCGTTCGACGCCGGGGCAACTCGATCCGACCTTTCCCGCGCGGCATGCGCGGTGGCGCGGAATCGCAGCAGCGGCATGTCCGCCTCCGCGCGGTCGGCGAAGTGGTCGAGCAACTCCCGGTGCACGAAGATGTAGCCGTCGCCCACCTGGCGGAGGAACAGGCACTGCACCGCGTGGTCGAGAAACGGCAACAGTGGATAGGGCACCAGGTCCTCCCGGGCGAGTCGCCGCCGAACGAGGATCTGCTCGACCATCGGCGAGAGCGCGGCCACGGCGACGAGTAGCAGCATGCTGCCCCCGCCGAGCAGCATGGCGGCACGGAGCGCCTCGGCGGAGTCGCGGGCCACCGCGACAGGCACGTAGGTGAGCACGGCCACGACGAGGCCGAACCCGGGCAACCCCCGGGCGATGAAGGACAGCCGTTGCCCCACCAGCGGGCTCGGCAGCTCACGTCGGCCGGCGCGAGGCGGTGGTGGCAGGAAGTAGAGGGTCACCTGGGCGCTGTCGAGAGCGACGAGGGCCACCACCGTGGTGAGGAGGAACCCGGCGCCGTAGCCGAGGCCAGCGGGCCAACTGGCACCGCCGGGGGCGAACCAGCCGGCAAGCCCTCCGACGACCGGGCCGGCGACGGCCGCCGAGACGAGGACGAACCGCTCCAGGTAGGCGCTGTCGACGAGATCCAGGGCCCAGTCCTGCAACCAGCTCCTCGGGGGCCGAGACTCGTTCCGCCTTCGAACGCCCCAGGTCAGATCGAAAAGGCCGTCGTACCTGTTCGCGTACATCAGGCCGGCCAGGACCAGCAGGCCGCTGAGAAGCACCGCGCCGGGCGGCGAATCCCACGTCCAGGCCGCTGCACCGAGGACGGCGGCGATGGCGGTCCAGCTGAGCAGCATGGTGTTCCAAGTCATGGGCCACCCGGATGCGGATTCCCGGGCCGACCACGACTCGTCGACCATGTCCAACACGAAGACCGTCTGGTTCCGCAGGCGCAGCGCCTGGGCGAGGGTGGAGAGGTAGCGAGCCGTCTGCGCGGGTGCCCAGCGCGGGTGCGGTCGGCGTCCCAGCATGGTGTCGATGTACCGGGCGAACAGCCGGTCGCGGCCGGAGCCGGGTGAGGTTTCGCCGGCCGCGAGCGGCCGGACACCGGTCCCGTCCGCGTACGCGAGCGCCATGATGCTGAGCATCAGCGGAGAGTCGGCGAGCTTCCACAGCTCAGGGTCGGCGTCGACGGCGTCTCGCAGGCCGCCCGGTCCCAGCCGGTCGAGGTAGCGCTCGATCTGCGACCGGTCCAGCGGTTGGATGGCGACAGTGCCGTAGAGGGGCAGCTCGGAACGGAGCCCCTCGTACTCCGCCTGCCGACAGCAGACGGCGATCGGGGTCAACGGCTGCCGCTCATGGAACGCGGCGATCGCCTCGGCGCAGGCGTCGCGGTGCTGCTCGGCGACCTCGTCGAGACCGTCGAGCAGCGGCAGGATCTGCCCCGCCGCCACCCAGGCAGCCGCCTGGTCGGCCGGTATGCCGTACCGCTCGGTCAACTGTTCGACGAGCCACTGGTCGAGCGGCCGGCGGAGGGTCGCCCAGCTGGAGAGGTTGAACACCGCCGGGATCGGCGCGTCCGGGTCGCGGTCGGCGCGGTCGAGCAGGTCCCGGGCCAGCTCCAACAACGTGGTGGTCTTACCGGCCCCGGGTGCGCCGATGATGACCACAGTCTCGTCGAGCTGGTCGAACAGGGTCGAGATGGAGGTGCGGTCGTCGAGTGAGGTGGCGAAGCCATCCCGATGAACGGCCCGCAGACTCCACGGGTGCCGGCGGTCATCCGCGGTCGCGGCGACTCCCAACTCGATGCGCGCCTCCTCGTAGAGGGAGCGGTCGAGGACGCTGACGATCCAGTAGCGACGTACCCGGTCCAACATGACCCGGCGGCTCCGCGCCGGCACGGCGGTGGCTGCGCGCCGGGGCTCCCGGCCGCGCTGCACCTCGACCACCACGAGGACCGACACCAGCAGCATGAGCAACGGCCAGGCCAACCACAGGTACGGGGTCCACCCGTCGGGCAGGGCTCCCGTGGCGACGTTCGTGGCGACGCCCAGTAGGGCCACGACGATCACGGACAAAGCCGCTACGGCTACCCGACGCATGCGTTGTCTTTACAGTCCCCTGACGCGCCGCACAAGCCGCGCTCCGCTCTCCCGCCTTCCACCGTGGCCGACGGTCAGCGCCGGCGAAGCTCCGACTCCAGCCGCTGGAGGAGCGTCTTGCGTGCCTTGCCGTCGCGCTCGCGTCGCAGGGCCGTCTTGAGCTGGCCGGTGTCGAGGCCACGCACCAGCTTGGCCGCCTCGGCGACCGGCAACTCCGACAGCTGTTCGGCCGCGGTGACGTTGCGGCGGGCGCGCTTGGCCGGCCCGGTGTTGGCCACGAACTGTTTGCCGGATTTCGACGCCTTCCGCTTCTTGGCGTCGGTCGCGCGCCTCTCGTCCTCGGAGAGCTGCTTCCAGGCGCGCTCGGGCAGGTAACGGCTCGTCTCGTCACCGTGCCGCGCCCGGGTGCCGCCCTCCTTGGTCTGCCAGCGTTCGCCGCCCCAGCGTTGCAGGGACTTCTGCCGATCGTCCTTCGGGCCGACGAAGCCCCCGCCGCGCTTCTTGTACTCCTGGGTGACCAACTGCGCCTTGCGCGCCGACCACTGACCCGGCCGGCCGCCCTTGTCGGAGGCCGTGATCTCTTCCTTGACCTGCTCCCTGAGTTCGGGCTTCGTGTACCGCGCCATGCCCGGCGGATACCCGGCACCGCCGGCCTCATGCTTCGGGCGCCGGTGCACGACGGCCCAGGAGGGTCGACCTCAGCAGGGGCTGTGGCCCTCGTGGAAGAGGCGCTGGGCCCAGTCGGCGTACCCGGCGATGATCTTTCGGACGGCGTACCCGTCGTGCAGGAAGAGGTAGGCCCGGTCGCCCTGCCGGGCGATCAGCCCGTCGAACCGGTGCATCCCCTGTGGAGCGTCCAGCTCGCGGGCGGACGGGAAGCGGGCGCGGACCTCCTCGATCGGGATTCCGGTGGTGATGCCCTGCGGGGTGCGCGTCGCGTCGTCGAGCCAGAGCAGCACCAGTCGGTCGTCGACGAAGATCGGGCTGATGGCGTCGTGCCCGGTCAGGGCCGGGCCGCAGGCATCGACGTCGGAGCGCAGGATGCCCCGCCGGGTCAACTCGTCCTCGGTGTCGCCGAACTCGATGTTGCGCAGGCCGTTGAGATCGACCACCTCGACGACGCCGACGGGCCGGCCGTCCGGCGCGGGTGACGGCGGGTGCGCGCCACTGCTCGTGATCCAGGCAGCCGTCAGCAGCGTCGCGATAAAGGCAAATTGTCGCAATTTCATGGAATCCCCCAGTCCCCAACGGGACTGGCGCGTTCAGGTTGCTGCCCGGCGTCAGATTGCCGGTTTTCCCATTCCTCGGCCAGCTCGTCCCAGTAGTCGGCGCTCAACCGTCGCCGCCCGTGCGCCAGCCAACCGGCGGTGCTCCGCTCGACGTGCAGGCCCAACTCGGCGAACGGGTCGATCCACGCGCCGGGCTCCGCCCCGAGCCGGATGAGCGCAGCGTTCACCGGCCACTCCGGGCGCGGACCGTCGAAGCGGCGGTCGAACGCCGGCCCCCAGGTGGTCTCGCCGCCGTGCCACACCACCGCCGACTGGTAGCCGGCTCCGCCGAGGAACTCCGCCTCCAGGTACGCCAACGGCCCCGACCGCGACCAACCCGCGAGGACCTCGGCGAGTGCCGCCGAGAGCGCCAGGTGAAACGGCTCGTCCGGGGATCGTTCCACCGTCGAATAGTCGGGCAGCGCCCCGGTCAACTCCTCGACGAGCTGCGGGGTGACCGGCAGCAGCGCGAAGTCCTGGCGCAGCTCGCCGAGGACGGCGTGGTCCAGGTCGACGGTCCGCTCGCGGAGCAACTCGGCGTCCGCCACGACCGCGCTGAGCTGGTAACCCATCCGAGCCCTCCGCCATCCACACCCTGTGGATGGAACATGTGTACGACGGATTCCCCCGCCCTACGCGTCCGCCCACCCTAACGAACCTGCGCCCTGGCGTGGGGCCGGCCGCCCTCCCACCCCCTCCCGCCCTCCCGCCCCGCCCCGCCCTCCCCGCCCCGCCCCGCGCGATCTTGCACTTTCGGCCCCTTTTTTGAGCGAGATGTGGCCTTTGTCGGGGCGGTAAGTGCAAGATCGGCGGCGGGCCGCGGCGCGTCGCGTCGCGGCGCGGGCTGGCCCCCGTGATCTTGCACTTCCGGCCCCGTGATTGGGCGAAATGTGACCTTTGCCTGGGCGCAAAGTGCAAGATCGACGAGGTGTATCGACGGGCGGGGGCGCGGGCGCGGGCGGGGCGAGTTGGGTTGGCTTGGTGGTCAGAGCAGCAGGTTGGCCAGGGCGGCGAGCCCGACGACCACGATCGTGGCGCGCAGTGCCACCGGCGGCAGCCGGCGTCCCCACCGGCCGCCGGCCAGGCCCCCCAGCACGGAACCCACCGCGATCAGCAGCGCCGGCAACCACGCCACGTTCCCCACGACCACGAACAGGACCGCCGCGACCCCGTTCACCAGGCCGGCGAGCACGTTCTTCACCCCGTTGACCCAGCGCAGGTCGGTGGAGAGCAGCACCCCGAGCAGCCCCAGCAACAGCACGCCCTGGGCGGCGCCGAAGTAGCCGCCGTACACGCCGGTGCCGAAGACGCCAGCCAACAGCAGTGGCCCGACCCGCCGTACCTCCGCGTCGCCGGACGACGCCGTGCCCGCGCCCTCCGGGGCCGCTCGCCGGCGGGCCAGCGCCCGGGCCAGTCGCGGCTGCACGACCACCAGCACCAGCGCCAGGATGATCAGCGCCGGCACGATGGCCCGGAACGCACCGGGAGGCAGAACCAGCAGCAGTACGCCGCCGGTGATCCCGCCGAGCACGGCTGCCACGCCAAGCCGCGTCAGCAGCCGGCCGTGCCCGGCCAGTTCCCGGCGATAGGCGTACGCCGCGGAGAAGGAGCCCGGCACCAGCCCGACGGTGTTGGACACGTTCGCCACCACCGGCGGGTAGCCGAGGGAGAGCAGGACCGGGAAGGTCACCAGGGTGCCTGAGCCCACCACCGCGTTGATGGCTCCTGCCGCGGCCCCGGCGGCCAGCACCGCCAGCCCTTCGGCGACGCTCAGCGCTACGTTCACGTGTTTCTGCGCTCTCTCCGGGCCGGTCGCCGCCCGCAGGTCGCCGCCGTCCGGCTGTCTCGCTGTCCGATGCGCTGTCAGCGTATGGCGTGCGTCCTGCCGGATGATCGTCGTGCGGCCAGCGTCACTCCGCGCCTCGACGCGCGCCAGCCCGCGCCTCGACGCGCGCCAGCCCGCGCCTCGACGCGCGGCCGCCCGACCGGTGGCGGCGGTCGGGCGCGGCGCGATCACGGTGTCACGACAGGGTCCGTCCATGCGGCGTAGACCCGCCGCCCCAGGCCTCCGCAGACGTCCGTTTGGACTTCCGCTTGGATCGTGATCCGGAACGCGCCGGTGACGTCGGCCTTGAAGGGAACCACCTCTCCGAGTTCTGCGATCACGGCGTGCTTCACGTTCCCATCCACCAAGAGCGAAAATCTCACACTCGCCTGATAGCCGGTGTCGTCGCCGAGCCCCACGCCGGCTTCGAATTGTCGGTACTTCCGGCCGAGCTGGTAGGTCGTGGAAACGAGATCGCTCCGGCAGGTGCCGTAACCGTGAATCACCTGGTCGTACGTCTTGTCGTTGACCTTCAAGGGGCCCTCGGAGAAACGGATGTCCCCTTCTTTGATCATCTGGGCGTCGAGAAGGGACATCGCGCCGGGCGACTGCGAGGGCGACGGGGAAGGTGACGGCGGTGTGGGCGTCGGGAAGCTGTCGCTGGCCTGGGGCGTGGGTTCCCTTCCGTGCGGGCTGCCGACGCTGCTCTGGTCGCGGGCCACGGCAGAGTTGTCGAGGGGCCGCTGACCGGCTGTCAGGGATCGGTCGATCGTCACGATCAGCGCGCCTGATCCAGCGATCATGGTGACGGTGGCCAGGGCGATCCGCCAGTCGACGGGTTGGCCCCACCTGACGGCGATTCGGTAGACGCCGGCCAACAGGGCGCCGACTCCCGCGACCACGACTATGACTCCGATGGCGGAGCGCGCCGTGGCGACCACTGCCGAAATGTCGGCGATCACCGCGACCGCGATCCAGATGTGGTCAGGAGTGCGGCGGCCGGGCGTTCCGTCGGCGTACGACATGGCCGCCCCTCTCGATGGTTGCCGATCGACATCGGTCGTCGTAATCCTAGATTCCTGGAGCCAGTTGTCCGATCCGTTCGCGGGGTGGACGTCTGGCTTCGGGATAGCCGGTCACCGATGTGGGGCGTTTGGCGCCGACCCTCTCCGGGTGTCGATCCTTGCCCGCCGGCAGCGTGCGGGGAATGCGCTCGCGGCGATCGAGGTGCCGCCGGGTGTCGGCGGTCTCCGAGAGCGGGGGAGAGAGGCTGAGCCGGGAGGGCCGGAAGACGACGAAGGGCCGGTCCCCGAGTGGGGCCGGCCCTGCCGTTCGTGCTGCTCCGCGGCGGAGGATACGAGATTCGAACTCGTGAGGGTGTTAACCCAACACGCTTTCCAAGTCTGCTGACACGCGTACGGTGAACGCCACTCGCGTCCTCTGCCTAGAGAAGCACCGTTCGCTGAACGGGGTTGGCCGGGTTCGTACGTGCATGAATGAGACGGAAACTGAGACAGGGCCTTGGCGGGTTCGAGCGGCTACAAGACCTCCGAGTGATCCTCGGCGACCGTACGGGTGGACAGGCTGGGCTCCCAGACGTGCCGCCCAGGCCGCGCCAAGATGGCCAGTGAGAGCGGCGTCGGCCAGCTTCTGGCGAAGGCGCGCGTATGCTGGTTGCGTCTCATGTCAAGACGGAGGGTTTTCAGCTCAAATTGAGAGGAACGGGATGACTCAGGCGGCCGAGCAGCTAAACCGACCCCGGTCGACCAATTTTTACGTTCCTGACCTTGTTGACCAGGGCTTGAAGGGTCAACTACGGATTCCTCGCTTTCAGCGAAGCTTCGTATGGGACGAAAAAGACGTACTGGATTTATTTGATAGCCTGTGGCGAGGCTTTCCAATAGGCACGCTACTTCTTTGGCAAAAGGGCGCGGCGGCTGGCACAGTCGAATTTGGCCCGCTTTCTATCGCTGTCCGCGAGCGGACTGACGCTCTGTGGGTTGTTGATGGGCAGCAGCGTATTACATCCCTCGTCGGGGCCCTCAATCCGACTCACCGCAATGTCGACAAACGCTTTGAGGTATTTTTTGATCTGAGGCGAGGGCGATTTGCGACAGGTGGTAGTTCTGTGCCTCCCACTTGGCTGCCGGTGCACAGAGCAATCGACAGCAGGTCCTTACTTTCTTGGCTGAGAGAGCATGTCGACGACCTCGAACCGGACGACTACGACGCAGCGGATGCTCTAGGGGGCGCTCTGCGCGATTATCAAGTTCCTGCATATATCGTTTCCGGCGACGATGATTATCTTCTCCGTAAAATCTTCGACCGAGTCAACTCGGCCGGTAAGCCCATCGGGCGGGCCGACGTCTTCCACGCATTGTTTGCGAGCGAAGCGGAGCCAGGTAGCCCTCAGACTGTAACCGAGGCCCTCAGCCGTCTAGGGTTCGGAATCGTTGATTCCGACCGGGTTGTCCAAAGCCTTATCGCGCTGAGGGGAGGCAACATTCAGCGCGATCTACGCGATGAATTCGATAACGGCGAAAATGCCGCCGAATGGTACGAGAAGACTGAGCAGGCTCTCACGCTGGCAATCTCCTTCTTGCGGAAGCAAGGGATCCCCCATCTACTTCTGATGCCCTCTACCCTCCCGCTCCCCGTGCTAGCCGCATTCTTTCATCTCCACCCTGAGCCAGATTCTTGGACTCAACGGCTTCTAGGCCGGTGGCTGTGGCGCGGATGGGTCCATGGTTTTGGTAGGCAAGGACAGACGCCGGCGTTGCGCCAGGCGATCTACAGTGTCAATCCAAAGAAGGGGAAGCCCGACCTAGCCCCGCCCGAAGACCGCGCTGCCCTCGGCTTGATCTCCAGTGTCGTGGACGAGGATGCGTACAACTTGAGGCTGCATCCATTCCGTACTGAGTCGTCTCCAGCGAGGCTGGCTATGTTGGCACTGGCTTCCTTGCACCCGCTGGACTTGGACGGGCGACCGATCGACATCGGTACCCGGTTGGAGGAGCAGGGTGTGGAGGCAATTACTGAACTGGTGCCTAAACGGCGCGGACAGGTGGGCGCGCGTGGATTTTGGCCGAATAACGCCGGATATCCGACGGGATTCGAGCCGTCTAAAATACTAGAAAGCCATGGCATAACTGCTGAAGCTGCGGAGGCCTTGCGGACGCGCCGGATCGATGATTTCGTTGCCCTGCGAACTGCGTACATTGAAGATCTCCTTGGGCGATACGTATCGTCCCGAGTTGAGGCGAAGACCCTCGCGCGTCCGGCATTATCCAGTCTGATCGTTGAGGATGAGGACTGAGTCATGCAATCGAGGCTTGCGCGAGTAGGATTAGTGCAGCTTCTTTCACCGGAGGGTGAGTGGCAGAACGTAGGCCGCTTGGTCAACAATGACGAGATCACCCGGTTCGAGTCCGACGACGGGTATTGGCGTCAGGACCGTCGCATGGTACTTGGCCAGATATTTGAGGAAAACGAGCCGACTTGGCGTCCTAGTCAACGCGTCTCGGTTCCGACTTGGTTTTCCCACCTCTTGCCAGAAGGCTATCTAAGATCGGCAGTGGCCTCGGCCACTGCCGTGAACCCGAAAAGGGAGTTTCCGATGCTTCTCCGCCTCGGAAGGAACGACCTCCCGGGAGCGGTCCGAATAGTGTTAGCAGAACCTTCCTCAGCGGATTTTGGGCTTGCTGAGCCTCTAACGTCTGAGAATGCGGAAGCTCCGGAAGATGCTGTCCTCAAATTTAGCCTCGCTGGCGTGCAGCCAAAGTTCTCGGTCGTCATGACAAACGCCCGAGGGCTCACGATTCCTGCTCGCGGGCAGGCCGGCGATTGGATTGTCAAGCTTCCAGACGGAAGACCTGGTTTCGACGGCGTTCCCCAGTCGGAGCTGGCCGGACTAGAGTTAGCCCGTAGGATCGGTATCCCTACTCCTGAGGCCATGTTGTTTAAGGTAGCGGATATCGGAGGGCTGCCTGGCTGGGCCCGGTCGTATCCCGGAGATGCGTTGGCGGTCAAGCGATTTGATCGGAGGCCAAATGGAGGGCGCGTTCATGCTGAAGTTCTTGCGCAAGTACTGGACGTGCCCACAACGAACGAAAGACTAAAGTACGTTCGAGCCAACTTTGAGACGGTAGCTTCCCTGGTTGGGGCGCTTTGCGGGCCGGATGCGATCGGCGACGTAGTCGATAGGATTGTCCTGAACGTGCTGATAGGTAACGGCGATGCGCACTTAAAGAACTGGGCTTTAACGTACCCTAATGGAGTTCTTCCAGCATTGAGTCCGGCTTATGACATCGTGCCAACGGTCCTTTATATTGAGAATGACGACCTAGGGCTCAAGCTGGATGGCTCGAGAGAGTTCAGATCGGTCACGCCTGTCAGCTTTGATCGTATGGCTAACCGGGCGGACATTGAGGTAAGGCATATCCGCACGAGGGTAGCTCGCGCCGTGGATCTGATCATTCAAGAATGGCCAGTATTGGAGGAACTTCTCCCGAAAGATGCATACCAGCGTCTTACGACACGTAGGGACTTGCTGCCGTTGGTAAGGATGAGTTAGGAAGCTCGATGGCTACCCCTGACCTGCTGATAACCTCCGTGGACCGATGAAACGCCGCGCCGCCAGGAGCCCTGCTTCGTGTGCTTCCGGCCCGATGTGACTGGCGGAGGCATCGGAGATGAGCCAGGAGTGGAGTGCGTTCAAAGCATCTACTGCGCCCTTCAGGACGCGATTCTCGGTCGCTATTCCTTACATGAGCGCTTGTGCGAGTTCGCTCATGCTCGTTATTACGACGTCTGCCATGGCGGCTCGGCGGCATCTTCAGGGCGCGGACAGCTTGCAGAATCGGTTCCGGGCTAGGTTTCATGCGGGCGGGATCGGCGTAGGGCCGGCCAACAACTGGTGAGACATGCCCGGCCAACCGGTGTGCCGTTAGGTAGGCGGTCACTGCTCCGGCCGAGTTGTTGCTGACCACCGCTACGGGTAGCCCGGCTTGCCGGGCAGCCACGATGACCTCCCGACCGTAGGGCGTGGGCTCGGCACTTTCGGCGGCCTGGCGTTCGGCTGCGCACAGCGCGTCCTCTACCGCTCGCGTGGCGTCCTGGTCGCCGGTCGCTCCGGTGCGGCGAAGTACTTCAAGCGGGTCCGGCTCTCCTGCGAGGTCTGGCGGCACTTTGGCCCCGCATCGCCGCAGCACGTCGACCAACTCGGCGGCAACCTGCGGCGCCGGGTACCCGGCAAAGATGCTGCACACCGGGCCGTCGAAATCGAGCAGCACCGCACCGACCTCACCGAGCAGCCGGCCGAGGTCGGCGCTCATCCGTCGTACCGGTAGGCGATGGTCGACCACACCGAGTCGAACCACTGGCGGGACGCCTCCACGAACTGGGTGCCATGGGAGGTGTCATCGTCGGTCACCGCGTAGTGGAACAGCGGCACGTCCTTGCCCATGAGGTCGTAGATCGCCATGGGCTCACCCTTGATTGAGACGGTGCGCTCAACGACCGGGTAGAAGCCGTAGAAGACCTCTTCGCTGTTCAGGATGTAGAGCTTGAACAGCGGGGACGCTCGGTGCATCCGCACCTCAACTGCGGCTGACCGAATGAGGCCGAGGTCGCCCAGCTCGGCGGGTGGGTGTTCGCCTCGCCAACCGGAGAGGCGATCCATCAGGCGACGGACTACGACGAATGGAAGCGGCTGCTCAAGCTCGCCGGAGTGCGGGATGGCCGGCTGCACGACGCGCGGCACACCGCCGCCACCGTGCTCCTGGTCCTCGGCGTCTCCGGCCGCGCCGTGATGGGCATCATGGGCTGGTCGAACTCGGCAATGGCCGTCCGGTACCAGCACATGACCGATCAGGTTCGCCGCGACATCGCGCAGCAGCTCGGCGGGCTGCTCTGGGGCGACCCGCCGAGCCGGCCGGGGGAGTCCGGCGAGCGGCAGCCAGGGGGGCCGGAACAGGGCAAGTGAGACGACAACTGAGACGGCAGCGACCGTAGAGACGGCGGAGGGCCGGTCCCTGACGGGGCCGGCCCTTCCGTTTGTCCTGCTCAAGAGAGCGGAGGATACGAGATTCGAACTCGTGAGGGTGTTAACCCAACACGCTTTCCAAGCGTGCGCCCTAGGCCTCTAGGCGAATCCTCCGCAGACGAGGATACAGGTCCATGCCGGGTGGGCCACCCCACCACCCCCTGAAGATCGACGGGACGTCGGGTAGGGTTGTCGGTACCTCCCGTGCGGCGGTATCTCGTGAACCTCCCCAGGGCCGGAAGGCAGCAAGGATAAGCGAGCTCTGCCGGGTGCACGGGAGGCCTTTTTGTCTCCGGGGCCCGGTAACGTCCCTGCGGGTCAGGTCACGGGGTGGTGGGTGGTCACCCGCGCCCGGCCGGCGCAGAATGGCTCGGTCGAGAGGAGGCGGGACGAGTGGCACTGGCGCTCTACCGCAAGTACCGGCCGCGTACCTTCGCCGAGTTCATCGGCCAGGAACACGTGACGGAGCCGCTGTCGCAGGCGCTGCGCAGCGGCCGGCTCAACCACGCCTACCTCTTCTCGGGCCCGCGTGGCTGCGGCAAGACCTCCAGCGCCCGGATCCTGGCCCGTTCGCTGAACTGTGCGCAGGGCCCCACGCCCGAGCCGTGCGGGCAGTGCGAGTCGTGCCGCGAGCTGTCCACCGACGGGACCGGCTCCATCGACGTCATCGAGATCGACGCGGCCAGCCACGGCGGCGTCGACGACGCCCGCGAACTGCGCGAGAAGGCGTTCTTCGCGCCGGCCCGCAGCCGCTTCAAGATCTATATCATCGACGAGGCGCACATGGTCTCGTCGGCCGGCTTCAACGCCCTGCTCAAGCTGGTCGAGGAGCCCCCGGAGTACGTCAAGTTCATCTTCGCCACCACCGAGCCGGAGAAGGTCCTCGGCACGATCAAGTCGCGGACCCACCACTACCCGTTCCGGCTGTTCCCGCCGAAGGTGGTCCGCCCATATCTGGAGCAGCTCTGCGAGGCGGAGGGGGTCGCCGTCGAGCCGGCGGTCTTTCCGCTGGTGGTGCGCGCCGGTGGCGGCAGCATGCGGGACAGCCTCTCCGTGCTCGACCAGCTCATCGCCGGGGCCGGGCCGGAGGGGGTCACCTACGCCCGGGCCACCGCCCTGCTCGGCGTGACCGACGCCGCCCTGATCGACGAGATGTGCGACGCGCTGGCCGCCGGGGACGGCGCGGCGGCGTACGCGACCGTCGACCGGGTCGCCGAGGCCGGGCACGACGCGCGCCGGTTCGCCTCCGACCTGCTGGAACGGCTGCGCGACCTGATCGTGCTCCAGCAGGTGCCCGACGCCGCCGCCAGGGGCCTGATCGACGGCCCCGCCGACCAGATCGAACGGATGGCCGCCCAGGCCCAGCGGCTCGGCCCCGCCACGCTGTCCCGGTGCGCCGACATCGTGCACAACGGGCTGGTGGAGATGCGTGGCGCCACCGCGCCCCGGTTGTTGCTGGAGCTGATCTGCGCCCGGATGCTGCTGCCCGGCGCCGATGACGCCACCGGCGGCCTGCTCCAGCGCCTCGAACGCCTGGAGCGGCGGCTCACCCTCGCCGGCACCGACGCGCCGCCGGCCGCCGCCGGCCCCGCGCCGGTCACCTCCCCTCCTCCCGTACGACCCGAGCCCGCCCCCGCCCCGACGGAACCCTCGGACGCCGCTGCGGCCGGCCCGGCATCCCCTGCTCCGGTGTCCCCAGCCGGCCCGGCGTCGCCTGCTTCAGCCGCCCCAGCCCGTCAAGCCGCCCAGGCCGCCCCGGGGGCCGCTACGGCCGCTACGGGTGCCTCCCCGGTCGCTCCGGCCGGGTCCGAGCCGGCGACCGGTACGCCCCGCCGGGCGGTCCCGCCGTCGGCGGTGATGCCCGATCCGGCCACCCCCGCCCCGCCCCGCCCCGGCGCGGAGGCGACCGGCGCGCTGGACGCCGTCGCGGTGCGCCGGGCCTGGCCCGAGGTGGTCGGCAAGGTCAACCGCACCAACAAGCGGATCGCGGCGCTGATGCGCGACGCGGTGGTGCGTGACCTCGACGGCGACGCGCTCGTGGTGACGGTGAAGTCGTCGGTGCTGGCCAAGATGATGTCCGACCACGCCCAGGTGCTCACCGACGCGCTCTACGAGGAGCTTGGCGGGCGCTGGCAGATCCGCTGCGAGGTGGCCGGCGAGCGGGGCGGTGCGTCACTCGGCGGGCCCCGGTCCGCCGCCCCGGCCCGCCCGGCGTCCCCGCCGCCCGCGGAGCCCGATCCCGAGACCCGGGCCCGCCCGGCCGGCGGTGGCCCGTCCAGCGGTCCGGGCGGCCCGGCCGGCGGCGCGCCTGCCGGCCCGTCCAGCGGCCCGACGGGCAGCGCTTCTGCCGGCGCGGAGAGCGAGGACTGGCCCGAGCCGGCCCGGCCAGGTGGCGTCGCCGGGGGTGGCGACGACTGGCCCGAGCCCGTCCGTCCCGGCGGTGCGGCACCCGGGGCCGGTGGCGAGGACGACTGGCCCGAGCCGGTCCGACCGGGTGGCGCGTCGGCCACCAGCACACCGGCCGGTGCTGCGGCAACGGCCGGTGCGACCGCCGCCCCCTCGACGGCCGCCCCGCCGACCGCCAGGGTGGCGAGCGGCCCCGCCTCGTCGGCTGTCCCTTCGGCGGCTGTTTCCTCGGCGACGGCGGCGTCCGGCGTACCGAAGCCGGCTGGCGAGTCGGCGGCGCCGCAGCGGACGACTGCGGCGCCGGTGAGCAGCGCGATCGCGGCGGCACGGGCGGCCGCGGCGGGACGTGGTCCGCGTACCGGCCAGGCGGCCCGGAAGACCGCGGACGCCGAGTGGGCCGGCGAGCCGCCGTACGACCCGGATTTCGACGGTCCGGTGCGCGGCGGCGGCGGGGGACGGCCCGGCGGAGCTGCGGCGGCGACACCGAACTTCGAGGGCTTCGATCCGGGCGACGAGCCGCTGGACGAGGTCATCGACGAGCAGACCGCGCGGGAGTCCAGCGAGGAGCAGGCGGTTCGGCTGCTCCGGGAGGCGTTCGGCGCGGAAAAGATCAACGAGGTGGACGCCCGGTAGGCCGGCGGGCGCGATGGATCTTGGCGTGAAACGGCCCTTCCGGGGGCCTATTCGCTCCAAGATCTCCCGGCGGGCCGGTTCAGGCGGGCCCGCGGGGGAGGAAGCACCGCCGCTCACAGCGGATAGGCTGATCGGCGGCCGAGCAGACGAGTGCGAGAAGGAGCCATCCGTGCGCCCAGGTGGACAGCCGAACATGCAGCAGATGCTGAAGCAGGCGCAGAAGATGCAGCAGCAGATCGCCAAGGCGCAGGCCGAGCTTGCCGAGGCGGAGCTGACCGGCACCGCCGGCGGCGGCCTGGTCACCGCGACGGTCGCCGGCACGGGGGAGCTGAAGTCGATCAAGATCGACCCGAAGGCGGTGGACCCGGAGGACGTGGAGACGCTGGAGGACCTGGTCGTCGCCGCGATGCACAACGCCGCCGAGGCGGCCCGGGAGCTGACCGAGAAGAAGATGGGCCCGGTCACCGGCGGCATGGGCGGCCTCGGCCTGCCCGGTTTCTGAGCGGCAGATGTACGAGGGTGCCATCCAGGACCTGATCGACGAGCTGGGCCGGCTGCCGGGCGTGGGCCCGAAGAGCGCCCAGCGGATCGCGTTCCACGTCCTGTCGGCGGACCCGGCCGACGTCAACCGGCTGGCCGGGGCGCTGCGTAAGGTCAAGGAACTGGTGCGGTTCTGCGCCAGCTGCCACAACGTGGCCGAGTCGGACCAGTGCCGGATCTGCCGCGACCCGCGCCGCACCGACGAGGTGCTCTGCGTGGTCGAGGAGCCGAAGGACGTGGTGGCGATCGAGCGGACCGGCGAGTTCCGGGGCCGCTACCACGTGCTCGGCGGCGCGATCAATCCGCTGGAGGGGATCGGTCCCGACAATCTGCGCATCCGCGAGCTGATGACCCGGCTCAGCGGCGGCACGGTGCGGGAGCTGATCCTGGCCACGGACCCGAACACCGAGGGCGAGGCGACCGCGACCTACCTGGCGCTCATGGTCAAGCCGATGGGCATCGCGGTGACCCGGCTGGCGAGCGGCCTGCCGGTGGGCGGCGACCTGGAGTACGCCGACGAGATCACCCTCGGTCGGGCCTTCGAGGGCCGCCGCGCCGTCTGACCGGACCGTGACGGCCGGCGCCGGATCCCGGTGCCGGCCGACGCTTCGGGTGCCGGCGCGTCCACTGTGGGGTCTGACATGTGGACGATCGCGGCGACGATCGATGTAACAAAACGGCATCGGTCGAATCGGACATCCTGCCCCTATGCTGGCGGTCTGGAACGGCCGCTGGGGCGGGGCGTACCGGTTAAGACACGATCCGGTACCAACCGGTTCCTCGACGGTTTCCCGCCGGTCCGAACGGGGGCTAAGGTCACGGCGATCGGTGACCCCTGTCACCACGAATGTCCGTACCCCCAAGGACGAGGTGAGCACCCATGCGTGCATCCAGGCCGAAGGTCGCCATCGCGGCCGTCGCGGTCGCGGCCCTCGCGGTAGCAGGCTGTGCCGAGAGCGACCGCGATGACAGTTCCGGCGGCAGCAAGAAGGACACCCTTGTCTTCGGCGTAGCCGGAGACCCGAAGGTGCTCGACCCGAGCTTCGCCAGCGACGGTGAGTCGCTGCGCGTCGCGCGTCAGGTCTTCGAGACCCTGGTCCGGCCGGAGGAGGGTGGCACCAAGGTCACCCCCGGTCTGGCCGAGTCCTGGACGCCGGACGCCGCGGGCACCACGTGGACCTTCAAGCTGCGTTCCGGAGTGAAGTTCCACGACGGCACCGACTTCAACGCCGAGGCCGTCTGCAAGAACTTCGACCGCTGGTACAACGCCAAGGGCCTCATGCAGAGCCCGGACGTGACCGCGTACTGGCAGGACGTCATGGGCGGCTTCGCCAAGAACGAGAGCGCGGACCTGCCGCCGAGCCTCTTCAAGTCCTGCACCGCCAAGGACGCCACGACCGTCGACCTGGCCTTCACCCGGGTCTCCAGCAAGATCCCGGCCGCGCTGATGCTGCCGTCGTTCTCCATGCACAGCCCGGCCGCGCTGGAGAAGTACGACGCCAGCAACGTCGCCGGCACCGCCGAGGACATCAAGTACCCGGCCTACGCCACGGCGCACCCGACCGGCACCGGCCCGTTCAAGTTCAAGTCCTGGGACGTCGCCAACAAGACGCTCACCATCGAGCGCAACGACGACTACGCGGGCAACAAGGCCAAGCTGAAGACCATCATCTTCAAGACCATCTCCGACGAGAACGCGCGCAAGCAGGCGCTGCGCTCCGGCGACATCCAGGGGTACGACCTGGTCGGCCCGGCCGACGTCGAGCCGCTGAAGGGCGAGGGCTTCAACGTCCTGACCCGCCCGGCGTTCAACGTCCTCTACCTGGCCATCAACCAGTCGGGCAACCCGAAGCTCGCCGACGTGAAGGTCCGCCAGGCCATCGCGCACGCGCTGAACCGCCAGGCCCTCGTCGACTCGAAGCTGCCCCCGGGCGCCAAGGTCGCCGAGAACTTCCTGCCCGACACCGTCGAGGGCTGGAACGGCGACGTCGCCAAGTACGACTACAACCCGGAGAAGGCCAAGGCGCTGCTGGCCGAGGCCGGTGCGTCGAACCTGACCCTGAAGTTCCACTACCCGACCGAGGTCACCCGGCCCTACATGCCGAGCCCGAAGGACATCTTCGAGCTGCTCTCGGCGGACCTCAAGGCGGTCGGCATCAACGTCCAGGCCATCCCGCTGAAGTGGAGCCCGGACTACCTGAACGCCACCACCTCCGGCAACAAGCACGACCTGCACTTCCTCGGTTGGACCGGTGACTACGGCGACGCCTACAACTTCATCGGCACCTTCTTCGACCGCAAGAAGGACGAGTGGGGCTTCACCAACCAGCCCCTGTTCGACCAGTTCAAGGACGCCGACACCACCGCCGACGCGGCGGCCCGGACCGAGAAGTACAAGGCCCTGAACAAGGCCATCATGGACTTCCTGCCCGGTGTCCCGGTGTCGCACTCGCCGCCGGCGATCGTGTTCGGCAAGGACGTGACCGGGATCAAGGCGAGCCCGCTCACCGACGAGCGGTACGCCACCGCCGAGTTCAAGTCCTGATCTGACGCTCCGAGTCGTGGGGGGCGCTGTTTCGGCAGCGCCCGCCCACGACCCTCCGTACCCTTTCGAGGCCGCCGTGTTCCGGTTCATCGTCAGACGCCTGCTTCAGCTCATACCCACGCTGTTCGGGCTCTCCCTCCTGCTGTTCATCTGGCTCCGCCGACTGCCCGGCGGTCCCGAGACCGCCATCCTCGGTGAGCGCGGGACGCCCGAGATGCGCGCCCAGATCCGGCGCAACATGGGCCTCGACGAGCCGATCCTGGTGCAGTACGGCCGGTTCGTCCGGCGGCTGATCAAACTGGACCTGGGTACGTCGACCAACACCAAGCGGGCGGTCACCACCGAGTTCCTGGAGCGCTTCCCGGGCACCGTCGAGCTGACCGTCATGGCACTGGTGATCGCGATCGGGCTCGGTATCCCGCTCGGCTACCTGGCCGCCCGCCGACGCGGCCAGCTGCTCGACCACGCCTCGGTCGGCGGTTCGCTGATCGGTATCTGCATCCCCGTCTTCTTCCTGGCGTACGTGCTGAAGGCGATCTTCTCGGAGAACCTCGGCTGGTTCCCGGCCAGCGGCCGGCAGGACCCGACGCTCGGCGCGACCCGGGTCACCAACTTCTTCGTCCTCGACGGCATCATGACCCGGGAGTGGGACGCCGCCGCCGACGCGCTCTGGCACCTCGTGCTGCCGGGTGTCGCGCTGGCCAGCATCCCCCTGGCGATCATCGTCCGGATCACCCGGGCCAGCGTGCTCGAGGTGCTCAACGAGGACTTCGTCCGCACCGCCGAGGCGAAGGGCCTCACCGAGAGCACGGTCCGCCGCCGGCACGTCCTGCGCAACGCGATGCTGCCGGTGGTCACCTCGATCGGCCTGCTCACCGGTGGCCTGCTCTCCGGCGCGGTGCTGACCGAGACCGTCTTCGCCTTCAGCGGCATCGGAGCGTTCATCTACGACGCCATCGGCCAGCGGGACTACCCGGTGCTGATGGGCTTCATCCTGATCATCGCGGTGGTGTACGTGCTGGTGAACCTCCTGGTCGACCTTTCCTACAGCCTGATCGACCCGAGGGTGAGGGTCCGATGACGATCATCACCGGCAAGAAGAAGGACAAGATCGACCGGCTCTCCGAACTGGCGGCCCGGGACGACGAGCGCGGCGTCAGCCTCTGGCAGGAGGCCTTCCGCCGGCTGCGGCGTAACCCCGCGGCCATCATCGGCGCGGTCATCCTGGCGCTCTTCGTCCTGGTGGCGCTGGTCGGTCCGTTCCTGGTTCCCTACAGCCCGACGGACACGATCGGTATCCGCGAGGGGCTGATCCGGCCGGGCGTCATCCCCGGCGCCGACGGCGACCACTGGCTCGGCTACGACCACCAGGGCCGGGACGAGTTCAGCCGGCTGATCGTCGGTGCCCGGCAGACCCTTCTGGTCGGTGTGCTCTCCACGCTGATCGGTCTGGCCGTCGGCGCGCTCATCGGCGGGGTCGCGGGTGCGGCCGCCGGACTCGGCGGCCGGTGGGGCCGGGCGGTCGACACCGCGCTCATGCGGATCATCGACATGATGCTGGCGCTGCCCAGCCTGCTGCTGGCGGTGAGCATCGCCGCCCTGCTCGGGGCGAGCCTGGTCACCGTGATGATCGCGGTCGGTGTGGTCTCCGTGCCGGTCTTCGCCCGGCTGCTGCGCGGCTCGATGATCTCCCAGGCCAACAGCGACTACGTGCTGGCCGCCACGTCCCTGGGCGTCAAGAAGTCGAAGATCGCCATCACCCATGTGGTGCCGAACTCGCTGGCTCCGGTGATCGTGCAGGCCACCCTGACCCTGGCGACGGCGATCATCGAGGCCGCCGCGCTCTCCTTCCTCGGCCTCGGCAACCCCGACACGGCCGTGCCGGAGTGGGGTGTGATGCTCGCCGACGCGCAGCCGTACCTCGGCGTGCGGCCGGGGCTGGCCATCTACCCGGCGGTCGCGATCATCATCACCGCGCTCGGCTTCACCCTGCTCGGTGAGGCCATGCGCGAGGCTCTCGACCCGAAGCTGCGGAAGTAGGTTGCCATGTGTGTGAGCTTGCGGTCCCCGCAGTCGGGAACGGAGGGACGATAATGGCACTGCTCGAAGTGGACGAGCTCTCCGTCACCTTCGCCCGGCGCGGTCAGCGCACCGTGCACGCCGTGGACGGGGTCTCCTTCTCCGTGGACGCCGGCGAGGTGGTCGGCCTCGTCGGCGAGTCCGGCTGCGGCAAGAGCGTCACCTCGTTGGCGATCATGGGCCTGCTGCCCAAGCAGCCGGGCCTGCGCGTCGGCGGCAAGGCGGTCTTCGACGGCACCGACCTGCTCCAGCTCGACGACCGGTCCCGGCGGGACATCCGGGGCCGGGACGTCGCGATGATCTTCCAGGACCCGCTGTCCTCGCTGAACCCGGTGATCCCGATCGGGCTGCAGGTCACCGAGGTGCTCACGCGGCACCGGGGGATGAAGGGCGCGGCGGCCGAGAAGGAGGCGGCGGAGCTGCTGGATCGCGTCGGCATCCCCGACCCGAAGCGGCGGCTCAAGGAGTACCCGCACCAGCTCTCCGGCGGCATGCGGCAGCGGGCCCTGATCGCGATGGCGGTGGCCTGCAAGCCCCGGCTGCTGATCGCCGACGAGCCGACCACGGCGCTGGACGTCACCATCCAGGCGCAGATCCTGGAGCTGCTCAAGGAGCTGGTCCGGGACTCCGACACCGCCCTGGTGATGATCACGCACGACCTGGGCGTGGTCGCCGGCATGTGCGACACCATCAACGTCCTCTACGCCGGCCGGGTGGTGGAGACGGCCCGCCGCCGCCCGCTGTTCCGCGAGCCCCGGCACCCGTACACCGTGGGGTTGCTCGGCTCGGTGCCGCGCCTGGACGCGGGGCGTGGCGAGCGGCTCAACCCCATCCCGGGCTCGGTCCGTGACCTCCTGCCCTGGCCGGACGGCTGCGCCTTCGCGCCGCGCTGCGCCCGGCGGGTGGACGAGTGCGTGGGGGAGCCGCCCGCGTTGGTGCTCGCCCACGACGGCCGCAGCTACCGTTGCGTCAACCCGGCGCCGCTGCCCGGCAGCGTGCCCCCACCGGCGGCCACCGCCCCGTCAGGCGAGGCCCCGGCTCCCGCCGCCTTGTCGGATGAGACCCCGGCCGCCACCGGCGCGCAGGCTCCGGCGGCGGAGGCGACCGGGGGCCCGGTGCCCGCTCCGCGCGAGGAGGAGAAGCCGTGACCGAGAGCGACATCCTCGTCGAGGTCCGCGACCTGAAGGTGCACTTCCCGATCCGGCGGGGGGTGATCCTCGACCGGACGGTCGGCCACGTCAAGGCCGTCGACGGCGTGGACCTGAGCATCGCGCGCGGCAAGACGTACGGCCTGGTCGGTGAGTCGGGCTGCGGCAAGTCGACCCTGGGCCGGGCGCTGCTCCAGCTCACCCCGCCCACCGGCGGCGAGGTCAGGTTCGACGGCGTCGACCTGATGGGGCTGCCGGCGGGCAAGCTGCGGTCGATGCGGCGCCGGATGCAGATGATCTTCCAGGACCCGATGTCGAGCCTGGACCCCCGGCAGAACGTCGAGTCGATCCTCACCGAGGGGTTGCAGGCCCACGGCATCGGCGGCAACCGGGACGAGCGGCGGCGGATCATCAGCGAGACGCTGGACGCGGTGGGACTGCCCCGCTGGGCGCTGTCCCGCTACCCGCACGAGTTCTCCGGCGGCCAGCGGCAGCGCATCGGCATCGCCCGGGCGCTGGTGCTCGGGCCCGAGCTGATCGTCGCCGACGAGCCGGTCTCCGCGCTCGACGTGTCGATCCAGGCCCAGGTGGTGAACCTCCTCGACGAGCTCCAGGAGAGCCTCGGCCTGACCTACCTGGTGATCGCGCACGACCTCGCGGTGGTGCGGCACATCTCCGACACGGTCGGCGTGATGTACCTGGGCGCGCTGGTGGAGGAGGCGCCGAGCGACCGGCTCTACACCGAGCCGCTGCACCCGTACACCCGGGCGCTGATGTCGGCGGTGCCGGTGCCGGACCCGGACGTGGAGGACCGCCGCGAGCGCATCCTGCTCGCCGGCGACCTGCCCTCGCCGGCCAACCCGCCCACGGGCTGCCGGTTCCACACCCGCTGCCCGTGGGCGCAGCCGACCCGCTGCGCCGACGAGCGTCCCGCGCTGCGGGAGATCGGCGGCAGTCGGGTCGCCTGCCACTTCGCCGAGCGGATCGCCAGCGGGGAACTGCGCCCGCACAAGGTCAGCGTCCAGCTCACCCGCCCGGTCGGCGAGGGCGACGAACCGCACACCGTCTCCGCCCCCAGCGAGCCCGGCTCGTACGTCTGACCGTGGTCGTGGGGGGGGGCCCCCCCCCGGGGGGGGGCCCCCCCCCCCCCCCCGGGGGGGGGGGGGGGGGGCCCCCCCCCCCCCGCCCCCCCGGGCCGGGGTCAGCCCTTGGCCTGCCCGGCGGCGACCTCCTCGGCCGTCCAGTAGCCGGAGTCGACGAGCACCGGCTTGATGTCGTCCTTGTAC
>NZ_JBEYVB010000043.1:0-50621 GCF_040643815.1 Micromonospora sp. NPDC047074
ATCGCCGACTCCGCGGACCCGAACCAGGCCTCCTACCGGATGAGCGTCGACAACCTCGCCGACTGGATCGCCACCCGCGGCTACACCTCCTGACCGAACAGAAGGAAGGGCCCCTTGCCAACGCATAGCGTTGGCAAGGGGCCCTTCCTTTCGCTGTGGGCAGGTGTCAACCCACGGGGACCGGCGGGCCGTCGCCGACGAGGCGGAACGAGGAGTGGCCGACCGGCTCCACGAGACCGTCCCGCACCAGCCCGGCGAGGGCCCGGGTCCGCTGGACGTCGTCGGCCCACACCTGGTCGAGGCGTTGGTGCGGCACCGGGCCGGCCGTTTCCCGCAGCACACCGAGCAGCAGCCCGCGTACCTGGCGGTCGGTGCCGGCGTACCGCTGGGGGCGGCGCGTGGGACCGGCGGGGGCCTCCCGGCCGGACGCGCGCCAGGCGCAGACCGACTCGACGGGGCAGTCCCCGCAGCGGGGCGACCGGGCGGTGCAGATCACCGCGCCCAGCTCCATGAAGGCCGCGCTGGCCAGGGCGGCGGCGGCCGGCTCGACGGGCAACAGTTCCTCGGTGGCGACCAGGTCGGCCGGGCGGGTCGCCGGGCCGGCGTCCGGCTCGCCGGCGATGGCCCGGCAGACCACCCGCCGCACGTTGGTGTCGACCACCGGATGACGCTGGCCGTACGCGAACGCGGCCACCGCCCGCGCCGTGTACGTGCCGACGCCCGGCAGCGCCAGCAACTGGTCCAGGCGGTCCGGGACCTGGCCGCCGTGCCGCTCGACGATCGCCACCGCGCAGTCCCGCAGCCGTACCGCCCGACGCGGATAGCCGAGCCGTCCCCACATCCGGATGGCCTCGGCCGGGCTGTCCGCCGCCAGCGCCGCGGGATCCGGCCAGCGCTCCAGCCACGCCTCCCACGCGGGCAGCACCCGCACGACCGGTGTCTGCTGGAGCATGACCTCGCTGACCAGGATCGCCCACGGGCTCACGTCGGGGTCGCGCCAGGGCAGGTCGCGGGCGTTCTCCTCGTACCACCGGCTGACCCGGGTGGCGAAAGTGTGCTCAGACATCGCGTCGCCGATGATGCCACGCGCCGGGTGTCCCGGCGGCGCGGGCGTCCGGTGCCGCGCCCGCGTGCCGCCGTGCCGTCCCGCTGGCTGGGCGGCTCCGGTGGGGCGTCGCGGCGGCGGCGGACGGATCGGGCAGAATGCCCGGATGAACGAGCTCGCGATCACCGTCATCGGCCGGGACCGGCCGGGCATCGTGGCCGACGTCGCCGAGCTGCTCGCCCGGCTCGGCGCGAACCTCACCGACAGCACGATGACGAGGCTGCGGGGGCACTTCGCGATGACCCTGATCTGTGTGGGGCCGTCCGCCGCCGATGTCGAGGCCGCGCTGGCGCCGCTCTCCGCCGACGGCCAGCTACTGGCCACCGTACGCGCGGTCACCCCGGACGGCGAGACGGCTCCCGCCGGCGAGCCGTACGTGTTGGCGGTGCACGGTGCGGACCGGATGGGCATCGTGGCGGCCGTGACCCGGGTGCTGGCCGACGCCGGCGGTAACGTCACCGACCTGAGCACCCGGCTGGCCGGTTCGCTCTACGTCGTCGTGGCCGAGGTGGAGCTGCCGCCCGGGGTGGCCGACGGGCTGGCCGAGCGGCTGGCGGCGACGGCGTCGGAGCTGGGCGTCGGAGTGAACCTCCGGCCGGCGGATCCGGACGTGCTGTGACAGCCGACGGCCGCGACCCGGAGACCGAGGCGTACGCGGGCCTCGGCGCCTGGACCCCGGAGTCCCTGGGGGTGCCGGGCGAGGTGCGGCCGGTGGTGTCCGCCCCGGAGCAGGTGCTCACCTACGTCGGCGGCGAGGTGGACCCGACCGCCGAGGAGACCGTACGGCTGGCCGCCGACCTGATCGCCACGATGCGGGTGTCGCCGGGCTGCGTCGGGCTGGCCGCCCCGCAGATCGGCGTGGCCGCACGGGTCTTCGCGGTGGACGTGACGGGCCACCCGAAGGCGGTCACCGTGCACGGCGTCTTCGCGCTCTGCAACGCGCGGGTCGTCGAGGCGAGCCGGTGGAAGGTCGCCCGCGAGGGGTGCATGTCGGTGCCGGACCTGACCGGGGACGTCAAGCGGGCGAGCCGGGTCGTGGTGGAGGGCCTGTTGCCCGGCACCGGCACGCCCGTACGGCTGGTGACGGACGGGTTCGAGGCGCGGGCCCTCCAGCACGAGATCGACCACTGCGCCGGCCTGCTCTTCCTGGACCGGGTGGCCGGCGCCCACGCCATCTACCAGCGCAAGGTGTACCTCTGAACGGGGGCTGGGCGGCCACCCAGCGTCGCCGCCGGGGCACGGTCGGCGGATGTGGTCGTCGCATGTGGAGGGACTCGGCGGCGAGCTGCCGGCGGCTCGGCGCGTCGTGTCGGTCTGCCGTGCCCGGCGCCGCTACGGTGGGGGCATCATGCGTCTGACGGTCGGCCCCCTGCCACCCGCCGTGTACTGGCGGCGTCGCGCCGTCGTACTCGGAGCGGGTCTTCTCTTCCTGATTGTCCTGCTCTATTCGTGCACCGGGTCGGACCGGACCGGCGGCAGGGGCGGCAGTGCCCAGCCCACGCCGGGCGCGACGTCGTCCGATGCCACGCCGGAGCCCACCGGTTCGGTGCTCACCCCTGGGACGGGAGGGCCCTCGCCGGGTGCGGCCGGCGGGCCGGGTGTTACCGACCCGTCGGGCGGCGCTACCACCGACCCGTCGGGCGGCGCCACCACCGACGCGCCGCCGGCGCCCGTCGTGCCGGCCGGCGACGACGGCACCTGCGCCGACGCCGAGATCACGGTCACGCCGGTGGCCCAGCCCGCCTCGGTGGTCCGGGGTGCCGTGGTGGATCTCCATCTCAAGATCAAGAATCGGTCCGAGCGGACGTGCAGCAGGGACGTCGGCGCCGACGAGCAGGAGCTGTACATCAAGTCGGGGGCCGAGAAGGTCTGGTCGTCCGACACCTGTGGCACCGGCAAGGGCTCCGACCCGCAGTCCTTCACGCCGGGCTTCGAACGCTCCTACCAGGTGGGCTGGAACGGCCGCGACAGCAGCAGGTGCGCCAACGGGGTGGCGGCGGGTCCGCACCCGCCGGCCGGGACCTACCAGCTCTTCGCCCGGGTCGGCACCAAGCACAGCGAGCCGGTCAAGCTCACCGTCACCGGCGGCTGAGCGACCACGGGCGACCACGGGCCGGCTCGCCGGGCAGCCTTCCGGCGGGTCAGACGTAGCGTTCGAGAATGGACGCCTCGGCGAGCCGGGACAGCCCCTCGCGTACGCTGCGGGCCCGGGCGTCGCCGACCCCCTCGACGGCCTGCAGGTCCTCTACCGTGGCGCCGAGCAGGCGCTGGAGACTGCCGAAGTGCACGACGAGGCGGTCGACCACGGTCACCGGCAGCCGAGGCACCTTGGCCAGCAGCCGGAAGCCGCGCGGGCTGACCGCGGCGTCGAGCGCGTCGGACGCGGCCGGGTAGCCGATCGCCTTGGCCACCGAGACCAGGTCGATCAGCTCGGTCGCGCCGAGCAGATCCAGCTCGACCAGCGCCTCGTCGAGGGTGCGGGACTTCCGGCCCGCCGGCAGGTAGTCCCGGATCACCAGGGTGCGGTCGGCGTCGACGCCGGCCATCAGCTCGTCGAGCTGGAGGGCCAGCAGGCGACCGTCGGTGCCCAGCTCCACCACGTAGCCGGCGATCTCGTCGGCGATCCGGCGGACCATCTCCAGCCGCTGCACCACAGCGACCGCGTCCCGCACGGTGACGAGATCCTCGATCTCCAGGGCGGAGAGGGTGCCGGAGACCTCGTCGAGGCGGAGCTTGTAGCGCTCCAGCGTGGCGAGCGCCTGGTTGGCGCGGGACAGGATGGCTGCCGAGTCGTCCAGCACGTGGCGCTGGCCGTTGACGTAGAGGCTGATGATCCGCATCGACTGGCTGACCGAGATGACCGGGTAACCCGTCTGCCGGGCGACCCGCTCCGCGGTGCGGTGCCGGGTGCCGGACTCCTCCGTCGGGATGGTGGGGTCGGGCATCAGGTGCACGGCGGCCCGCACGATGCGGGTGCCGTCGCTGGAGAGCACGACCGCGCCGTCCATCTTGCACAGCTCGCGGACCCGGGTGGCGGAGAACTCGACGTCGAGCGGGAACCCGCCGGTGCAGAGACCCTCGACGACCTTGTCGTAGCCGAGGACGATCAGGGCGCCCGTGCGCCCGCGCAGGATGCGCTCGAGACCGTCGCGCAGCGCGGTGCCCGGGGCCATCAGGGCGAGGTTCGCCCGCAACGGGTCGCCGGCGCCCCCGGCGCCGCCGGTCACGCTCACGCTGATCGGGCGGGCGGGCGAGCCCACGGCACCGGTGCGGGCGTGGGGCGTCGCGCCGGCAGGCTTGGTGGTGTCGCGGTCGATCGGCACGGGCACAGTCTACGGACTGCCCTGCGGTGGGTGCTGTCGTGGTTACTGTGATGTGTCACGATGCCCCGCCTCGCCCGGAGCGTGGGCCGGCGTCCGGCCTGTCCGGTATCGGGCAGGACGTCCGGTCGGCCGTCACTGACGGTCACTCCGCCGATGCCCGGGCGACGGCCTGGAGTGCCGACCGCACGTCGGTCACCTCGATCACCCGCATGTGCTCCGGGGTGACGCCGGTGTTGTCGGGGCCGCAGCCCGTCGGCACCAGCGCGAGCCGGAAGCCGAGCCGGGCCGCCTCGGCCAGCCGGCGCGGCACCGCGCCGACGCGGCGCACCTCGCCGGTGAGGCCGACCTCGCCGATCGCCACCAGGTGCGGCGCGATGGCCAGGTTGAGGCCGCCGGAGGCGACAGCGAGGGCGACGGCGAGGTCGGCTGCGGGCTCCACCACCCGGATGCCGCCGACGGTGGCCGCGAAGACCTCCCGGTCGTGCAGGGTCAGCCGCTCGGTGCGTCGCTGGAGCACGGCCAGCACCATCGCGAGGCGGGCCGAGTCGAGCCCCGAGACCGTCCGTCGGGGCGAACCGGCCACCGTCGCGCCGATCAGCGCCTGCACCTCGGTGACCAGGGCCCGGCGGCCCTCCATCGCCACCGTGACGCAGGTGCCGGGCACCGGCTCCGAGTAGCGGGTCAGGAAGAGCCCGGACGGGTCGGCCAGACTGCTGATGCCGCCCTCGTGCATCTCGAAGCAGCCCACCTCGTCGGCCGCGCCGAACCGGTTCTTCACGCCCCGCACCATGCGCAGCGAGGAGTGCTTGTCGCCCTCGAAATGGAGCACCACGTCGACCAGGTGCTCCAGCACCCGGGGGCCGGCGACCTGGCCGTCCTTGGTGACGTGGCCGACCAGCACGGTGGCGATGCCGCGCTCCTTGGCCACCGAGACGAGGGCGGCGGTGACGGCCCGCACCTGGGTCACCCCGCCCGACACCCCCTCGGCGTTGCTGGTGGAGATGGTCTGCACCGAGTCGAGCACCAGCAGGCCCGGCTTGACCGCGTCGAGGTGACCGAGCACCGCGGCCAGGTCGCTCTCGGCCGCGAGGTAGAGCTGGTCGTGCAGGGCGCCCATCCGCTCCGCGCGCAGCCGGACCTGGCTGACCGACTCCTCGCCGCTGACCACCAGCGAGGGGCTGCCGGCACCGGCGGCCCACTGCTGGGCCACGTCGAGCAGGAGGGTGGACTTGCCGACGCCCGGCTCACCGGCGAGCAGCACCACCGCCCCGGGGACCAGGCCGCCGCCGAGGACCCGGTCGAGCTCGCTGACCCCGGTGGGCCGGGCCCGGGCCGGAGCGGCGCTGATGGTGGCGATCGGCCGGGCCGGCTCGGCCGGCATCCGGGAGCTGACCACCTTTCCCGAGACCGTCGGGCCGGTGACCGTGCACTCGACCACCGAACCCCACTCGCCGCACTCCGGGCAGCGCCCGACCCACTTCGGCGGCTGGTGCCCGCAGGCGTCGCACTCGTAGGCCGGCCGGGGCTCGCGTGCGGACGAGCGGCCGCGCCCGCCGGCCGCGCCGACGCGGGAGGAGGTCGATCGGGAGGTGGTCACATTGGGACGTTAGTCCCCAGGTACGACGAAGACACCGTCGGCGTGGCGGTCACCACGCCGACGGTGTCGTCGGAAAACAGCGGGGCGGAGGTCAGTGGCCGCCGCCCTCGTTCTCGTCGTAGCCGCCCAGGCGCTCCACGATCTGCGACGGGGGCGCGGCCGGGGTGAGCGGCACGGCGACCGGCGCCGGGCCGGTGACCGTCTCGCCGTTGCCGAAGTCGAAGGTCAGGAAGACGTTCTGGCCGGAGCGCAGCGCCTCGTTCAGGCCGATGAGCTTGAGGACCCGGTCCGACTGGGCGTTGAGCCGCACGTAGCTCAGCGGCGGGATCTCGATCCGGGCCGGCTCGCCAGCGGGCGCCGGGCTCTCGGGGGCCGCCGGGCTCTCGGGGGCACCCGGGCTGACCGACGGCGACTCGGACGAATCGGGCGAAGGCGACTCGGCGGACGGCGACCCGGACGGCTCGGGCGACGGCGACCCGGACGGGGACTCGCTCGGGGACGCGGACGGGCTGGCCGAGGCGCCGGTACCGGTGATCACCACCTCGCGGGCGCTGTCGGTGGTCACGGTCACGGTGACCGACTTCCGCGAGTCGTTGTAGATCACGGCGTTCAGGACGGCGTCGGCACCCGCCTTGTAGCCCTCGGGGCCGGGGAACTCGACCAGCAGGCCGCGGACCGCGTAGGAACCTTCGCCGGCCGGCAGGGTGACGTTCAGGTTGACGCCCTGGACCGACGGCTCCTTGCTGGCGGTCTCGGAGACCTGGCCGGCGCCGCAGCCGGACAGCAGCAGCCCGGTCGCCGCGGCCATCCCGGTCAGCAGCAGGGCCGCCCGCCGGGAACCCCTGATCGAGCGCGTCACGTCGGTCCTCCTCGTCACGATCGCACCCGGTGCTCACGCCAGGTGTGGTGGCCATGCCCGCGCAGACCGCGCTCCAGGGTAGTTGGGCCTGATCCACCCCCGCACGCCGACCCGGAGATGCCACTCCCCGAGGGCGCGACTCAGACCAGCCGACCGCTGGTGACCAGTAGGGCGACGTCGATGAGGGCGATCAGCAGCACGGCCCGGAAGGCGGCCACGGGTCGCCTTCCGGGCCGGTCGGCGGCGCGCTCGCCGTACCAGCTCAGCGGCGGCACCACGACGGCGGTCGCCACCGCCGCGACGCCGACGCCCGACGGCGGCCCGGGCGGCCCGAGGACCAGCGTGGCGGTCGCCGCGAGCAGCAGCAGCGCGGCGGCGGCGCGGCTGCCGGCCGGACCGAGCCGGTGCGGCAGCCCGCGCACCCCCGTCCGGGCGTCGTCGGCGAGGTCGGGCAGGACGTTGGCGAAGTGCGCCCCGGCGCCCAGGCAGGCCGCGGCGGCGACCAGCCAGACCGGCGGGAGCACCGGACCGGGCAGCGCCAGCACGACGAAGGCGGGCAGCGCACCGAAGGAGGCGGCGTAGGGCAGCACCGAGACCGGTGTCGACTTCAGCGGCCAGTCGTAGAGCAGCGCGGAGACCAGCCCGAGGGTGGCGCAGAGCGCGGCGGCCGGGCCGGTGGTCAGCGCCAGCGCCGGGGTGCCGAGCGCGGCCACCGTCGCGGCCACGGCGGTGGCGCGCCGGCCGACCGTGCCGGCGGCGACCGGTTTGTCGGTACGCCCCACCGTGGCGTCCCGGTCGGCGTCGAGCGCGTCGTTGGCCCAGCCGACGGCGAGCTGACTGGCCGCCACGGTGAGCACCACGGCGAGGACCCCGGCCGGCCGGTGCCCGACGCCCCACGCCAGCAGCCCGGCCACCGTGGTGACCGCGGCGGCCGGCTCCGGGTGGCTCGCCCTGACCAGCCCTAGCACCGTTGGCGACATAGGGAAAGTCTGGTCGTTACCGGGCAGTCGTGCCACGCTCGGTCCATGCCAGACGCGGGCCGCACCCTGCCGCGCAACGATCCGCGCCAGTACGACGACCTGGCCGGCGAGTGGTGGCGGCCGGACGGTGCGTTCGCGATGCTGCACTGGCTCGCCGAGGCCCGCGCGGCGCTGGTGCCGCCCGCGTCCCGCCCCGACGCCCTCCTGGTCGACCTCGGCTGCGGCGCCGGGCTGCTCGCGCCGCACCTGGCCGGCAAGGGCTACCGGCACGTCGGCGTCGACCTCACCCGGTCGGCCCTGGCGCAGGCCGCCGCCCACGGGGTGGCCGCCGTCAACGGCGACGCCACCGCGGTCCCGCTGGCCGACGGGTGTGCCGACGTGGTGGCGGCGGGTGAGCTGCTGGAGCACGTGCCGGACTGGCGGCGGGCGGTGGCCGAGGCGTGTCGCCTGCTCCGGCCCGGTGGCCTGCTCGTCCTGGACACGTTGAACGACACGGCGCTGAGCCGGCTGCTCGCCGTCCGGATCGCCGAGCGGCTGCCCACCGTGCCGAAGGGCATCCACGATCCACGGTTGTTCGTGGACGCCCGGGCGCTGGTCGCCGAGTGCGCCCGGCACGGCGTCGGGCTGCGGCTGCGCGGCATCCGGCCGGGCGTGCCCGGCCTGCTCGGATGGCTGGCCCGGCGGATGCGCGGTGCCGACCGTCCGGAGGCGACGGTCGCCGGCCCGGCGCCTCGGATCGTGCCGACCTGGTCGACCGCCGTGCTCTACCAGGGGCGTGGTACGCGGAGCGGATAGCGGTGCCCGTCCCCGGGTAGGGGAGGGGCCGAGAGGGGGCTCTATGACGCTGCACGCGCTGGAGGCGGCTCGCCGTCTGGCACCGAGGCTGGCCGCCCGGGCGGCGGCGCACGACCGCGACGGCTCGTTCCCGGCCGAGGACTTCCAGGACCTGCGCGAGGCCGGCCTCTTCGGCCTGATGGTCCCCACCGCGCTCGGCGGGATGGGCGCCACCTTCGCCGAGTACGCGGCGGTCGCCACCGAGCTGGCCCGGGGCAACGGCGCGACCGCCCTGGTCTTCAACATGCACGCCTCGGTCACCGGCGCGCTCGGCGCGGTCACCGAGGAACTGGCCGAGGCGCTCGGGGTGCCGGCCGAGGCGCTGGCCGCCCGGGACCGGCTGCTCTCCGCCGCCGCCCAGGGCTCCTGGTACGCCGTGGCCATGAGCGAGCGCGGCGCCGGCGCCCGGCTGTCCCAGCTCAGCACCAGCTACGAGCCGGTCGACGAGGGCTGGCACCTCAAGGGCAGCAAGACGTTCTGCTCCGGGGCCGGGCACGCGGACGGCTACCTCGTGGCCGCCCGCAGCGCCGCCGACCAGTCCGTGGTCTCCCAGTTCCTGGTGCCGGCGGGCGACGGGCTCACCGTCGAGCCGACCTGGGACTCGCTCGGCATGCGTGCCACCTCCTCGCACGACCTGCACCTGGACGTGACCGTGCCGGCCGACCGGCTGCTCGGCGGCGTGGAGGGGCTGGCCCTGGTCGTCGCCCAGCTCATGCCGCACTGGCTGGTGGCCAGCTACGCCGCCGTCTACGTCGGGGTGGCCCGGGCGGCCCTCGACGCGGCGGCCGAGCACCTGAACGCCCGCAACCTCGCCGGCCTGCCGGCGGCCCGGTCCCGCCTCGGCCGGGCCGACGCGGCGGTGGCGGCGGCCCACCTGGTCGTCGCGGAGGCGGCCCGCCGGGTGGACGAGGCACCGGGGGACGCGGAGACCAACCGCTGGGTCTGGCGGGCCAAGCTCCTCGCCGGCACCACCGCCGCCGACGTGGCGGCGTCCGTGCTGGAGGCGGCCGGCACGTCCGCCACCCGGCGGGGGCATCCGCTGGAGCGGCTCTACCGGGACGCCCGCTGCGGATCGCTGCACCCGGCGACGTCGGACGTCTGCGCGGACTGGCTCGGCGTCGCCGCGCTGGGCGGCGACCCGGACCGCGACGCAACGGTCCCTCGTTGGTGAGCGTGAGGAGTTCGCCGGGGTGGCGGCCGGCCGGGCTCGCGGGGTGGGGGATCCGTCCAGGGGCGGTGTCGACCGCCCGCTGCGCAGGGCCGGACGAGAGGTGGGCATGGTGGCCGTACCGGTGATCGCGGGGCTGGGGACGGCACATCCGCCGTCGGCCGCGCAGGACGAGTTGTGGGAGGGCTTCTTCTCGAAGCACTTCACCGGCAGCACGCGGGCGCTGGCGCAGCGGATCTTCGCCCACTCGGGGGTCACCTACCGCCAGGCCGCCGTGAACCCGCTGCTGGAGGACGTCTCCGACTGGCCGACCGAGCGACGGATGCGCCGCTACCTGGTCGAGGCGCTGCCGCTGGGCAAGGAGGCGGTGGGCCGGGCGCTGACCGCCGCCGGCCTGACCGCCGGGGACGTCGGGCTCTTCGTCGTCTGCTCGTGCACGGGGTACGCGACCCCGGGGCTGGACATCCTGCTCGCCCGGGACCTGGGCATGGCCCCGGACACGCAGCGGATGTTCGTCGGGCACATGGGCTGCTACGCCGCACTGCCGGGGCTGGGCGCGGCGGGGGACTTCGTCACCGCCCGGGGCCGGCCCGCGCTGCTGCTCTGCGCGGAGCTGACCAGCCTGCACATCCAGCCCTCCAGCGCCCGGGTGGACACCCAGCAGATCGTCTCCCACGCGCTCTTCTCGGACGCCGCGGTCGCCGCCGTGGTCGTGCCCGGTGGCCGGGGGTACGCGCTGCGCGAGGTCGCCTCCGTCACGGACACCTCGACGGCCGACCACATGACCTGGGACGTCACCGACACCGGCTTCCGGATGGGACTGTCGCCGAAGGTGCCACAGGTGCTCTCCACCCACGTCCGGGGCCTGGTCGACGGCCTCCTGGCCCGGCACGGCGCGACCCTGCCCGAAGTGGACGGCTGGGCGGTGCACCCGGGCGGCCCGCGCATCCTCAACGTGACCGAACGGGAGCTGGCCCTGCCGGCGGAGGGGCTGGCGGCGTCGCGGGCGACCCTTGACGAGCACGGCAACTGCTCGTCGCCGACGGTGCTGTTGATCCTCGACCGGTTGCGCCGGGCCGCGTCGCCGCCGCGACGGGTGGTGATGCTGGCGTTCGGCCCGGGGCTGACCCTCTACGCGGCGCTGCTCGAACGACAGGCGTGATCGACTCGGCCGGTGCGGTTAGGCTCGAACGATGGACGCCGAGGCGACAGGCTTGCCGGAGACCGGGCGGGCGGCCGGTGAGCACGGAATTCGCGTCGGCACCGACGGCCGGCCGCGCACCGTCGTACTGGCCGTGGCGGTGCTGGGGGTGCTGCTCGGCGGCGGCTGGTGGTGGCAGGCCGAGGCACCGAGCACCGGTCCCGTGGCGCGGTCGGGTCCGACGTATGTCACACAGTTCGCGCCGAGCCCGAGGCCGGAGGCCGGGGCCCGGCCCGGTGCCTTGCCGGAGGCCCGGGTCGTGATGTCGACGAAGCCCGACGGGACGACCAGCGTGTGGGTCGTCGACCCGGCGACCGGGTCCGTGATCGGGACCGCCCCGGGCAACGGCAACACCTACTGGGCCCTCCCGGGTGGCGGCACCATCCGGACCGACCCGAGCGGCGGCGACGCGAGCCGGGTCGACGTCGGGCCCGCCGACGCCCGCCGGCTCGTGGACGAACGGCTGGACGCGAACGCGCGGCGCGGCCAGCTGGCGAGTTTCCCCAACACCATCTGGACCAGCCGGGGCGCACTCGGCTCGACGGAGAAACTCGTTGAGCAGGCCTCCGCCGGGTGGGGCGCCCGCCACCTGTTCCAGTACCGCTGCGTCGGCTCCGGTGAGCTGCTGATCGTGTTCGACGGGGTACGGACCCCGGTGCCGATCAAGAGCGCCTGCGACGGTTCGGTCCGCTCGGCGGAGATCACCGCCAGAGGCGGGCCGTTCCAGGTCACGATGGCGAGCGCCAACGCGGACCTGATCCGGGTCTCGGCGCAGCTGGTCGCCCTGCCCTGACGCGCGGGCGCCGCCCCTCCCGCACCCACCTCCCTCCCGGCCCGGGTGTTAGGAAGGGCCCCCGCTACAACGAGATGCGTTAGGAAGGTGCCCTTCCTTTCAGGCGGCGAGGCGGGACAGGTCGGGGCGGTAGTCGTCGGCGGAGCGGATCTCGGGCACCACCCTGACGAGGACGCCGGCGCGGTCCACCAGCAGCGCCGTGGCGACGCCCGGCCGGGCCGGCAGGCGCAGGAACGCGCGCAGCCCGCCGGCCGGGTCGGCGAGCGCCCGTACGGTCGCCGCGCCGCCGGGCGGTGGGGAGAGGGGCACGGCCCTGGCGCCCGCGACGGTGACCACTGTCACGCCGGTCGGTGCCAGGGCGGCTGCGGAGGCCACGGCGTCCGGGCAGGCACAGCCGTCCACCAGGATGATCATCGCTGGCACGAGCCCCCGCAGCGGCACGGGTGACTGCTCCGCGTCGACCAGGTCCAGGGCCGGCAGCGGTCGGCCGCTCGCTCCGGCCGGTGGCGCGTACGGGGTGTGGGTGGGCTCCGCCTCGGGCCGGCCGGAGCGGGGCCAGGTGACCGCCACCAGGCCGGCGACCGTGGTCAGCACCGCCACCAGCAGGACCAGCAGGGGCAGGGCGAACGGCGACCGCCCCCGCCCGGCCGGGCGGGCCGGACGGACCACGTCGCGCAACTCGCGGCGGAGTTGCTCGGCCTCGGCCGCCAGGGCGGAGGCGTCGTCCGGCACGATCACCCGGCCCCACTCCGGCGGCAGGCCGGGGAGCCCGGGGCCGTCTGCGTCGGGCTTGCCCATCGGACCCCCAGGACGTCTCGGTGAGCGGACAGCGGCTCGACTTCCAGCGTCCCGCACGGGGGCCGGCTGCCGCTACACCTGGGCGCGTACCCGGCCAACGGGATACCATGGGAGGAGCGCATAGCCCTTGATCTCGACGTTCGCGTCACCCGTACCGGGACGTCATCCGCTCGTTACAGAGCGTGGTCAAACCATCGGTTTGGCGGCCTGTCAAGCTGAAGAAATACCTCTCACAGGGCCCCTGAGCTGCGCCAACGGTCAGGACAGCGGTGAGACATCGGTGCCTGAGCGTGTTACCCTAGACACAGCGAAAGGGGTTTCGAACCTATGGTTTTCAGTGTCGGCGAGACCGTTGTTTACCCCCACCACGGGGCCGCACTCATCGAGGCAATCGAGACTCGGGTCATCAAGGGCGAGCCCAAGCAATACCTCGTCCTGAGGGTCGCGCAGGGTGACCTGACGGTCCGGGTGCCCGCCGAGAACGCCGAGATCGTGGGTGTGCGCGAGGTGGTCGGCGAAGAGGGCCTCGGCAAGGTCTTCGACGTGCTCCGTGCACCGCACACCGAGGAGCCGACCAACTGGTCGCGGCGTTACAAGGCGAATCTGGAGAAGCTGGCCTCCGGTAACCCGCTGAAGGTCGCCGAGGTCGTCCGCGACCTGTGGCGCCGGGAGCGGGAGCGGGGTCTCTCCGCGGGTGAGAAGCGCATGCTCGCCAAGGCCCGCGACATTCTCGTCGGCGAGGTCGCGCTGGCGGAGAAGAGCACCAAGGACGAGGCGGAGACGCTGCTCGACAAGGTCCTCACCGAGGCCTAGTCCCCACAGCATCGTCGTACCCGATTCGTAGCGAACAAACCACCGAGGACCGCGACGTGACCGCGCAGCTCAATCCGTGCGGTGACGTCGCGGTCCTCGTGCCTGCGGCCGGTGCCGGCGTACGTCTCGGCCCCGGCCGACCCAAGGCGCTCCGGCTGCTCGCCGGGGAGCCCCTGCTGGTGCACGCGGTCCGCCGGCTTGCCGCGGCACCATCGGTGCACACCATCGTCGTGGCCGCCCCGGCCGCCGAGATGGCGGCGGTGCGCGATCTGCTCGCCCCGGTCGCTCCCGTGACCGTGGTGCCCGGCGGCGCCGAGCGGCAGGCGTCGGTGGCCGCCGCACTCGCCGCGGTGCCGCCCGGCCCGGAGATCGTCCTGGTGCACGACGCCGCCCGGGCGCTGACCCCGGCCGACCTGGTGGAATCCGTCGCGGCGGCCGTCCGCGCCGGTAACGACGCGGTGATCCCGGTGCTCCCCGTGGTCGACACGATCAAGGAGGTCGGCGCCGACGAGGTCGTCCTCGGCACCGTCGACCGCTCGGCCCTGCGGGCGGTGCAGACCCCGCAGGGCTTCCGCCGGGCGGTGCTGACCGCCGCGCACGCCGCGGCCGGTGACCCGCTCACCGACGACGCCGGCCTGGTCGAGAAGCTGGGCGTCCCGGTGGCCTGCGTCCCCGGCTCGGAGTACGCGCTGAAGGTCACCCGCCCCTTCGACCTGGCGCTGGCGGAGCACCTGCTGGCTCTGGGCGCCTGACGCGTACCCTCTTCTCATGATCGTTCCCCGGGTGGCCATCGGCACCGACGTGCACGCCTTCGAGGCGGGCCGGCCGTGCTGGGTGGCGGGCCTGCACTGGCCCGACCAGGACGGCCTGGCCGGGCACTCCGACGCCGACGTGGTCGCGCACGCCGCCTGCAACGCGCTGCTCTCGGCGGCCGGCCTCGGGGACCTGGGCGCCAACTTCGGGGTGGGGCAGCCCGAGTGGGCCGGCGCGTCGGGCGTCGCGCTGCTCACCGAGAGCGCCCGCCGGGTACGGGCCGCCGGCTTCGCGATCGGCAACGTCTCCGTGCAGGTGGTCGGCAACCGGCCCAAGATCGGGCCACGCCGCGAGGAGGCCCAGCGGGTGCTCTCCGAGGCGGTCGGCGCGCCCGTCACGGTCTCCGCGGCCACCACCGACGGCCTCGGCTTCCCCGGGCGCGGCGAGGGCCTCACCGGCATCGCGGTGGCCCTGGTGTACGAGGCTCCGGCCGCCTAGGCTCGCCGCGATGTCCAGCGACGCCACCTCCGACCGCTCCGCCGCCGACGGCTACCTCCAGCGCGCCCAGCTCCTCGCCGAGTTGGGCCGTTACGACGAGGCCGCCGCCGAGGTCTCCTACGCCGTCGCCCTGGACCCGGCGAACGCCGAGGCCCTGACCATGCTGTCCCGGGTCCACCTCGCGGCCGACCGGCCCAGGGAGGCGCTGACCGCCGCCGACGCCGCTGTCGCCGCCGCCCCGGAGAGCGTGCCGGCGCTGGTCGCCCGTGCCCTCGCGCTGGCCGACCTGGAGGAGTACGCCGAGTCGGCCCGTACCGCCGACCGCATCCTGGCGCTGGGGCCCGACGACGCGTACGCCCAGAGCAGCGCCGCGGCGATCCTGGCCGGCTCGCGCAACGGGCAGCCGGCGCTGAACGCGGCCTGGCGCGGGGTGGAGCTGGCCCCCGAGAACCCGCAGGCACACCTGGTGCTCGGGCTGGTGGCGGCCAACATGCAGATGTTCGACCTGGCCGAGCGGGCCTACCGGGAGGCGCTGCGGCTGGACCCGCAGCTCGCCGAGGCCCGGCACGACATCGGGGTGCTGAGGCTGGAGCAGCGGCGCTGGAGCGAGGCGCTGGAGCATCTCGCCGAGGCCGCGGCGATGAGCCCCGGCCGGGTGGACTCCGGCCGGACGATCTCGCTCGGCCTGCGGCAGCTCGTGGTCTACGGCGCGGGCTGGACGATGATCACGGCGGTGCTGATCGCCTGCATGGCCCCGGGCAGCCCCGGGGTGTCCCGGGTCGCGGCGGCGTTCGCGGCGCTCGGCGGGGCCCTGGTGGTCTGGCGCTTCGCCGCCCGGCTGCCGGGCCTGTCCCGGACCATCCTGCCGGGCCTGCTCCGCTCCGACCGCGTCCTGGCGCTGGCCGTCTACGCGGCGGCGGCCGCCCCGGCGCTGATCCTGCTCTACGCCCTGGTCGGCACGCCGTGGCCGCTGGTGCTCGCGATCGTCACGGCGGCCGCCGCCGAAATCGCCGTGCTGTCCCGTACGACGGTCTAGGGGCGGCGCGCCCAGGTCCAGGCGTAGCCGTCGTCCTCGCAGTCGGCCGCGGCGTCGCAGAGGTCCAGGGGGCGGAACGTGTCCACCATGACGGCCAGCTCGTCGAAGAAGTCGGCGCCGATGGACCGCTCGGCGGCCCCGGGCTGCGGGCCGTGGGTGAAGCCGGACGGGTGCAGCGAGATCGAGCCCTGCTCGATGCCGGAGCCGCGCCGGGCCTCGTAGTTGCCGCCGGTGTAGAAGAGCATCTCGTCGGAGTCGACGTTGTGGTGGTTGTACGGCACCGGGATCGCGTCGGGGTGGTAGTCGACCTTGCGGGGCACGAACGAGCAGATCACGAAGTTCGGGCCCTGGAAGGTCTGATGCACGGGCGGCGGCTGGTGGATCCGCCCGGTGATCGGCTCGAAGTCGTGGATGGAGAAGGCCCACGGGTACTGGTGGCCGTCCCAGCCGACCACGTCGAACGGGTGGTTGGCGTAGGTGTGACGTGTCCAGGCCGTGCCGCTGCCGTCCGGGCGTGCCGCCCGGGACCGGTGCCGGACCAGCACCTCGACGTCCTCGCCGTCGACGAGCAGGGGCGCGTCCGGCCCCCGGACGTCGCGCTCGCAGTACGGGGAGTGCTCCAGGAACTGCCCGCGCACCGAGAGGTAGCGCTTGGGCGGCCCGATGTGACCGGCCGCCTCGACGGCGAGCAGCCGGACCGGCGCGTCGCCGGTGGGCACCAGCCGGTGGATGGTCGAGGTGGGGATGACGACGTAGTCGCCGGGCCCCGCGTCGAGCACGCCGAACGTCGACTCGACCCGCAGGGTGCCCGACTCGACGTAGAGGCAGTGGTCGCCGGTGGCGTCCCGGAACAGCGGGGACGGGCGGTCCGCCAGCACGTACGCGATCCGCACGTCGTCGTTGGCGAGCAGGTAACGCCGGCCGAGCACCGGGTCTGCGCCGGTGCCGTCGAGCTTGTGGGTGCGCAGGTGCCGGGGCTTGAGCGGCAGGTTGGGCACCCGGGTGAACGCCGGCGGGGTGAACTCCTCGGCCGCCACGATCGCGGTCGGCGCGTGCCGGTGGTAGAGCAGGGACGAGTCGGAGGAGAAGCCCTCCTGGCCCATCAGCTCCTCGGCGTAGAGGCTGCCGTCGGGCTGGCGGAACTGGGTGTGGCGCTTGCGCGGCACCTCGCCGACGCTGCGGTAGTACGGCATCTCGCCTCCCGGTTCGTCCTGTCCACCGATCCAGCAGTGTTCGATGAAGGCCCAACAGTGTCCGATAATCGGACACTGTTGTCCGTTCCTCGTAGCGTCCCGTACATTCTTGTCTCGTGTCAACGCAGGTGCCCGCGTTCCTCGACGGCCTCGTGGACGACGCCGCCGTCTTCCCGCCCGGCAGCGCGCCGCTGCCCGACGCCGTGGCCGCGCACCGGCGGCACCGCACCTCCTGGTACGCCGACCTGGTCGGCCCGCTCCTGGTCCCGGCCACGCGGCTGCCGGAGCTGGCGGGCCTGCTCGGCGCCGACGAGCGGATCGCGGTCGGCGTGATCGGCGACGTGCCGCTCGACCGGCTCGACGGGGTACGCGCCGAGGCCGACCCGCGCATCCGGGTGCGCCAGATCGAGGCGGCGGTCGCCAAGCGCGGCGAGGACCCGCTGCCCGGCCTGGCCACGCTTGTGGCACTGGCCCGCCGTGCCGGTGCCGGACCGGCCGCCCTCGACACCGTCTACGCCGAGGTGCCACTCACGTTCGGGCTGATGGGGGCGCTGGACGCGCTGGCCGCCGCGCGGGCCGACGGGGCGCCGGTCGCGGCGAAGTTCCGCACCGGTGGGCTGGCCGCCGAGCTGTTCCCCACCCCGGCGGAGCTCGCCGCCGTGATCTGCGCCTGCCGGGACCGGGGCCTGCCGTTCAAGCTGACCGCCGGGCTGCACCAGGCCGTCCGGCACCTCGACCCGGAGACCGGGTTCACCCACCACGGCTTCGTCAACGTGCTCGCCGCGACCCTCGCCGCCGCCGGGGGCGCCGGGGTGGCCCGGGTCGCCGAGCTGCTCACCGCGACCGACCCGCGCCCGCTGGTGCAGCCCGTCGAGCCCCGGCTGGGCGCCCCGCGCCCGCTGTGGATCGGCTTCGGCTCGTGCAGCATCCTGGAACCACTTACCGATCTGATCCGGCTGGGGCTGGTGAACGGGGGCTTCGACGCATGACCTGGGTGACGGGTGCCGAGGGTTCGCCGTACGGGGTGACGAACCTGCCGTACGGGGTGTTCCGGCACGGGGACTGCGAGCCCCGCGTCGGCGTACGGATCGGTGACTTCGTGCTGGACCTGGCGGGTGCTGAGGAGGCCGGCCTGGTGCTGGCCGCCGGGGCGCTGCGCCGGCCCGGCCTGAACGACTTCATGGCCCTCGGGCGTCCGCAGTGGACGTCGGTCCGGCAGCGGGTGACCGAGCTGCTCACCGACGCCGTCCACCGACCGGCGGTGGAGCCGCTGCTGGTGCCGCTGGCCGAGGCCCGGATGGTGTTGCCGTTCGAGGTCGCCGACTACGTCGACTTCTACTCGTCCGAGCACCACGCGTCGAACGTGGGCCAGATCTTCCGCCCCGGCCAGCCGCCGTTGCTGCCCAACTGGAAGCACCTGCCGATCGGCTACCACGGCCGCGCCGGCACGGTGGTCGTCTCCGGCACCCCGGTGGTCCGGCCGAGCGGGCAGCGGGCCACCCCGCAGGGCCCGGTCACCGGCCCGTCCGTACGCCTCGACATCGAGGCCGAGGTCGGCTTCGTGGTCGGCGTGCCCAGCGCGCTGGGCGACCGGGTCCCGGTCGGCGACTTCGCCGACCACGTCTTCGGGGTGGTGCTCGTCAACGACTGGTCGGCCCGCGACATCCAGGCCTGGGAGTACCAGCCGCTCGGCCCGTTCCTCGGCAAGTCCTTCGCCACCTCGGTGTCGGCCTGGGTGACCCCGCTGGACGCGCTGGGCGACGCCTTCGTCCCCGCCCCGGACCAGGACCCGCCGGTCGCCGACTACCTGCGCGACGTGCCGCACCTCGGGCTCGACCTGCGGCTGTCGATCGAGTGGAACGGCGAGCGGATCAGCGAGCCGCCGTTCGCCACGATGTACTGGACGCCGGCGCAGCAGTTGGCGCACCTCACCGTCAACGGCGCCTCGCTGCGCACCGGCGACCTCTTCGCCTCGGGCACCGTCTCCGGGCCGGAGCGGGGGCAGGTCGGCTCCTTCCTGGAACTCACCTGGGGCGGGGCCGAGCCGGTGAAGTTCGCCGGCGGCGAGACCCGCACGTTCCTGGAGGACGGCGACACGGTGACCATCACCGCCACCGCGCCCGGCCCGGACGGCACCACCATCGCCCTGGGCGAGGTGAGCGGGAAGATTCTCGCCGCCCGCTGACCCACTTTTTCGATCACCGGCCCCCGGTCGCACAGATGGTGCGATCCGGGGGCCGGCGACTTCGTTGATCGTCTCGGATGCCGTCGCCATGCCGCGCCGGGCCGGCCGGTCGCCCCTTCCGGTCGGCCCGGCCGCCGGTTGGCGTACCGACGACAGAAGGTGAACGACGATGAACGATTTCCCGGGCGCGGTCTGGCGCACCAGCAGCCGCTCCAACGACCAGGGCCTCTGTGTGGAGGTGGCGGACAACCTGGTCGACGTCCTGGGCGTGGTGGGGGTACGCGACTCGAAGGACCAGGCCGGCCCCACGCTGGCGGTCAGCCCGCCCGGGTGGACGGCCTTCGTCGGCGCGATCCGGGCCGGCCAGTTCGGTCGCTGACCGGCGTTCGTTCCCGCGGATCGGGCCCCGGTGCTGGAAATTCCGTTCCGGGGCCCCGATCCGTGCTCACTCGGCGTACCGTCGACGCCACGGGAGGTGGCATGTCGACGGTGGCGGTCACGGAGTTGGTGGAGGCGCACGACGTCGACCTCTGGCGGCTGCTGACCGACCTGACCGTCCGCACCCGACGCTTCACCGGCCCGGTGCAGGTCCTCACCCCCGGCCCGTTCGGCCCCGGCACGACCTGGCGGGAGACCCGTTCCCAACCCGACGGCACGGCGCTGGTCGAGGAGTTCGTCGTCCTCGGTGCCGAGCCGCCCCGGCGGCTGGTGCTCGGCTCCCGGGGCGCCGGGGTCGACTACCGCATCACCTGGACGCTACGCCCGGTCGATCGGCGGCCTCGGGGCCGCACGGCCGTCACCGTCGAGCAGGAGTCGGTTCCGACGGCCCCGTACGGCCGGGTGGTCGCGCTGCTGCTCGGTGGGCTGGCGGCCCGGGCGGTCGAGCGCGCGCTGCGGCGGGACCTCGCTGATCTGGCCGCCGCCGCGGCGTCCGGCGCGACCGAGGCGGCCTGACAGGGCTCCGGCAGGCACCGCTGGGTAGGGTGCCGGGCGGAGGTGCGGCATGGGGTTCCCGAAGGGCCGGCGGCGGATCGCGGTGGCGGTCGCGGCGCTGCTCGCCACGGCCGCCGTCGCGGCGACGGTGTACCGGGTACTCGCCCCCGCCGAAGTCAGCACGCCCGCCCGGGCCGGGTATCCGCCGGCCGTTACCCCGAGTCCCGGTGTGGTCGGCCGGCTGCCCGTCGCCCCGCTGGTCGTGGACGGCCGGCTGCGCGTCTACGCGGCCCACCGCCAGGTCTACGCGGACCGGCCGGTCGACGGGCGGCACCGGACGACCCCGTACTGGTCGTACCGCCGCTGGCCGGCGGCGTTGGACGGGGTGGTGGCGAGCGGAACGACGGTGGTCACCCGCTGGTCGGACGGGCGGCTGGTGGCCCTGGACGCGCGGACCGGCCAGGTCGCCTGGCGGGCGGACGGGCCGGCGCCAGTCGGGGACCGGGCGGTCCGGCGCACAGGGGCGGCGATGGTCTGGGATCCCCGGGGCGTCTTCGTGGCCCGGGCACCCGACGGCCGGCAGACCGTGGTGGTGGCCGGGGCGGCGCACGTGCGTGCCGTCGACCTGGCTGACGGCCGTGAGCTGTGGCGGTCCCACACCACGGTCACGGTGCCGCCCGGCGAGGACGCGACCGGTTGCCGGGATGTCGCGGGCACGAGCGCGTCCGGGCACCTGATCACCGTCGACTCCTGCGCGGGGCCGGCCGTGGTGGAGTTCCGCGACGCCGTGACCGGCGCGGTGGGCCTCCGCTGGCGGCCACCCGGTGCCGGCGACGAGCTGGTGGCGACCCCGGTGGGGTGCGGGACCGGCCGGACCGGCTGCACCGGGCTGCGGACGGCCGCGCCGGGCGACGACACGGGTCGGGGCTGGCTGCTCGGTGCCGGCGAGCCGGTCGCCGCCCCGGCCCTGGACCGGCCGGACGCCGAACTCGTCGGCGGTACGGCTGTGACGGTCGTCGACGGGGCGGCGGTGGGCCGTGCGCCCCGTACGGGCGCGGAGCTGTGGCGCCGTTCCGGCCTGTCGCAGGCGCGGCTGGTCGCCGTGCAGGCCGATCGGGTGCACCTGCTGACCGGGACGAACGACCTGGTGACGCTGGATCCCGCGACGGGGGCGCAGCGGTCCTGGTTCGCGCTGAACGCCGGCTCGGACGGCATCGGCTGGGCGCCCGGGGCGGCGTACGCGGCCGACGGGTTCGTGGCCGTGGAACGGCTCCGTAAGCCGGTCGACCCGACCGGGGACGACCAGCGCTACTACCTCACCTCCGAGCCGGTGATCTTCGCGGCGACGTGAAACGCCGGACCGGGCAGGGTTCTCGACAAAACGGGCATAAGTTACCTATAGTCCCACCTGTGCGTCTCCTGGCCGCCCTGTTGGGCGCGATCCTGATCCTTGTCACCGCGTCGCCCGCCGACGCCGCGCCGGCCGCTCGAACCGTCCGGCTCGCCCGAACGGTGGGGGTGGACATCACCGTGCCCGCCTCGGTCGGCCTCGGCAGCGGCCTCGCCGGCGGCATCCTGGCCGGTCAGTTGGGCACGGTCGAGGTGCGCGACTCGCGCGGGCCGGTCAACCCCAACGCGTGGGTCGCCACGGTCTCCGCCACCGTCTTCGTCACCGGCGCGGGTGGCCCGCAGCGGACCATCGCCAACGGTCAGGTCTCGTACTGGTCCGGCCCGGCAGTGCGCAGCACCGGTGGCGGGGTGCTGGTGCCCGGGCAGCTCACCGCCGTACAGGCGGTGACCCTGGGTGCCGCTCGCGAGGCGTTCCGCAAGACCGGCGGAAACGGCAACAACACCGTGGCCTGGGTGCCGACTGTCCGGATCGCCATCCCCGTCGAGGTCGTCGGCGGAACCTATCGGGGCACCATCACCCACTCTGTCGCTTGATGGGTGGTTTGTCTGGAAAGGGCCTTAGTGTGCCGTCTGTAGGTAATAGCGTGACCGCATGAAGAAGCCACTTCTTGCCCTGCCTGTCGCCGCAGCCGCCGCGGCCGCCGTGGTGGCCCTGGCGACGCCCGCCGTGGCCGCGCCGACCGGCGACACCGTCGTCACCTTCACCGTGGCGACCGCCGACCTGAACATCAGCGTTCCCCCGGCGGTGAACCTCGGCTCCGTCTTCTCCGGCGGCGTCCTCACCGGCGAACTCGGCACCGTCAAGGTCACCGACAGCCGGGCCGCGCTCGCCGCCACCTGGGTGACCACCGTGTCGTCCAGCGCCTTCACCACCGGCAGCGGGACGGCCGAGGAGACCATCTCGCCGGCCCTCGTCGAGTACTGGTCCGGGCAGGCGACCGCCGTCACCGGCACCGGCACCGTCGTGCCCGGGCAGCCCACCCAGACGGACGCGGTGAGCCTGAGCGCGCCCCGCACCGCCTTCTCGAAGACGTCGGGCAGCGGCAACAACTCCGTCGCCTGGGCCCCGGACGTCCGGATCGCCGTACCGGCGACCGCCGTCGGCGGCACCTACACGGGAGTGATCACCCATTCGGTGGCATGACCGCGCCCGCGCCCTTGCCCTGGTCGTGACCGTCCTGGTCACGGCCGGGGTGCCGGCGTCGGCCGCGCGGCCCGTGTCGGCGTACGCCAGCCAGCCGCCGGTGCTCGCCGAGCCGGAGGTCCCCGAGGCGGACGTGCCGGCCGTCGAGCCGATCGGGCGGGACGGCTCACCCCGTCCCTCGGCGCAGCCCGGTCCGAGCGGACCCGCGACGACGGTCGGGATACGGCTGCTCGACGCCCCGGTCGACCGGCGTGACGACACCCGGGCGCACAAGTACGTCGTGGACCACGTCCGGCCCGGCACGACGATCAAGCGGCGGATCGTGGTGCAGAACGATTCGGAGGTCCGCCGGACAGCCGCCCTCTACGCCGCCGCCGCCGACGTGACGGAGAAAGGGTTCGTCCTCGCCCCGGACCGCACCGAGAACGAGCTGAGCAGTTGGATCGACGTCGAGCCGGCGGAGGAGACGCTGGCCCCCGGCGAGGAGGTCGAGGCCCTGGTCACCATCGCCGTGCCGCGCAGGGCCGAGGCCGGCGAGCGGTACGCGGTGATCTGGGCCGAGGTCGCCGGCGTGGACGGACGGAACGTGCGCAACGTCGGCCGGGCCGGGATCCGGGTCTACCTCTCCGTCGGGCCGGGCGGGGAGCCGCCCTCCGGCTTCGAGATCGGCCCGCTCGCCGGTGGGCGGGAGAAGGACGGAACCCCCGTCCTGACCGCGCAGGTGCGCAACACCGGCAAGCGGGCCCTCGACCTGGCCGGCGAGCTGCGGCTCGCCGAGGGCCCGGGCGGGCTCGCGGTCGGGCCGGTGAAGGTGGAGGCGGGCACCCTCGCGCTGAACGGCAGCACGACCGTCCGGGTGGCCCTGGACCGTCGGCTGCCGGACGGGCCGTGGGCCGCGAAGCTCGACCTGGCCAGCGGCTGGACGAAGCGCTCCGCCGCCGGCCCGGTCACCTTCGGGCCCGTCCCGGTCGCCGCCAGCGCCGTCGACCGCTCCGACCAGGTGCTCACCGGAGGGCTGGCCACCTCGGGGCTGGTCCTGGTGCTGTTCGCGGTCTACGCGTACCGCCGCCGGACCCGGCTCCGGCAGTCGGCGACGGCCGCCTGAGCCGTCCGGTCCGGTCCGCGAGGGGATGGCGGACCGGACCGGACGGCCCGGGCTCAGGCCAGCGCGGACTCCGCCGCGGCCAGGAAGGCGTCGTTCTCGGCCGGCGTGCCGATGGTCACCCGCACCCCGTCGCCCGCGAACGGCCGGACGATCACGCCCCGCGCCTCACACGCCTTGCCGAAGTCCACCGCCCGGTCGCCCAGCGGCAGCCAGACGAAGTTGGCCTGGCTGTCCGGCACCTCCGGGACGAGCTTGCGCAGCGCCTCGGTCACCCGGTCGCGTTCGGCCACCACGAGCGCGCACCGCCGCCGCACCTCGTCCTCCTGGGCCAGCGCGGCGAGCGCGCCCGCCTGGGCGGCCATGTTGCTGGAGAACGGCGTGACGACCTTGCGTACGGCCGCCGCCACCGCCGGCTGGGCGACCAGGAAGCCGATCCGCAGGCCGGCCAGGCCCCAGGCCTTGGAGAGCGTCCGCAGCACCACGACGTTGGGCCGGTCGAGGTAGCTGAGGCCGTCCGGCACCTCCGGGTCGGTCACGAACTCGCGGTACGCCTCGTCGATCACGACCAGCACGTCCTCGCCGATCGTGTCGAGGAACCGGTCCAGCTCCGCCCGGCGCAGCGAGGTGCCGGTGGGGTTGTTGGGGTTGCAGACCACCACGAGCCGGGTCCGGTCCGTCACCGCCGCCGCCATCGCCGCCAGGTCGTGCCCGTGCCCGGCGTCGTTGGGCACCCGCACGCTGGTCGCGCCGCTGGTCGCCGCGATGATCGGGTACGCCTCGAAGGAGCGCCAGGCGTAGAGGAACTCGTCACCGGGCAGGCAGGTGGCCCGGACGAGGTGCTCGGCCAGCGCCACCGACCCGCAGCCGGTGGCGATCCGGTCGGCGTCCACGCCGTACCGCTCGGCCAGCGCCTCACGCAGCGCGACCACGCCCATGTCCGGGTATCGGTGCACCCCCGCGACGGCCTCGGCCACGGCCTCCACCACGCCGGGCAGCGGCCCGTACGGCACCTCGTTGCTGGCCAGCTTGATCGCCTCGGGGAGCCCCAGCTCGCGGGCGAGGTCGGCCGGGCTGCGGCCGGGCACGTAGTTGGGCAGCGTGTCCAGGTCGGCGCGGGTCAGCCGCAGCTCCGGCTGCTGACGTGCGGGATCGGTCATGGGGTGCCTCCCGGGGGGTCGGTGCGGTCGTCGGGGCTGCTCCGGTCGTTGCCTGCGGTCCGGTCGTGCCCTGTGGCCCGGTCGTTACCGGTGCTCCGGTCTTTCGGGGCGGTGTTCCCGGGCCGGGCGGTGCGGGGAAGCTGGACCACCACGGTCTGTGCCCGCTTGTCGTGCAACGCCTGACGCAGCGGGTGGTCGAAGAGCGGGGACAGGGCGTCGACGAGTTGGAGCAGCAGGCCCAGGCCGCAGCAGTACCACAGCAGGGTGGGCAGGCCGAGGGTGTTCCACCGACGCAGCGCCCGGCTGAAACCGAGCGGCTGGTCCGCGCTCATCGGCACCACCTTGACGCCCACCAGCCGCTTGCCGAAGGTCTGCCCGCCCGAGGCCATCGGCGGCACCTCGTACGCGAGCCAGAGCGCGGTGGCGATCAGCAGGATGACGATCTGGAGGCCGCCGGCCTGCTCGCTGGGCTGGGGGAGCCCCTCGGTGGAGGTGTCCCCGGCCATCGCCCGCCGGAACACCTCCCGCCAGTACGGCGTGACCTCCTCGATCAGCCGCCAGACGAACCAGCCGTTCACCACCGCGTTCAGCGCGAAGACGATGGCGAAGTCGATCAGCCGGGCGACCAGCCGGGCGCCGAAGCCGGCGAGTGGGAGCCCGTGCGGGCGGGGCTCCGGCGGACGCCCGGGCCAACCCTCGGCCGGCCAGCCGGGCGGCGGGCCCTGCGGCTGGCCGTGCCCCTGCGACGGTTGCCAGGGGTACGGCTGCCCGGGCATGGGCTGGCCCGGTGTGGGCTGACCCGGTATCGGCTGGCCCGCGGGGGCGCCCGGTGCGGAGACCGGGGCCGCCGGCGACTCCGGGGCGGGTGTGGGCGGCGGCTCGGGTGGCGGCGGACCCTCGGGCGGGGTGGCGTCGACGGGGATCGGCGCGCCGATCCAGCCCTCACCGTCCCAGTAGCGCCGGGTGTCCGGATCGGCCGGGTCGACGTACCAGCCCGGTCCGATGCTCATGGCCTGGCCTCGCTGCGCTCGTTCACGCAGACACCTTAACGACGACGGTGCCGGCGAACTTGTCGTGGAGGCACTGCTGCCAGGGCTTGTCCCACAGTTGCCAGAGCCCGTCGAGGTAGCTGAGGCCGGGCAGGAGCATGGCGGCGACGTACTGCACGGCGTACCGCTTGCCGGCCATCCGGCGGTCCAGCGTGGCGGCCGGGTCGAGCGGCACGATCCGCAGCTTCATCACCCGCTTGCCGAACGTCTGCCCGGTGCGCTTCATGTACTCCACGTGGTAGAGCCAGTAGAGCCCGATCATCACCACCATCAGGCCCAGTTCGAGCAGCAGGATCGGCAGCATGAAGTCCGTCAGGAACGACGAGGGGTCGGTCTCGGCGAGGGTGCCGTCCGGGTTGGTCCGGGTGAGCTCGGTCATCATGTCCCACCACAGGATCAGGAAGGGTGGCAGGAAGAGGAGCATCGCCACCAGCGCGCTCAGCGCGCCGTCGATCAGCGCGGCGAGCAGCCGGTCGCCGAAGCTGGCCAAGGGCTGGCCGTTCGGGGCGACCGTCGGGCGGGGCGGCCCGGCCCAGCCGGGCGGCGGAACCGAACCCGGGGGCGGAGTCCAGCCGGGCGGCGGGAGTTGACCGGGTGGGGCGTACTGCGGCGGCACCGCGTACGCCTGGTTGGCGGGACCGGAAGGCGGCGCGAAGCCGCCGGCGGCGGGCGAGGGCCCACCAGCCGGCGGCGTCGGGTACGTCGGTGGCTGCGTCACGCCGTCAGTGTTACAGGTTGCCGCGCTTCTCCTGCTCACGCTCGATGGCCTCGAAGAGCGCCTTGAAGTTGCCCTTGCCGAAGCCGAGCGAGCCGTGCCGCTCGATCAGCTCGAAGAAGACCGTCGGGCGGTCCTGCACCGGCTTGGTGAAGATCTGGAGCAGGTAGCCGTCCTCGTCCCGGTCCACCAGGATCTTGCGGGCCTTCAGCTCCTCGATCGGCACCCGCACCTGGCCGATCCGGGCGCGCAGCTCCGGGTCGTCGTAGTACGAGTCGGGGGTGTCCAGGAAGTCGACGCCGGCCGCGCGCATCGCGTCGACGCTGGCCAGGATGTCGTTGGTGGCGACGGCGATGTGCTGGGCGCCCGGGCCCTGGTAGAACTCCAGGTACTCGTCGATCTGCGACTTCTTGCGGGCCATCGCCGGCTCGTTGAGCGGGAACTTCACCTTGCGGGTGCCGTTGGCGACGACCTTGCTCATCAGCGCCGAGTAGTCGGTGGCGATGTCGTCGCCGATGAACTCGGCCATGTTGGAGAAGCCCATGACCCGCTTGTAGAACTCGACCCACTCGTCCATCCGGCCGAGCTCGACGTTGCCGACCACGTGGTCGACCGCCTGGAAGAAGCGCTTCGGCTGGATGCCGGCGTCGATCATCGGCTGCCGGTCCACGATCGGCCCGCGGGCCACGAAGCCGGGCAGGAACGGGCCGGTGTAACGGGACCGGTCGACCAGGGTGTGCCGGGTGTCGCCGTACGTCGCGACGGCGGCCAGCCGGACGGTGCCGTGCTCGTCGCTGACGTCGTGCGGCTCGACCAGGCCGGTGGCGCCCTGCGCGGTGGCGTGCGCGTACGCGGCGTCGACGTCGGGCACCTCCAACGCGATGTCGCTGACCCCGTCGCTGTGCTTCGCGACGTGTTCGGAGCCGTCGGCGCCGGGACGGACCGCGCCGGTCAGCACGAACCGGGCCGAGCCGCTGGTCAGCACGTACTCGGCGTGGTCGCGGTAGCCCTGCTCCGGCCCCCGGTACGCCACACAGGTCATGCCGAACGCGGTGGAGTAGTAGTGCGCGGCCTGCTTGGCGTTGCCCACCAGGAAGTGCACGTGGTCGAGGCCCCTGACCGGGAACGGGTCGCGGCTGATGTCGTGGTCGACGGCGCCGACGAGCACGTCGAGGTCGACGTCGTCGGTCGCGTGGGGTCGGTCGATCGCCTGGGTCATCGCGGTCTCCCTCAAGTACCGGTCGGCCGGTCCGGCCGCCGCCGTTGGTCGGCTCCTGTGCTTCGTTGCCTCTGCCGTGAGGATCGCGGTGCGGCGCCGTACTGGGCAACTGTCGGATGAAACCCTGGTCAGGTTGCGCATTCAGTAGGGTGTACCGGCATGAACGCTGGTCAGGTTGCACAGCTCGACGCCCTCGACGCGCGGCTGATCGAACTGCTCGCCGAGGAGCCGCGGATCGGGGTGCTGGAGTGCTCCCGGCGCCTCGGGGTCGCCCGGGGCACCGTGCAGGCCCGGCTGGACAAGCTCGTCGAGCGGGGGGTCGTCGGCGGGTTCGGGCCCGAGATCTCCCCGGCGGCGATCGGGTTCGGGGTGACCAGCTTCGTCACCCTGGAGATCAGTCAGCGGCACGGGCACGACCCGGTCGCCGCGCACCTGGCCGCGATCCCCGAGGTGCTGGAGGCGCACACCATCACCGGCTCCAGCGACCTGCTCTGCCGGATCGTGACCCGCTCGAACACCGACCTCCAGCGGGTGATCGACCAGATCGTCTCGTACGAGGGCATCCGCCGCGCCTCGACGATCATCGCCCTGGCCGAACAGATCCCCTACCGCACCCTCCCCCTGGTCCGCTCCGCCGCCGAGCTGTAAGGAAGGGACCCTTCCTCTACAGAAAGCGATAACAGGGGGCCCTTCCTTACACCTGGGGCGGAGAGAAAAGGGCGGCGACACGGGGTGGGGGAGCGCGGGAGTTCGGCGGTCGTCGCTACCGTGTGCGTGTGGCGAAGGCGGGCGGCCTCCGGGGATGGCGTGGCGGGTTCCTGCTCGCGCTGATCGTGGTCGTCGCGCTCGCCGCGACCGGAGTGTGGAATCCGTTCCCCGGGATGTGGGACTGGGTCGACCGGAGTGAGCCGATCTCGGAGCCGGACGTGGTCTGGCAGCAGCGCGTCGGCGGCACCCCGCGCAGCGTGACCATCGCCGGCGACGTCGTGGTGGTCGAGCAGCGCACCCGGGTGGAGGCGCGCAGCCTCGCCACCGGCACCCAACTGTGGGAACGCAAGGCCGACTGGGCCGCTGCGGCCGGCGGCGACCGGGACGCCGTCGTCGTCGTGGGCAAGCTGCTCGTCAAGGGGTACGAGGTGCTGGACCCGGCGACCGGCGCCACGCGGCGACGCGACGACGACGCGGTGGCCGTCTGGACGTACCGCAACATGCTGCTCGACGCCCGCTGCGTCGCCGCCACCGACTGCACGATCAGCGCCTGGGACGCACGCGGCACCGCCCCGCTGTGGACGGCCTTCGTGCCCGGGGTGCGCAGCGGCCTGCTCGGCGACAACCCGGGCCTGCTCGGCACCCGCCGGCTCGACGCCGTCCGGATCGACGAGAAGGTGGCGGGCCCGGAGCCCGTGCCGCCGCTGCTCGGCTTCCCCATCGACGGCCGGGTGCACGTGCTCGACACCGCCACCGGGCGGGTGCTCCAGGACGTCGAGCCCGGGCGGGACGAGCGACTGTCGGTGGTCGGCGGCCGGCTGCTGCGGATCACCGCCCGATCCCAGGACGGCGCCTGCTACTTCGCCATCTCCGGCCGCGACCCCGCGACCGGGCGGGAGGCGTGGCAGCGGACGGGGGTCAACCTGCGGACCGCCGACAGCGCCGGCTGCGTACAGCGGGAGGATCCGTACGGCGCGCGGAGCGTGCTGATCGGGGTGGCCCCGGACGCCCGCGAGGCGGTCCTCGACGGCTACGACGGGCGGCTGCTGCTCACCGCCGCCCCCGGGGAGAAGCTGCTCGCGGTCGACGACCGGTACGCCCTGGTCCGCACCGCCGACAAGAGCGCGGTCGCCAGCCGTGAGCTGGGCACCGGCCGGGTCCGGTGGACCCGGCCGGCCGGGGCGAAGGCGGGCGCCGCGCTCACCCCGTACGCGGCCGTGCTCGCCGACGAGAAGCCGTCCCGGCTGGTGGCGGTGGACCCGCGTACCGGGCGGGAGCTGGCGAGCCTGCGTACCTCCGCGAACGCCCTCGCCGTCGGCCCGCAGGGCATGGTCATCGGTGAGGGGCGGGAGATCGGGTACGTCCGCTTCGGCGGCGCGCCCGTCGCCCCCGGCCGGACGGGCGACGGTGGCGTGCCCGGCCCCGGTGGCACGGCAGGGGTTCCCGAACCGGAGGACAGCTGCGGCCCGAAGCGGGAACTCTGCGACGGGTGAGAGCGTCGTCCCAGGACCCACCCGGCGGGTGGGACTGATCGAACCTTCTGCCCTAGGCTTTCCGCTCATGAGCAGTGCCGCCGCGTTCTCGTATGCTCCCCTGCTGCCGACCGGTCCGGACCAGACGGAATACCGCCTGGTCACCGACGAGGGCGTCGACGTCGTCAACGGTCCGGGGGGCCGCCGGTTCCTCACCGTGGAGCCGGCCGCGCTCACCGCGCTGACCGCCGAGGCGATGCACGACATCGCGCACTTCCTGCGCCCCGCGCACCTGGCCCAGCTGCGGTCGATCATCGACGACCCGGCGGCCTCGCCCAACGACCGGTTCGTCGCGCTCGACCTGCTGCGTAACGCCAACATCGCGGCCGGCGGCGTCCTGCCGATGTGTCAGGACACCGGCACCGCGATCGTGATGGGCAAGCGGGGCCGGCACGTGCTCACCGACGGCAGTGACGCCGAGGCCGTCTCGCGCGGCGTCTACCAGGCGTACACCCGGCTCAACCTGCGCTACTCGCAGCTCGCCCCGCTCACCATGTGGGAGGAGCGCAACACCGGCAGCAACCTGCCGGCCCAGGTCGAGATCTACGCGGAGGACCCGGACGGGCACCCGGACGCGTACAAGTTCCTCTTCATGGCCAAGGGCGGCGGTTCGGCCAACAAGTCGTACCTCTACCAGGAGACCAAGGCACTGCTGAACCCGACGCGGATGATGCAGTTCCTGGAGGAGAAGCTGCGGCTGATCGGCACGTCGGCCTGCCCGCCCTACCACCTCGCCATCGTCATCGGCGGCACCTCCGGCGAGTACGCGTTGAAGACCGCCAAGTACGCCAGCGCCAAGTACCTCGACGCGCTGCCCACCTCCGGCTCGATGACCGCGCACGGCTTCCGTGACCTGGAGCTGGAGGCGGAGGTGCTGGAGCTGACCCGCAACTTCGGCATCGGCGCGCAGTTCGGCGGGCGCTACTTCTGCCACGACGTACGGGTGGTCCGGCTGCCCCGGCACGGCGCGTCCTGCCCCGTGGCGATCGCCGTCTCCTGCTCGGCCGACCGGCAGGCGGTCGCCAAGATCACCCCGTCGGGCGTGTGGCTGGAGCGACTCGAGACCGACCCGGCGCGTTACCTGCCCGACGTCACCGACGAGACGCTCGACGCGTCCGAGGTGGTCCGGGTCGACCTCAACCGGCCGATGGACGAGATCCGCGCCGAGCTGTCGAAGTACCCGGTGAAGACCCGGCTCTCGCTGACCGGCCCGCTCGTGGTGGCGCGCGACATCGCGCATGCCAAGATCGCGGAGCGGCTGGACGCCGGTGAGCCGATGCCGCAGTACCTGCGCGACCACGCGGTCTACTACGCCGGCCCGGCCAAGACGCCGGAGGGCTACGCGTCCGGCTCGTTCGGCCCGACCACCGCCGGCCGGATGGACGCGTACGTGGAGAAGTTCCAGGCCGCGGGCGGCTCCCAGGTGATGCTCGCCAAGGGCAACCGGTCCGCCCAGGTCACCCGCTCCTGCCAGCAGCACGGCGGCTTCTACCTCGGCTCGATCGGCGGCCCGGCCGCCCGGCTCGCGCAGGACTGCATCAAGCACGTCGAGGTCCTGGAATACCCGGAGCTGGGCATGGAGGCGGTCTGGAAGATCCAGGTGGAGGACTTCCCGGCCTTCATCGTGGTCGACGACAAGGGCAACGACTTCTTCGCCGAGGTCACCAAGCCGGTGCTGACGGTCGGCCGCCGCTGACGGGCCAGCCCACCACGCAGACTGCCTGATATCGCTGCATGTTCCGACCGACGTAGCCGATTCGTACCGCGCGACTCACCTTGCGTCCGATCACGCTGGATGATCTCGATGACGTGTGCTCGTGGCAGCGCCGACCGGACGTCTTCCGCTGGACGCTCGCCGAGCCGCGTACTCGCCAGGAGTCGCGATCGTCGGTGCTCGCCATGGCGGGTGAGGACGCGCTACGCGCTGAGGGCGACTGCTTGACTCTGGCCGTGGCCACCGACGCCGAGGTCATCGGAACGGTGGAGCTCGCCATGTCGAGAGCTATCTGTTCAGAGGAGAGTGGGCTGACCAACTCGTCTTCGCCATCCTGGCCCGCGAGTGGGCTAGCACGGCAGCCAGCCTGCACGACCAGCCGGCCCCCAAGCCGGTGTTGACCGTGGGCCGCCGCTGACCCGACCGGTCCGCCCGGCCGGCCGGGGTGGAGACCCCCCGGCCGGCCGGATAGCCGTACGTGATCGGCCGGCGGTCAGGTCCTCCTGGCGACGGCGAAGGCGCCGATGAGGGCCTCCGACTGGATTCCGGCGGCGGTGACCGTGTGGACGGTGATCCGGTGCGGCCCGGCCGTCGTCGGCGTCCAGGTCACCGACGCCGACCCGTCGGCACCCGCCGCGATCGTCTGGGCGGGCTGGCTGTCGAACGAGTAGACGTACTCCACGACCCCGGTCATTCCTGGCCGGAAGACGAACGTGCCGGGCGTTCCGGCTGGCGCCCCCGTCCGCCCGAGCGGGTACTCGACGGAGGTGACCGTCGGCTTGGTGGCCAGGTAGAAGCGGTACCGGCGCTCACCGGAGGGCACGTCGTCGGCGGTCCGGCTGCGGACGTAGACGTCGTTGTAGCCCGGCTTGGTGGGGGTGATGGTGACCGTGGACGTGCCGTCAGCGGTCGCGGCGACGGTCTGCTCCGGCTCGTCGTTGAGCCGGTACGTGTACTCCACCACGCCCGCCATCTGTGGGGCGAAGGTCAGGGTGCGCGGCTGGCCGTACCCGGCGGTCGGGCTGCCGTCGGTGACCGTCGGGCTGGTGTCCGTGACCCGGAATTCGTGGGTCGTGGCGGACGAGCGGTTGCCCGCCCGGTCCACCGCTGTGACGACGAGAGCTTTCGGCCCGGATTCGGTCGGGGTGACGGTCACGGTCGTCGAGCCGCCGGGCTGGTCGAGGGCTACGTACGTCGCGGGCCCACTCGACAGGCCGTACCAGAATCCGATCGTGTCGGTGGTGTCGTTCGCCGTGAGGGTGAATTGCCCGGGGAGGCCGGGCCCGCCGTGCCACCCGCCGTCGTCCGGGTAGTCCGTCGAGCCCACCGTCGGGTGGGCGGGGGCGGTCACGTCGACAGTGAATCGGCATTCCGCGGACCACGCCGAGATCGCGCCGGTGCTGTCCGTCGCCCGCACCTGGAACGCGTACGTGCCGCCGTCGACGAACGCGCCGGCCTGAACCTGGTACTGGAACACGGCCGGGGCAGCCTTCGCGTGCAACGTCGTCGATTCGGTCCGCTGCGTCGGTTGGTTCACCGGCCACCAGGCGAAGGTCGCGCGGACCTGTGCCACGTATGGCGGTACCGCGTCCGAGTCGGTCAGCTCGGCCGTGAGTACCGGCGTCGTGTTGCCCACGGTGAAGCCGTCGGCACAGGGCTTCCAATCAACGGTGAGCTGGCTGGGCACGTCGGGCGGCGTGTTGGCGTCGGCGACGGCGGGGTGGCCGGCTCCGGCGAGGGCCGCGGTGGTGACGAGGGTGGTGAGGGTCGTGGCGAGGGCGTTCCGGCGGGCGCGCCGGCGCCCGGTGGAGCCCCCGTGGATGTTCGGCAAGGTGGACCTTTCCGCTGGTGTCAGAGTTCGATGATCGTAACTTCTGGGTGCCGCCCGGCCCGGTCCCTTTTCCCGTGCTCGGTGCGATCATCTGCACGTCGGCGCGCGGCGCGGCAGGATGGTGGGCGTGACGACTCCAGAGGCGACGGGCTACCGGATCGAACGCGACTCGATGGGCGAGGTGGAGGTGCCCGCCGAGGCGCTGTGGCGGGCGCAGACCCAGCGCGCGGTGCAGAACTTCCCGATCTCGGGCCGGGGCATCGAGCCGGCCCAGATCCGGGCGCTGGCGCAGATCAAGGGCGCGGCGGCCGAGGTCAACGGCGAGCTGGGCGTGATCGACGCGAACGTGGCCGCGGCCATCGCCGCCGCGGCGGCGCACGTGGCTGACGGCGGCTACGACGACCAGTTCCCGATCGACGTGTTCCAGACCGGTTCCGGCACCTCGTCGAACATGAACACGAACGAGGTCATCGCCACGCTGGCCGGCCGGGAACTGGGCCGGGACGTGCACCCGAACGACGACGTGAACGCCTCGCAGTCCAGTAACGACGTCTTCCCGTCCTCGATCCACCTGGCGGCCACCGAGGCCGTCGCGCGGGACCTGCTGCCCGCGCTCGCCCACCTCGCGGAGGCGCTGGAGGGCAAGGCGGAAGAGTTCGAGACCGTGGTCAAGGCCGGCCGGACCCACCTCATGGACGCCACCCCGGTGACCCTCGGGCAGGAGTTCGGCGGGTACGCCGCCCAGGTCCGCTACGGCATCGAGCGGTTGGAGGGGGCGCTGCCCCGGCTGGCCGAGCTGCCGCTCGGCGGCACCGCGGTGGGCACCGGGATCAACACCCCGTTCGGCTTCGCCGCCGCCGTGATCGGCAAGCTGCGCGAGTCGACCGGGCTGCCGCTCACCGAGGCGCGCAACCACTTCGAGGCGCAGGGCGCCCGGGACGCCCTCGTGGAGACCTCGGGCCAGTTGCGCACGATCGCCGTCGGCCTTTACAAGATCGCCAACGATATCCGGTGGATGGGCTCCGGCCCCCGCGCCGGGCTGCGCGAGCTGCGCATCCCCGACCTCCAGCCCGGCTCGTCGATCATGCCCGGCAAGGTCAACCCGGTGGTCGCCGAGGCGATGCGGCAGGTCTGCGCCCAGGTGATCGGCAACGACGCCGCCGTCGGGTTCGCCGGCTCCCAGGGCGACTTCGAGCTGAACGTCATGCTCCCGGTGATGGGCCGCAACCTGCTGGAGTCGGTGCGCCTGCTCGCCGCGTCGAGCCGGCTCTTCGCCGACCGCCTGGTGGTCGGCCTGGTCGCGGACGCCGAGGTCTGCCTGGCGTACGCGGAGGGCTCACCGTCGATCGTCACCCCGCTCAACCGTTACCTCGGGTACGACGAGGCGGCCTCGATCGCCAAGGAGGCACTGGCCAAGCAGGTCTCGATCCGCGAGGTGGTCATCTCCCGGGGGCATGTCGACTCGGGCAAGCTGACCGAGACCCAGCTCGACGAGGCGCTCGACCTGCTCCGGATGACCCACCCCTGAGCCGCGGGATCTGCGGCGGGCGGGTCAGGGCGCCCATCCGGCTGGGCGAGATGCTGTGGTGCGCCTGTCGAGCTGCCCCGTGCACAGGACCAGAGCGCTACGACTCCCGACTCGTGGTGAGCTCGCGCTGGGCCGACGTTCGGTGGGGCCGCTCGGAGACGCCGACGGTGAGCACTCGGAGACGTCGACGGTCGGTGGGGTCGCTCGGAGACCTCCCAGGTGCTGACGGTGCCTGCCGTGTCGACGATGTGCCCGCCGGCGTCCGGCCTGCGGTCGCACAGATGGGGCAGCTCGACAGGGAATGGCTCCGGTCCGCGCTGGCCACCACCCCGCGCGCAACCGAATCCTGACGCGGCAGCGGTCGGTCTGCCCGGGCGGCACCTCACCGTTTCCGTGTCGAAGCCGCCGTCCCGGCCCGGACGGGCGCGCGCCGTCGGCTCAGCTCCGGCTGGCGGCCCTGCGGGCGCGGTAGGCGGAGACGGCGGCGCGGTTGCCGCAGCCCGCGTCGCAGAACCGGCGGGACCGGTTCTTGGAGAGGTCCACCAGTACGTTCTCGCAACCCGGGTGGTCGCAGATCCGCAGCCTGCCCAGCTCCCCGGTGCGTACCAGGTCCGCCATCGCCATCGCCGCCTCGACGGCCATCCGGGCCGCCAGCGGCGCGTCGCGCGGCACCGCGTGGAAGTGGTACGGCTCGTCGCCGTGGGTGATGAGCTGCGGCAGGGCGTCGTACTCGCGGAGCAGGCCGTTGACGATGGCGACGATCTCGTCGGTGCCGGCGTGCCAGATCCGCCGCAGCCGGGGCCGCAGCCGGCGTACCGCCCGCAGTTCGTCGGCGGTGTGCTCGTGCCGGCCGGTGTAGGCGTGGGCGATGTAGAACGCGTCCAGGGCGGCGACGTCGGGCAGGGCCTCACCCTCGCGGGCATCGGTGTTGACCAGCGCGGCGGCGGCGGTCAGGGAGCATTCCGTGTCATGGGTGAAAAGCAACTTGACTCCTGTCGACATGCCGGCCTAGCGTCATCAGCATAGCGGCATTTAGCTCATGACACTGGGAGTGGATCGATGCGTCAACCATCCGCCGGGCTCGGTCTCGGCCTCGCTCTGCTCTCCGCCGTCACCTTCGCCACGTCGGGTACGTTCGCCCGCTCCCTCATCGACGCGGGCTGGTCGGCCGAGTCGGCCGTGATCGCCCGGGTCGGCATCGCCGCGCTGGTGCTGGCGATCCCGGCCGCGCTGTCCCTGCGGGGCAGGTGGCACGTGCTGCGCCGCAACCTGGCCGCGATCGGCGTCTTCGGACTGCTCGGGGTCGCGACCGCCCAGGTCTGCTTCTTCAACGCGGTCCGTTACCTGCCGGTCGGCGTCGCGCTGCTGCTGGAGTATCTCGGCATCATCCTGGTGGTGGTCTGGATGTGGCTGGTCCACGGGCAGCGTCCCCGCCGGCTGACCGTGGCCGGCTCGGTGGCGGCCCTCGCCGGGCTGGTCTTCGTCCTGGACCTGAACGGCGCCGGTCGGCTCGATCCGGTGGGCGTGCTCTGGGGGCTCGGGGCGGCGGTCGGCCTCGCCGGCTACTTCGTGCTCGCGGGGCGGGTCGACGAGGGACTGCCGTCGGTGGCCATGGCCAGCGGCGGCATGGCCGTGGGCGCCGCCGTCCTGCTGCTCTTCGGCGTGGTCGGGGTGCTGCCGCTGCGGGCCACCTTCGGTGAGGTCACGTTCGCCGGGCAGCACACCAGCTGGCTGGTGCCGATCGCCGGCCTGTCGCTGGTCGCCGCCGTCGTCGCGTATCTCGCCGGGATCGCGGGCGCCCGGATCCTCGGCGCCCGGCTGGCGTCGTTCGTCGGGCTGACCGAGGTGATGTTCGCCGTCCTGATCGCGTGGCTGGTGCTGGGCGAGTTGCCCGCCGTGGTGCAACTGCTCGGCGGTGCCCTGATCGTCTCCGGGGTCGCGCTGGTACGCATCGACGAGCTGCGTGCTCCCCGCGCCGAGGACCGCCCGGAGCCGCGCCCCACCGAGCCGGCCCTGCCGTGACGACCCGAACGGCCCGCACTGAGGCGTGATCCATTGCGGATGAAAATCAGATTCGCGTCATTGCCGACGCTGCTCTGGCGGAAAGCGCTCCGGTGCTGTCTGATGGCTGCCACGTCCCACAACGAGAGGATCCGATGTGGTGAGCAAGCGCTTCACCGCCGGTGCTGTCGCGACCGCGACCGTGCTGGCACTCGCGGTGACGGGCCTGAGCGTGCCGGCCAGTGCCGAGCCGAGCAGTGCCCGTACCTTCACCGTCGTCGCCGAGGCCGGCGTCTCCGCGGACGCGGCCATCGCCGCGATCCGGTCGGCCGGCGGCACGGTGGTCTCCCGGTCCGACGAGGTCGGCATGTTCCGGGTGACCAGCGACCGGGCGGACTTCGCCACGAAGGCGAACGCCGCCTCGGCGCTGATCGGCGCGACCGAGCAGAAGGTGATCGGGCGTAAGCCCAAGCTGGACCGGGTCGAGCAGGAACACCTGCTGGCTGCCGCCGCGGCCAAGGGCGCGGGCGCCCAGCGCGGCAAGAAGCTGGACCCGCTGGACGACAAGCTCTGGGGCCTGGAGATGATCCGGGCGGACCAGGCCCGCAAGGTCGAGCCGGGCGACCGCCGGGTCACCGTCGGCGTCCTGGACACCGGCGTCGACGCCAGCAACCCGGACATCGCGCCGAACTTCAACTGGGCGCTGTCCCGCAACTTCGCCCCCGACATCGCGGAGATCGACGGCGAGTGCGAGGTGGCGAGCTGCCTCGACCCGGTCGGCACCGACGACGGCGGGCACGGCACCCACGTGGCCGGCACCATCGGCGCCGCCGCCAACGGCTTCGGCCTGTCCGGCGTCGCCCCGAACATCTCCCTGGTCGAGCTCAAGGGCGGCCAGGACGCCGGCTACTTCTTCCTGGAGCCGGTGGTCAACAGCCTGCTGCACGCCGGCAGGGTCGGCCTGGACGTGGTGAACATGTCCTTCTACGTCGACCCGTGGCTCTACAACTGCACCGCCAACCCGGCCGACTCCCCGGAGCACCAGGCCGAGCAGCGGGCGACCATCGAGGCCATGAAGCGGGCGCTGAACTTCGCCCACAGCCGGGGCGTCACCCTGGTCGGCGCGCTGGGCAACAACCACGAGGACCTGGGCGACCCGCGTACCGACGTGTCGAGCCCGAACTACGGCGACACCGCGCCCTACCCGCGTGAGATCGACAACGACAGCTGCTGGGACCTGCCCACCGAGGGCCCGAACGTGATCAGCGTGTCGGCGGTCGGGCCGTCCGGCAAGAAGTCGGACTTCTCGAACTACGGCACCGAGCAGACCGCCGTCGCCGCGCCGGGCGGCTGGTTCCGCGACGGTTTCGGCACGCCCACCCACCGCACCGACGCCAACATGATCCTCTCGACGTACCCGAAGAAGGTGCTCCAGGAGGAGGGGTCGGTCGACGCGGACGGCAACATCGTCGCCGGGTTCGAGCAGACGGTCTTCAAGGCGTGCAAGGCCAACGGTGAGTGCGGCTACTACACCTACCTGCAGGGCACCTCGATGGCGGCCCCGCACGCCTCCGGCGTCGCCGCGCTGATCGTCAGCAAGCACGGCAAGAAGGACCGCCAGGGCGGCTTCGGCATGGCGCCGAAGCTGGTGGAGCAGCACCTCTACCGGACGGCCGCCGAGCGCGCCTGCCCGGAGCCGCGCCTCCAGTCGTACGCCAACGAGGGCCGTGACGCCTCGTACGACGCGTACTGCGCGGGTGGCCTGAACTTCAACGGCTTCTACGGATACGGCATCGTCGACGCGTACGCGGCGGTGAAGACTCCGGTCAAGGCCAACGCCCGCCCGTAACGGCGGACAGCAGGGGCCCGGCCGACACTCTCGGCCGGGCCCTTCGCGTATCCGGCAACGGCCGGACGGCCTGGCGGACCGGGACCGGCGCGACCCGGTCACGGTCGCCAGCCACGGCCGGCGAGCGCGGCGCGGGCCTCGCGCAGGACACCCGGAAAGTCGTGGCGCAGCCGACGGCCGGTCACGGGCAGCACGAGCCAGCCGGCACCGACCAGGCGGGCGATCCGGTCGAGATCCCCGCCGCCGGCCTCGGCCTGCTGCCCGTCGTGCGCGACGGCGACCCGGAAGGCCGGCCACGCCAGGTCGGCGTGCAGGACCAGGCCGGCAGCGACGCGGATCGGATGCCGGGCCGCCGGGCGGGGCAGCCCGGCCAGCACCAGCCGCACCCGCAGCTCGGACTCGCCCGGGGAGCGGGCACCCGGATCCGCCAACCCGAACACCCAGCGGGCCCGGCGGCCACCGGGCCGATCGGCGTTTCGGCCGGCGATGTCGGCGAGCGCGTCGCGGCTGGTCAGCCCCTGCCTGAGCATCGTGTCCACGATGCCGACCGCCCGCAGCGGCTCCAACCAGACCGCCGTCTCCCACGCCGCCGTGGCCGGATCCGTGCTGGCCGGCAGGCCGGCGGTCCGGAGATCGGCCACGCTCAGGCCTGTCGCGGGTGGACGGGTCGCCACGCACAGGCCACCGCTCGCGCGATCGGCCCGGGCGGGCGCCCGCGGCGACATGGCCGGACCCGTGGAGTGGACGCGCAGGCCACGCTGCTGGCCGAGCCGCATCGCCCTGGGGACGATGACGTGCACGTCGTCGGTGAAGGAGGCGGCGTGCCCGACGCCGTGCAGGTAGGCCGCCGAGGGGCCGGCGACGACCGCCTCGGGTGGCAGGCGCAGGGCGGCGGCCCGACAGGCCAGGGCGTGATCGCGGGCCAGCCGGGCATCGGCGTAGACGTCGTGGCGCAGCCGCTGCCAGGCCGAGCTGCGCAGCTGGTGCTCGGTGACCAGGCCCTGCCGGATCGCGTCGGAGCCGCGGAAGACCTGCCAGGCGAGGAGATTGGGCCGGTGCGGTGGAGATGGCATGGGAGCAGCGTGCCCGCCGGTCGGGCGGTCCCGACATCCCTGTGGACAACCGGTGCCGCCGCCCGGGACACCTACTGTGGACAACCGCCCCCGCGACCGGCGGATGTGGTAGGAGACGGCGCCGGTCAGGAGCGTGCGGTGGCTCAGGAGAGGTTGGCGGCTCAGGAGAGGGCGGTGGCGACGGCCGTGGCGGCGGCCAGGACCTGCGCGCCGACCAACTCGGCGTCCAACGGTGCCAGCGCCACCACCCCGACGCTCGCCTCCAGACCCGGCACCCCGAGCACCGGGGCGGCCACGCCGTACGCCCCGGACTGAAGTTCCCCGGCGGTGCTCACGGGGCCGGCAGCGCCCGCGCGCCCGGCGAGGATGGCCCGCCCGGCCGCGCCGCGCTCCAGCGGGTGCCGCGCCCCCGTCCGGTACGCGACGTGGAACGACGTCCAGCTCGGCTCGACCACGGCGAGCGCGACCCCCTCGCCGCCCTCGACCACGGTCAGGTGCGCGGTCGCGCCGGCCTGCTCGGCCAGCCGGCGCAGTGCGGGCAGTGCCCCCTCGGCGAGCAGCGGCTGGGCCCGCCGGGCCAGGTGTAGCACCCCGGCACCCAGGCGCAGCCGGCCGTCGCCGTCCCGGCGCAGCATGCCGTGTGCGGCGAGCGCGCCGACCAGCCGGTAGACCACGGCCCGGCCGACGCCCAACCGGGTCGCCGCCTCGGTGACGGTCAGCCCGCCCGGCGCGTCGGCGACCAGGTGCAACAGTCGCAGCCCCCGGTCCAGCGTCTGCGCCGTCTCCCCACCCCGCGCCGTCGTATCCACGACCAGCAGCGTACGACCCGGCTCCGGGCGACCCCCGAAAGCGTGGACGGCTACCCTTGTACGGTGACGCTACGCCTGTATGACACCGCCACCCGATCGGTGCGGGACTTCGTCCCGCGGGAAGCCGGCAAGGTGGGGGTCTACCTGTGTGGTCTCACCCTCCAGGCTCCACCGCACATCGGTCACCTTCGCTCCGGCGTCAACTACGACGTGCTGCGCCGCTGGCTGCTCGCCGCCGGCTACGAGGTCACCTTCATCCGCAACGTGACCGACATCGACGACAAGATCCTCGTGAAGGCGGTGGAACGGGGTCGGCCGTTCTGGTCGATCGCGTACGCCAACGAGCTGGTCCTCGCCGAGTCCTACCGGGCGCTCAACGTGCTGCCGCCCACCTACGAGCCGCGGGCCACCGGGCACGTCCCCGAGATGCACGAGCTGATCGCCAAGCTGATCGCCGACGGGCATGCCTACCCGGCCACCGACGGCTCGGGCGACGTCTACTTCGACGTCTGCTCGTGGCCTGCGTACGGCTCCCTGTCGGGGCAGTCGCCGGACGCGATGCAGTCGGCCGGGGACGCTCCCGACCGCGGCAAGCGGGACCCGCGCGACTTCGCGCTCTGGAAGGGCGCCAAGCCCGACGAGCCGGCCGACGCCTACTGGCCGTCGCCGTGGGGGCGGGGCCGCCCGGGCTGGCACATCGAGTGCTCGGCGATGTGCTGGCGCTACCTCGGCGCCGAGTTCGACATCCACGGCGGCGGGCTGGACCTCACCTTCCCGCACCACGAGAACGAGATCGCCCAGTCGCAGGCCGCCGGGCTGCCGTTCGCCCGCTACTGGGTGCACCACGGCCTGCTCAGCATCGGCGGCGCCAAGATGGGCAAGTCGCTCGGCAACGCCCTCGACCTGTCGTACGTCGACTCGCTCGGGGTGCGCCCGGTGGAGCTGCGCTACTACTACGCCGCCGCGCACTACCGCTCCCGGATCGACTACTCGGAGGACGCGCTGCGCGAGGCGGCCGTCGCGTACCGCCGGATCGAGGGGTTCGTGCAGCGGGCCGTCGAGCGCGTCGGCGCCGGCCAGCTCGGCGAGCTGCCGGGCGCGTTCGCGGCGGCGATGGACGACGACCTGAACACCTCCGCCGCGTTCGCCGTCCTGCACGAGGTGGTCCGCGACGGCAACACCGCGCTCACCGGCGGCGACGATGTGACCGTCCGCACGGCGCTCGCCGCGGCCCGCGCCATGCTGGATATCCTCGGGGTCGACCCCCTTGACCCGGCGTGGACCGGTGGCGGCCGCGCGGACGACCTGCGCGGCGTGGTGGACTCGCTGGTCGCGCTGGCCCTGGAACAGCGCGCCCAGGCCCGCGGTCGCAAGGACTGGGCCGCCGCCGACGCCGTGCGTGACCAGCTCAAGCAGGCCGGCGTGGTGGTCGAGGACACCCCCCAGGGCCCCCGTTGGACTATTGGAGAGCAGGACTGATGGCCGGCAACTCGCAGCGCCGTGGCCGGCGACTGACGTCGAAGGCGGGAGCCCCCAAGGGCTCCGGCGGCAAGAACAAGGACTCCCTCGCCGGGCGCGGCAAGACCCTGCCGGCCGACGAGCGGCCCTGGCACAAGGCCTACTCGGGCACCGAGAAGCTGCCCCAGCGCACCGCCTGGAAGCAGGAGAAGGAGCGCCGGGCGGCGGCCGAGGAGGGGCGCGCCCCCAAGATCGGCCAGCCGGGCAGCAAGGACACCACGTGGGGCCGGGGCGGCGGCCGGGGCACGCCGACGGCTGCGCGTGGCACGGGCGGCGGGCGCGGTACGGGCGGCCGGGGCGGTCGCCCCGCCGCCGGTCGCGGCGGTCCCCGGGTGGCCCCGGGCCGCAAGTCCAACCCCTCGAAGGACACCCCGGAGCTGCTGGTCGGGCGCAACCCGGTGCTGGAGTCGCTGCGCGCCCAGGTGCCGGCGACCGCGCTCTACGTCGCCCAGGGCATCGAGATCGACGACCGGGTCAACGAGATCGTCCGCACGGCCGCCGACCGGGGCATCGCGATCCTGGAGGTCAGCCGGGCCGAGCTGGACCGGATGACCGGCGGCGTGCTGCACCAGGGCGTCGGTCTCCAGGTGCCGCCGTTCGCGTACGAGCCCTTCGAGGACCTCGTCGCGGCGGCGCTGGAGCAGGCCGCCCCGCTGCTGGTGGCGCTGGACGGGGTGACCGACCCGCGCAACCTCGGCGCCGTGATCCGGTCCGCCGCCGCCTTCGGCGCGCAGGGCGTCTTCGTACCGGAGCGGCGGGCCGCCGGGATCACCGCTACCGCCTGGCGGACCAGCGCCGGCGCGGCGGCGCGGGTGCCGGTCGCCCAGGTGACCAACCTGACCCGCTCGCTGAAGGCCTGCCAGGACGCCGGCTTCCTGGTGGTGGGCCTGGACGCCGACGGTGAAACCGACCTCTACGACCTGGAGGCCGCCGTCGGCCCGCTGGTCGTGGTCGTGGGCTCCGAGGGGCGAGGGCTCTCCCGGCTGGTCGGCGAGACGTGCGACCTCACGGTCAGCATCCCGATGGTCTCCGACGTCGAGTCGCTCAACGCCAGCGTGGCCGCCGCCGTCACGCTCGCCGAGGTGGCCCGCCGCCGGGCCGCCGAGGGCTGATCCGCAGACACGGAAAGGGGCGGTCCGCCGATGGCGGGCCGCCCCTTTCTCGTCGTACGTCAGATGCGGTTGCCGGTGCTCGCGTTGAACACGTGGCTGCGGCCCTCGCGCGGCTTGACGAACACGGTGTCGCCCATGTTCGGCATGTTGCGCCGGTCGGTGCGGACCACGAAGCGCTCGTTGTTGCCCTCCAGCGCGGCGTGGCCGTAGATGTTGGCGTCCGAGCCGAGGTCCTCGACCAGCTCGACGACGACGGGCATGCCGCCCTCGGTCGGGCTGACCAGGTCGCAGTCCTCGGGGCGGAAGCCGACGGTCACCTTGCCGTCGCCGCCGTCGGAGCGAGCCGCCTCGACCTGCTCACGGGTGAGCGGGATCTGCAGGTCGGCGAAGGTCGCGCCCCGCTCGCCCAGCGGCACGGTCTTGATGTTCATGGCGGGGGAGCCCATGAAGCCGGCGACGAAGACGTTGGCCGGGGTGTCGTAGAGCGCCCGCGGGGTGTCCACCTGCTGGAGCACGCCGTCGAGCATGACCGCCACCCGGTGGCCCATGGTCATGGCCTCGACCTGGTCGTGGGTGACGTAGACGGTGGTGACGCCCAGCTTCGCCTGCAACGAGGCGATCTGGGTACGGGTCTGCACACGCAGCTTCGCGTCGAGGTTCGACAGCGGCTCGTCCATGAGGAAGACCTGCGGCTCGCGGACGATCGCCCGGCCCATGGCCACCCGCTGGCGCTGGCCGCCGGAGAGGGCCTTCGGCTTGCGGCTCAGGTATTCCTCCAGCTGGAGCAGCGCCGCCGCTTCCTTGACCCGCCGGTCGATCTCGGCCTTGGAGGTCTTGCGCAGCTTGAGCGCGAACGCCATGTTCTCGTACACCGTCATGTGCGGGTAGAGGGCGTAGTTCTGGAAGACCATCGCGATGTCGCGGGCCTTCGGCGGCAGGTGGGTGACGTCCCGGTCGTCGATGTGGATCGAGCCCTGGTCGACGTCCTCCAGGCCGGCGAGCATGCGCAGGCTGGTGGACTTGCCGCAACCGGAGGGGCCGACCAGGACGAGGAACTCGCCGTCGCCGATCTCCAGGTCGAGCTGGTTGACGGCGGGACGCTCGGTGCCCGGGTAGATCCGGGACGCCTTGGCGTAGGTGACCGTAGCCATGGTGGGGTGCTTCCTTTCACCGGCAGGAACGTGCCGGACGATCCGAGTGGAAGGAGCGGCCGGCGACAGGTGTGCCGGCCCACGGGCGACTTCTCGATGATCGAGATGTCGTCCGCGTCACTGCACGGTAAACGGGATTTCGCCACCTGCCAAGGTGGGGCGCACGGGATGGGACGGATGGCATAGACATTCCGGTCACTCGGGCACGGGGGGACATCAATCGAACCCCGCCGAAGGAGTCTGTTGACCGGATGGCGACGTTTCCGGTGGTCGGGGGGCCTGCCGAGGTCGAAATCCGGACGTCAGTCGCTATGCTGACGTCGGCACCACACGCCCCTGTAGCTCAGCTGGCCAGAGCACTCGCCTTGTAAGCGAGATGTCGCCGGTTCGATCCCGGCCGGGGGCTCCATTTCAATCCGGGCATTTCGCGCCCGGCCGGGTACGCCCGGCCGTGCTCGATGCGCCCCGTCTGCCGGCAGGCGGGTTCAGGGGCGCCTCCGGCAGCGACCGCGACCCGCCCCGAGGGCTCCTCGTGCCCGACGGATGCGTCAGCCTGGTGTCACGGCCACGATCCCGATCAAGACCAACCAGGCCGCCAGCCGCGGCAGGAGGGTCGAAGGCCGGTCGGCGACCGACCTTCGACCCCGTCGTCGAGCGGCAGCCGCACGTCGTGAAGTGCGGCGTCAACAAGCTGAAGCGCCCTGGTTGGGCTGGTCTCGCGCACCGGACTTGTCGAAATCCGGCGGCCACGCCTCGATAAAACGAGTGGCCTTTCATTGCATCAGAATTGCGGCCTATCGGCAGTGCTCGAGCCGGAATTCCCCGTTGGAGTGCCGCCAGTAGAAGTATCTGCTGGTGTGGCCCTCGCCGTGCCCCTGGGCCCAGACCTCGTTATATCCCATGAAGTCGTCCACGCGAATCAGTTCGCCCCGCTGCACGGTGTAGCTCGGCTCATATTGGAGGTTGTAGAACTGGATGTTCTCCATCGCCTGGCACAGCGCTCCGTCCCACGGGATGTGGCTGGCAGCGTGCGCGGGACCGGCGCCGGTTGCCGCCGCGGCGCCGGCAAGGGCCAATGCGAGCGGCAGCGCGGCGATCCGCATCCTGCGGTTTCTTGGTGGTACCCGAAGGCTTTCGGTCGGCATCTTATCCACCCTTTCATCGGATTGCGCGGGCTGCGGTGGGGCAAAACCCCGGCAGTTTGCCAAGTGCGCCCGCGCCTCACGATATGGGTGCTGGAGTGTGCGAGGCAAGGCCCGCATGGATTTGTGGAAGTGGTGGGCAGTGATCCTTGGGCCATTGATAGACGTCAGACCTGTTAAGGCTCGGAAAACAAAAAAGACTTTCACGTGCGAGGTTGGCGCCTTGGCGGCGGGCCTCCGGTGGTGTGCGGCGGGACGCGGTAGACGGAGACGTGGGAAGGCGAGTCGGCGGTGAAGTCGGTGCCCGTCCAGTCCGCGTGCCTGGACTCCAACTCGAAGCCGGCGAGCTGGGCCATGAGGTCGAGTTCGGCCGGCCAGATGTAGCGGTGCGGGGTGCGGAACAGCCGGGCCTGCCCGCCCGCGTCGAACTCGAAGTGGTGCGAGACGACCTGCTGGTGCAGGACGTCGTAGGTGTCCAGGCCGATGTAGCCGGGCTCGACGTGACCGACGACGGCCTGCTGGCCCGGTGGCAGCTTGCGCAGCCAGGGCACCCAGAGCTCGATCACGAACCGTCCGCCGGGGGTGAGGTGGCGGGCGGCGTTGCGGAAGCACGCGACCTGCTCGGCCTGGGTGAGCAGGTTGGCGATCGTGTTGTAGACGAGGTAGACGAGGGTGTAGCTGCCCGGGGCGGCCGCCGTCGCCATGTCGCCGACGACCACCGGGATCGTCGCCTCGTCGACCTTGGTCCTCAGTTGGTCGATCATCGGGCGGGACAGCTCGATGCCCGTGACGGGCGTACCTCGTTCGGCGAGCGGGACGGCCACCCGGCCGGTCCCGATGGCGAATTCCAGTGCGGGCCCGTCGCCCGCCAGCTCGGCGAGGCGGTCCACGGTCGGCCCCAGCACCTCGGGCGCGAACATACCGGTGCCCGGCGAGTCGTAGCGCCGGGCCGCGTCGACGTCCCAGATGTCCTCCTGTCTCATCGCACCAACGATCGTCGTGGATGGCGACGGCGTCCAACGATTTCCGGGCTCGTGCCCGTTCGCCAAGATCGCGCGCTCATGCCCGATCGGCAGAATCGCGCTCGATCCTGGAAGTAGTGGCTTCCCATCGCTCAGAGGCCACTACTTCCAGGAAGTTGTGCGATCTTGGCCGGCGGGGGCGAAAGGGCGGTGCGCGGGTGCCTATGCTCAGCGGCGTGAGCAGGGCGACGGAGGAGTCCAACCGGGCCATGCTGCGCGCCCGGGACGCGATGGACCGCGCGTACGACCAGCCGCTGGACATTCCCGCCCTGGCGCGGATCGCGTACGTCTCCGAGGCGCACTTCATCCGCACCTTCCGGGCCACCTTCGGCGAGACGCCGCACCGCTACCTCCAGCGGCGGCGGGTGGAGCGGGCCATGTACCTGCTGCTGCACACCGACCGGGACGTCACCGACGTCTGCTACGCGGTCGGCTTCTCCAGCCTGGGCACGTTCAGCCGCACGTTCCGGCAGATCGTCGGGGAGCCGCCGTCGGAGTACCGCAGGCGCAAGGCGCCGTCCGCCGCCGTGCCGGTGTGCTTCACCAAGGCGTGGACCCGCCCCAGCAGCTTCGGGTAGCGGATGTCAGTTTTGGATAAGCAGCAGGTCAAGGTGGCCCCGTAGCGTTCCCGGCATGACGATGAACGCGATCAGCCGCTCCCAGATCTATGTGCTCGACCAGGACGAGGCCCTCGACTTCTACGTCGGCAAGCTCGGCATGGAGGTCCACACCGACCAGGACCTCGGCTTCATGCGCTGGCTGACGGTCAACCTGCCCGGCGACCCGGAGCGCGAGATCCTGCTGGAGCGGCCCGGCCCGCCGGCGCTGGACCCGGCGACCGCCGAGCAGGTCCGCGAGCTGCTCACCAAGGGGGCGCTGGGCGGGTTCCTCTTCATGACCACCGACGACGCGCACAAGACGTACGAGGACCTGGTCGCCAAGGGCGTCGAGATCACCGACGAGCCGATGGAGCGCCCGTACGGGATCGACTTCGGCATCCGCGATCCGTTCGGCAACAAGATCCGTATCGGCCAGATGTTTCCGAGGAGCTGACCTGGCGGCGGACTGTCATGATCGGGAGGCGTGCCGTCGGCGGCCCGCCTCCCGATCGCGTGCGAGGGGGGACGACGTGGGGACCCGCCTGCTCTACCTGGCCCGGCACGGCGAGCAGGACCGGCCGGCGGGGACCCCGCCGCACGTCGACCCGCCGGAGAGCGGCCTGTCCGGCCGGGGCCGCCGGCAGGCGACACTGCTCGGCGAGCGGCTGCGCGGTGTGCCCTTCGACGCGGTCCACCACGGCCCGCTGCGGCGTGCCGCCGAGACCGCCGGGCTGGTCGCGGCGGCCTGCCCGGGATCGGCGTGTACGCCGCCGAGGAGGCCGGCGACCACCTGCCGCACGACACCGATCCGGTCGGGCTGCCGCCCGCGTACGCCCGGCTGCTGGCGGGCTTCTCGCCGGCCGAGCGGGCCGACGGGCCGCGGCTGGCGGCGGCGGCCGTGCGGAAGTTCGCCACCCCTCCGGACGACGGCGACCGGCGGGATCTGGTCGTCACGCACACGTTCCTGATCGCCTGGTTCGTGCGGCACGCGCTGGACGCGCCGGAGCGGCGCTGGCTGGGGTTCGGCGCGCACAACTGCGGCCTGACGGTGATCCGTTACCGCTCGGGCGGGCCGCCGACCCTGCTCGCGGTCAACGACGTCGCCCATCTGCCGCCGGAGTTGCGCGCCACCGGCCTGCCGGCGGACTACCGGTTCTGACTCCGGCCGAGGGGCGGGTGCCGGTCCTCAGCCCGTGGCTCCGAGCAGGAGTTCCACCAGCGCACGGGTCGCGGCCGGCGCGGCACCGTCGGCCGGGCAGTCCACGTAGCCGGTCTCCACGGCCCCGACGCTCAGCCGGTAGCTGAAGGCGTCGCGGCAGGCGGTGGGGGCCGACGGGCGGCCGGCCTCGACGGTGAGCCCGGGGTCGGCGACGAGCCGGCGCAGCCGGTCGAGATCCGCGTCGGAGAGCCGGCCGGCGCGTTGGGCGCCGGCCCGGCCGACGACCGTCCACCGGCCGTCGTGCTCCACCGTCACGGTGTTACCGACCCCGGCGATCCCGCCCGAGCGGGTCAGCACGACCCGGGTCGTCGTGGCCGGCCCGGGGGAGCGCGAGGCGCTCGTCGCCTCGGGGGGCGGCGGGGCAGCCGTCGGCGTGACCGACGGGTGGCGGGGGCCGGGCGGGGTCGCCCGGTCATCCGGCCCGGCCGCGGCGCAGCCGGCCAGGAGCGTCAGGCAGCCGGCCAGGAGCGTCGCCGCCAGCGCGATCCGGGCGCCGGCCATCGAAGCTGATCTCATGTTCGTCGGACGCTCGGCGCGGCGACCTGGTTCCCACCAGCGTCGATTCCACCGAACGGCCATTGTCCTCGACAGAAATCCGATCACCCCTTCTCTTTTTGGCCGGCGCATCGTTGTATCTACATGCGTGACTACCCCCGTCACGCATTCCTGTCCAGGAGGGCACGTGAAGAAACCCCTTGCCGCCGTCGGTGCGGCCCTGCTAGCCGGCGGTCTGCTGACCGGCGTCGGCACCCCGACGCTCGCGGCACCCGCCGCCGCCCCCGCCCCGGGCGGACCCGCCGCCGCGGCGGCGAGCGTCCTGCAGGCCAACCCCGGTGCCGTCCAGGGCACCAGCGCCGAGTCCTACCGGGTGCACAGCACCAAGGTGGACGCGAACGGCGCGGCGCACACCCGTTACACCCGGACCTACCAGGGTCTGCGGGTGTACGGCGGTGACTTCGTCATCCACACGACGCCGAGTGGTGGTTACGCCGGTTCGTCGGTCGGTCTGGACGCGCCGCTGACCCTGGGCACTGCTGCGAAGGTGTCGGCGGCGGCGGCGAAGAAGGCCGCCCGGGCCGAGTTCTCCGGGACGCTCACCGGTGTGGGTGCCCCGGAGCTGTTCGTGGACGCGAGTTCCGGCAAGGGCCGGTTGGCGTGGGAGACGGTGGTCACCGGCTGGCACCCGGACGGGCAGACCCCGTCGCGGTTCCACGTCATCACCGACGCCACCACGGGCAAGGTCGTCGGTTCGTACGACGAGATCGAGGCCGTCGCCGGCACGGGCAACAGTGTGTACTCGGGTGCGGTCACGGTGGACACGACGCTGTCGGGCAGCACGTACCAGCTGATCGACCCGCTGCGCGGCAACGGTTCCACCTGCGACATGAACAACGGCACCTCCACGTGCACCACGTTCACCGACGCCGACAACACGTGGGGCACCGGTGCCCCGTCGAACCGGCAGTCCGCCGCCGTCGACGCGCACTACGGTGCCGCGAAGACGTTCGACTACTTCAAGAACACCCACGCCCGCAACGGCATCTTCGGTGACGGCCGGGGCGTGCCCAGCCGGGTCCACTACGGCAACAACTACGTCAACGCCTTCTGGGACGGCTCCCGGATGACCTACGGCGACGGCTCCGGCAACGCCAACCCGTTGGTCTCCATCGACGTGGCCGCCCACGAGATGAGCCACGGCGTCACCGAGAACGTCGTGCCCGGCGGCCTCACCTACTCCGGTGAGTCCGGCGGCCTCAACGAGGCCACCAGCGACATCTTCGGCAACATGGTCGAGTTCTACGCCAACAGCCCCGCCGACCCCGGCGACTACCAGGTCGGCGAAGAGATCGACATCAACGGCGACGGCACCCCGCTGCGCTACATGTACAACCCGTCGCTCGACGGCGCGTCGCACTCCTGCTGGTCCACCAGCACCCGCAGCGTC